>JABFVM010000306.1 GCA_013362785.1 Streptomyces sp. | reverse complement strand
AAGTCCGAGGATCTCCAGGACCTGATCGAGTGGCTCGGTGAGATGGTGCGCCAGGTCGACTCCAGCCTGCTCGACGAGTGGGAGCAGCTCGCCAACCCGGAGGAGATGACCGCCGAGGAGGCGCAGGAGAAGGCCGACGAGGTCAAGCCGGTCACCGCGAACGCGCGCGCCTTCCGCGTCCTGGTCCGCAACGCCTTGTTCCGCCGCGTCGAGCTCGCCGCGCTCGACCAGGTCGAGGAGCTGGGCGAGATGGACGCCGAGGCCGGCTGGGACGCCGACGCCTGGGGCGATGCGATGGACAAGTACTGGGACGAGTACGAGGACCTCGGCACCGGACCCGACGCCCGTGGGCCCAAGCTCCTGGTGATCGAGGAGGAGCCGGAGAACCGCCTGTGGCGGGTCCGCCAGATCTTCGACGACCCGAACAGCGACCATGACTGGGGCATCAGCGCGGAGATCGACCTCGCGGCCTCCGACGCGGAGGGCCGCGCGGTGGTCCGCGTCACCGACGTAGGCCAGTTGTGAGCACAGGAGAATCCCACCCATGACGACGAACCCGGCCGAGAGGCTCGTCGACCTGCTCGACCTGGAGCAGATCGAGGTCAACATCTTCCGTGGCCGCAGCCCGCAGGAGTCCCTGCAGCGGGTCTTCGGCGGCCAGGTGGCCGGCCAGGCGCTGGTCGCCGCCGCGCGCACCACGGACGGCGACCGGCCCGTGCACTCGCTGCACGCGTACTTCCTGCGCCCGGGGCGGCCGGGCGTGCCGATCGTGTACCAGGTCGAACGGGTGCGGGACGGCCGGTCGTTCACGACCCGCCGGGTCACCGCCGTGCAGCAGGGCCGGACGATCTTCAATCTCACCGCCTCCTTTCACAAGCCTGAGCAAGGGAGCTTCGAGCACCAGCTGCCGCCGGCCCGCAAGGTCCCGCCCCCGGAGTCGCTGCCGTCGGTCACCGACGAGATCCGGGAGCATCTGGGCACGCTGCCCGAGCAGTTGGAGCGGATGGCACGCCGTCAGCCCTTCGACATCCGCTATGTGGACCGGCTGCGCTGGACCGCCGAGGACGTCAAGGACGCCGAGCCGCGCAGCGCGGTGTGGATGCGCGCGGTCGGGCCGCTCGGTGACGACCCGGTCGTGCACACCTGCGCGCTGACCTACGCCAGCGACATGACCCTCCTGGACGCGGTCCGCATCCCGGTCGAACCCCTGTGGGGGCCGCGGAGCTTCGACATCGCTTCGCTGGACCACGCCATGTGGTTCCACCGGCCGTTCCGCGCGGACGAGTGGTTCCTGTACGACCAGGAGTCGCCGATCGCGACCGGTGGACGGGGCCTCGCCCGCGGACGGATCTACGACCTGGAGGGACGCCTGCTGGTGTCCGTCGTCCAGGAGGGTCTGTTCAGGGCGTTGTAGCCCGGGGATTCCGGCGCCGCAGCCAGCTCATCAGGCCGCGCGACTGCTCCTGCTCGTCGAGCCGGGGCGAGCCGATGTGCGCCGGATGCGCCGACGCCTTGGCCCGGCTCGCTGTGGGGCGCGGCGCGGGCCGGCGGTCGCGGGCTTCCTCCAGGACCGTCGTCAGGTCGGCCCGCAGCAGGCTGATCTCGTCCGGGTCGTCCGCCGTCATGATCCTCTCGGCGATGTGCGCGGCGGGCGAACCCGGCGCTCCGGACGCCGGCGGCCCGGGCCGGAAACGGTTGAGGTGGGAGCGCTCGTAGGGGTCGGGGACGATTTCCGCGATCTGGACGGGATCGAGGAAGGCGGCCAGCGCTCCTGCGCTCTGCCATGGGTCGTCGGTCTGTCGCAGCAAAAATCCCCGGTGTCGTCCGCGCCAGTTGCGCGGACGCAGATCCAGGCCCGCGTCCAGCATGCCGCGCAGCCCTTCGGGTGTACGGCGGGCGTTCAGCAGTGGCGTGTTCTTCTCGTCGGCGGCGAACTGCTTCAACTCCTCGACGAGATACAGCCAGACGACAGCCCGGTAGCGGTTCAGATACCACTTCACCGGTACGACGAGGCCCAGGCGTGCGAGGCGGGTGAACCTGCCGACGGGCACCTCCATGAGGCGCGCGCCCTGGGTCGTGCCCACGACCTCCACGCGCTCCAGCAACGACTCGGGGAACCCGGCGCCCGCACTCACTCGTTCGATCTCGGAGCGGGGGACGCGTCGGCCTCCGCCTCCCTCGTCGGGCACGGTCCTGATGAGTCCGAGGTGGACGGCGAGCTCCAGGTCGCTGCGTTTCAGTCCGAGCTCCCTGGCCGCCCGGCTCGGCGCGCAGGAGGGCTGTTGCGGTGTGGTGATGGTGTCGCCCGACATGGTCGATCTCCCCCGTGGAGTCAGTGGCTCACGCTGTGTGCGCTCGCCGTGACAAAACCGTAGCCGGTCCGCCAGATCTCGTGGCGGGCCTGTGGATAACTCCGCGGGGGGGACGAATCAGCAGGTCAGAGGTCTGTTCCCGGTGCCCGTTCGGGTTGTCGGGCGTCCACGTCGAGATGCTCGCCGACCCGGTTGACGAGCAGCGTCATCTCGTAGGCGATCTGGCCTATGTCGGCTTCCGCGCCGCTGAGCACGCACAGACACGCGCCGGTGCCCGCCGCGGTGACGAACAGCACGGCGTCGTCGAACTCGACCATCGTCTGGCGTACTCTGCCCGCGCCGAAGTGCCGTCCCGAGCCCTTGGCCAGGCTGTGCAGTCCGGACGAGACGGCGGCGAGGTGCTCGGCGTCCTCCCGTCGCAGTCCCGTGCTCGCGCCGGTCACCAGGCCGTCGTTGGACAGCACCAACGCATGCCGCACATGATCGACGCGCTCGGTCAGGTCGTCCAGGAGCCAACCAAGTCCCTGGTTCTGCGCCATGATCCGGTCTCCCCGTGTAGATGTCTCCCCCTGCGCCGGAGGAATCCCTTTCGCCACCCTTCCCGACGATCCGGCCCATGGGCAAGGAGGATGGGGGCATGGCGCAGAAGATGACCGATGAGGAATGGCGGGCGTTCGTCTCGCACGGCACACGCACCGGGAAGCTGTCGACCGTACGGGCCGACGGGAGCCCGCATGTGACGCCGATCTGGTTCGTACTCGACGGGGACGAGGTGGTGTTCAACACGGCCAGGTCGAGCGTGAAGGGGCGCAATCTGGTCCGTGACGGCCGGTTGGCGCTGTGTGTGGACGACGACCGGCCGCCGTACGGATTCGTGGTGTTGCAGGGTCGTGCCCGGATTTCCGAGGACGTCGATGAGCTGAGGCACTGGGCCGGGCGTATCGGGGGGCGGTACATGGGCGAGGAGCGCGGTGAGGAGTTCGGGGCCCGTAACGGCGTTCCGGGGGAACTCCTCATCCGCGTCACGGTCGAGAAGGTGCTGGCGGAGAAGGGTGTGGCGGAGTGACGGTCCACCGGACCCCGGTCGGCGGCCAGTCGGCGGCCGAGGACCTCTGAGGGCCGTCAGCCGACGGAGTCGAGCAGCCGGGCGGTGTGCATCCGCCCGGCGTACTCGACGAGCCGGATCAGCACCTCCTTTCCGGAGTCGCGGTCCCGGGCGTCGCAGAGCACCACGGGTGTTCCCTGGTCCAGATCGAGGGCGCGCGAGACGTCGTGGGCGCCGTATGTCCGGGCGCCGGCGAAGCAGTTGACGGCCACGACGAACGGGATGTGCCGGTGCTCGAAGTAGTCCACGGCGGGGAAGCAGTCCTCCAGGCGCCGGGTGTCGGCGAGGACGACCGCGCCCAGGGCTCCTTGCGACAGTTCGTCCCACAGGAACCAGAAGCGGTCCTGCCCAGGGGTGCCGAAGAGGTAGAGGGACAGGCCGGACCGGATGGTGATGCGCCCGAAGTCCATGGCCACGGTCGTGGTGACCTTCTGGTCCACGCCGTCCGTGTCGTCCACCGACTCACCTGCTTCGCTGAGCAGTTCCTCGGTGCGCAGCGGCCTGATCTCACTGACCGCACCCACCAGGGTGGTCTTGCCGACGCCGAATCCGCCGGCCACAAGAATCTTCAGCGCAAGGGCGCCCGTGTCACCGTCGTAGGCGTCGGAGTGCTCGGAGACCATCGATCACTTCTCTCTGGAGTGCCGGCGTAGGTCGGCGCCGCTGTGTGACGTCAGCATCATGACAACTACCGCCACACTCAGCGGTGTTGGACTGCTTTTTAACCGATCCGACCATCTTGTTCCTGTTCGATGCCTGGACGCATGCACGAGTGGGCCGTACGGGACCGGCTGGTTCTGACATGTCATCTACAGCGCCCGCAGCCCTTCGATCACCTCGCGCAGGATCCGCTCGTCCGGAAGCTGTGCGGGCGGTACCGGGCGGCTGACGGTGACGCAGCCCAGTTCCAGGAGGTCGCCGAGCAGCACCCTGACGACTCCTACAGGCAGATCGGCGCCCGCGGCGAGCTCCGCGACCGACTGTGTCTCCGGGCGGCACAGCTCGATGAGGGCCCGGTGCTCCGGGCCGAGCGCCGTGTCCTCGTCGGCTCCGGGCGCGGCGGCGTCCAGGGTGACGAGGGCGATCAGGTCGAAACGCACCCCGGTGGGGCCGGGTCTGGTGCGCCCGCCCGTCATGGCGTAGGGGCGCACCAGGGGCCCGGCCTCGCTGTCGTACCACTGACTGCCCTGCTCGCGCGGGGTGTCCGTCGTGTCCTCGGTCATGTGCGCGGAGGCCCTTCCGCTCATCCCGCGGCGGGCGGCCGCGCGGCTGCGCGCGTCGGCGTACGGAGGTGCTCGCCGACGCGTTTGACCAGCCGTGCCATCTCGTACGCCACCAGCCCGATGTCGGCGGTCACGGCGGTGAGGACGGCGAGGCAGGAGCCGTCGCCCGCCGCCGCCACGAACAGGAAGGCGTCGTCCATCTCCACCATGGTCTGACGCACCCCGCCGGCGCCGAAGTGCCGTCCCGCGCCCTTGGCCAGGCTGTGGAAGCCGGAGGCGACCGCGGCGAGGTGCTCGGCGTCCTCGCGCCGGAGGTCGGTCGACGCGCCCACGGCGAGTCCGTCGTTGGACAGCACCACGGCGTGCCGCACCTCACGCACCCGCAGCACCAGGTCGTCCAGCAACCAGTCGAGTTCGCCGGACCGCTGGGCGGCCCTCATGCTCGGATCCTGGATCATGCGAGGTCTCCTTCGCTGCTGTCGCTGCGCGCCGGGGAATCGGGAGTGGCCCGGCGGCCGGGCTGCCTGCCGCCGCCGCGCGCCCAGCCGTCGCGGTACGCCGCCATTCGGTCCCTGACGAGTTCGGGGGTGCGCTGGTCGTCGTGGGAGGTGTGCGTGGGCGCTCCCGGCGGCTCCTCGGCGCGTCCCTCGCGCAGTTGCGGGGCGAGGCTCGCCTGCCGTACGCGGCGTGGGAGGTCGTCGGAGGGTTCGGGGTCGGCCGGAGGGCGGTGCAGTCGCAACGTGGTGACTCCGGGAGGCTCGGTGTCGGACGTGGGCTCGGCCTCGGGCGGTGCGGGAGCCACCAGCGCGGGCCGGTCGGCGGGCGCGGGCACGGATTCCTGGTGCCGGTCGGCGACCGGGCGGGCGGATCCGTGGTGCCGGTCGGCGACCGCGTGGACCGAACTCTGGTGCCGGTCGGCGGCGGACACGCGCGCGAGCTCGCGTTCGGCGGGCAGCTGGGTGGCCGCCCTGTCGTCGGGGGAACGTTCCGCCGTGGCGTTGTGCAGCAGGGCCGTGGGGAGCAGGACGACCGCGGTGGTGCCGCCGTAGGGCGAGGTGCGCAGGTGCACCTTGATGCCGTGCCGGGACGCGAGCCTGCTGACCACGAAGAGGCCGAGCCGGTCGCTGTCGAACAGGTCGAGCGCCTCGGACTGCTCGATGCGCCGGTTGGCCTCGGCGAGAGTCTCCTTGCCCATGCCCAGCCCACGGTCCTCGACCTCGACGGCGTAGCCGTTGCCGACGGGCTCGCCGGTGATGCGCACGCGCGTGTGGGGCGGCGAGAACTGGGCGGCGTTCTCCGCGAGCTCGGCCAGGAGGTGGGTGAGGTCGGCGACGGCCGCGCCGATGACCTGCGCCTCGGGAAGCTGCCGTACCTCCACGCGCGCGTAGTCCTCGACTTCGGAGACGGCCGCGCGGACCACGTTGGTCAGGGACACCGGCATCCGCCAGGCCCGCCCGGGTGCCGCTCCCGAGAGGATGATCAGGCTCTCGGCGTGGCGTCGCATGCGGGTGGTGAGGTGGTCGAGCCGGAAGAGGTCGCTCAGTTCGTTCGGGTCGTCGGAGCGCCGCTCCATGCTGTCCAGCAGGCTCAGTTGGCGGTGCACGAGGACCTGGCTGCGGCGGGCGAGGTTGACGAAGACGCCGGAGATGCCGCTGGCGAGTTCGGCGCGCTCCACGGCGGCCCGGAGCGCGGCACGGTGGACGGTGCCCAGGGCCTCGCCGACCTGACCGGTCTCGTCCTCGGCGGGTGGTCCGGGCGGCGCCTCGGCCCGGACGTCGATCTCCTCGCCGGCCCTTAGTCTCCGCATGGCTTCGGGAAGTTTGCGCCGGGCGATCTCCAGGGCGCTGTTGCGCAGGCTCACCAGCTCGACGACGAGGCCGCGGCCGATGCGTACGGAGATCACGAGTGAGGCGGCGACAGCGGCGAGGCCGAAGAGCACGGCGGCACCGGCAGGGGTGAGCAGACCCCGGGTGAACGGGTCGGCGCGCTCGGCCACATCGCGCCCGGCGTCCTGCTCGATCGTCCGCATCGCGCCTTGCACGCGTGCGTGTGCCTTGCGCCAAGTCGCCTCCGCCGCCGCGTCTATCGCCTGCACTCCGGGTGCGTTGGCGAGGACCTTGTCCTCGACGGCGGCCACCGTCCCGTAGGCGTTGCCGTCGGCGAGGGCCTGCCAGGCCGCGCGTTCCGGGCCCCGCAGGTCGGCGACGGCGGACTCGGTGAGGGCGCGCCGGGTGTCGACGGCGCCGGTGAACAGCCGTAGCCGCTGTCCGTCGAGGTGCCCGGCGAGGCGTGCGCTGTCGAGCACGACGTCCTCCTGGGCCAGTGCCTCGCCCGCGCGGGCGAATTCGAGCAGCACGCGCGCGTCGGAGCCGAGTTCGGCGTCCTGGATGCCGGTGAGCGCGCCGCCCACCGAGAACGCGCCGACGATGGTCTTCGTGTACTGCCCGTACGTCTCGTCCCAGCCCGTGCGGCGGTCGAGTACGGCGCGCCGTACGGTGGTCAGCTGCTCGGCGCCGGTGACGAAGGCTTCGAGGCGCCGGGCCACTCCGGCGGGGAGTTCCTCGCCGTCGGCGACAGTGTTGCGGTCGTCGAGCCGCAGCCGCGCCACCGCCTTGTCCGTGTCCTGCGCGAGTTTCTTGTAGGCGTCGCCCTGTTCGGCGGACGGGTCGCCCGCGTAGTGCACCGCGGCCGCGCGTTCGGCCTGGAGGGCGGCGACGGCGGCCGCCACGGGTGTCCTGATCTCGGAGTCGACGCGCTGCAACTGGCGCAGCCTGGAGACGTCCTGGGCGGTGGTGACGGTGGCGTAGGCCCACAGCGCCAGCAGCGAGACGACCGGCACCATCAGCAGGCAGACGATCTTGGCTCGGACGGTGCGCGGGCGTATACGCCATTGCTCCGCGCGCGTGGGAGAGTCATCCGGCGTCGCGCCCGTGGGCTCTTGGGGGCCTTCGTCGGCGGGCGGTCCGGCATGGGCGCGGCGGCCGCGCACGAGGGGCGGGGACGGCGTCCGGCCGTCGGCCTCAGTGGTCCTACGGGGTGTACGCATGGCCTCCTCGCTCGGAAGTGGTTCGGGGGCGTGCCTTCGCGCTCGGAGGTGGCGCGGAAGTCCGCCCTCTGTGGCCGTCGCCGGCCGGCACCCGCCGCTAGCCGACGGCGCCCTCGACCGGCCGCTCGGCCGACGCGGATGCCTCGCGTTCCCCCGCGGTGGGCGACAGTGCGACGAAGGCCGAGGTCAGGAACAGGTAGGACCCGAGGCCGACGGCGAGGGGGAAGATGAACTGCATCGCCGTGGCCCCGGGCAGGACCTCGCCGGAGGGCGCGACGTCCACGGAGACCGCGAACATCCCCGTGTAGTGCATGCTGCTGACCGCCGCGCCCATGATCAGGGAGGCGATGGTGACGGCGACCGGCGACTTAATGTTGAGCGCCGCCCAGAGGGCCGCCGTCGCCGCCACGACGGCGATCAGGACGGAGAGTGCGACGAGCACGGGGTCGTAGTCGACGTCACCGTGCAGTCGTACGGCAGCCATGCCCAGGTAGTGCATGCTCGCGACGCCGAGCCCGGTGGTGAGCCCGCCGAGGAGGAGCGCACGGGTGCGGTCACGGCTGCTGCCGACGGCGAAGACGCCGGCACAGACGACGGCCATGGCGACCAGGAGGCTCACGATGGTGAGCGGCACGTCGTAGCGGATGTCGGTGCCGCTGACGCTGAAGCCCAGCATGGCCACGAAGTGCATGGTCCAGATGCCGGTGCCGATCGCCGAGGCCGCGGTGATGAGCCAGTTGCGGCGCGACCGGCCGGTGGCGCCGAGCGCGCGGACGGTGCAGCGCAGGCCGAGCGCGGCGCCTATGCAGGCCATCACGTATGACAGCGCGGGGGTCAGCCAGCCGAGGGCGGCGTGGTCCAGGTGTCCCATGGCCTCGGGACGCTAGCCGGGGCAGGGGCGCATGAAGGGGGCGCATTTCGAAAGCTGTTGGAATATGACGCAGAGATGCGCCGGAACGATCGCGTCGCGCTCGAACGTGTGCACAGCGGCGTCCTCCTTGTCGGTGAGGGATCATGCGGTGCATGAGCGACGACCACACACATGTGCAGGAGTTCTTCACCGCCCGCGCGGCCGACTGGGACCGCCGGTTCCCCGACGACGGTCCCGCCTACGCGGCCGCGGTAACCGAGCTCGGGCTGCGCGAGGGCGACAGCGTGCTCGACGCGGGCTGCGGCACGGGACGCGCCCTGCCGCCGCTGCGTGCCGCCGTGGGGACCTCGGGAGTGGTCGTCGGGGCCGATCTGACCCCGGCGATGCTGGAGGCCGCCGTACGGGCCGGTCGGGCCGCGGACGGACAGTTGCTGCTAGCCGACGTGGCCGCGCTGCCGGTGCGGTCGGAGTCCCTCGACGCCGTGTTCGCCGCCGGCCTCATCGCGCACCTGCCCCATCCGGCGGAGAACCTCCGGGAGTTGGCGCGGGTGGTGCGTCCCGGCGGCATGCTCGCGCTGTTCCACCCGATCGGCAGGGCGGCACTCGCCGCACGCCAGGGCAGGCAGATCACCCCGGAGGATCTGCGGGCCGAACCCAATCTCCGGCCGCTGCTGGCCGGCTCCGGGTGGCGCATGACGTCGTACGTCGACGAGGACGACCGCTTCCTGGCCCTGGCCGTACGGGAGTCCTGACCCCTCAGCCCTGCCCGGCGACCGCCGCCACGAAGGCGTCGGCGTTGTCGAACATGACGTTGTGGCCGGCGCCGGGCACGGTCACGACGCGCACGCCGGCGGTCTCCAGGGCTTGCCTGCCGGGGAGTTCACCGCTGAGCTCGCCCTGCAGGTACACCCGGTCGATCGACAGCTCTTCGAGGATCTCCCGCATGATCGGCTCGGAACCGCGCCTCAGCCATGTGGCACTGCGGTGCAGGGCGCGCGGGTCGGCCAGGCGCATGGTCGCGGCCCACAGCGGCCCGACTCCCTCCAGCACGCGCGCGTGGGCGCCGTCGACGAACTCGTCCTCCTGGTAGGCCGTGATCCAGGCGCTCCCCGCAGCGGGAGGGGGCGAAGCGTCGAGGTTGGCCTCGGTCAGCACCAGCCGGGAGACGAGGTCGGGCCGTCGACGGGCGAGCACGATGGCGACGGAACCGCCCATGCTGTGCGCGATCAGCTCGGCGCCGGTCAGCCCGGCCCCGTCCAGGGCCGCTGCCAGGGCGTCGGCGTGGTCCTCCAGCCGGTAACCGAAGTCCTCGGGCCGGTCACTGATGCCGTGCCCCGGCAGATCGACGAACAGGCTCCGGCGGCCCGCGAGTTCGGTCCGGGCCGCGATGTGAGCGTGGTACACGGCGGAGACCGACCCCAGTCCGTGCACGTACACGCGCGCGGGCCCCTCCCCCGGCGTCTCCGTCCAGCGGATGCAGTTGCCCTTGCCGTCGAACTCGGCCTGTCTCATCGCGTCCCCTTGGAGTCTTCTGGAGTCTTCGGTCGGTGCGCAAAACGATATACCTCGACGCCGATGTATTGCCAGAGCGATGTACGGCATCTCGGGCGTACAGCAGCCCAGATGTACAGCGGAACTGAGTGACAATGTGGGCATGCTGGAGCTCGCCATCCTCGGATTCCTCTACGGCACCCCGCTTCACGGCTATGAGCTGCGCAAACGCATCGCGGCGCTCACGGGGCACGTGAAACCGGTCGCCGAGAGCACGCTGTACCCCGCGATCAAGCGGCTGGAGAAGGCAGGCCTGCTGGCCCGCGCCACGGAGCCCGGATCAGTGGCTGCTCCGCGTCACGTCCTGACGCTGACCGAAGCGGGACGCCAGGAGCTGCGCCGCCGACTGGCCGAGCCCGACGCGCGCGACATCAGCGACGAGAACCGCTGGTTCACGGTGCTCGCCTTCCTGCGGCACCTGGACGACGCGGCAGCCCAGTCCGCCGTACTGCGACGTCGTCTGGCCTTCCTCGAAGAGCCCGCGAGCTTCTTCTACGACGGTGACCGGCCGCTGAGCGCGGAGGAGCTGGACGACCCCTTCCGGCGCGGCATCCTGACCATCGCGCGCGCCACGTCCCGTGCCGAACTCACCTGGCTGCGCGAGACGATCGCCTCACTCGGCGGCTGACCGGCCGATGCGGCGGACGGGGCAGCCGCTGACGCCGGGAACCGGGCTGGTGCCGAGCTCTTCGAGCCGGTAGCCGTTGGGGTAGCCCTTGATCTCCCAGTTCTGGCGTGCGTAGTGCGGTGCCCGGCGCGGCGGCAGCAGACGCACCACACGCCCACGCGCGCGTACCGCACGCCGTACGAGAGCACGGGTGGTGGCGCTCGGCGCCGGATAGCGGAAGGCCCGCAGCAGCGGTTCGTCGAGCAAGGCGAGTGTCGAGCTGCGCAGAAGGGGCGCGAGGGGGCGCGGATACCAGGAGGCCATCAGATCGATGGTCGCGTCCGAGACCCGTCGGGCGCCTTCGTCCCAGGCGAAGTGCGCCTCCTCGTAGGCGTCGAGGCAGGCCTCGAACTCCTCGTAGGACTCGGGTACGCCCTTGACGCCCATGTGCCGGCCCAGAGTCCCGTAGTGGACGGCGGAGGCCACGATCTCGTGACGCGAGAGCCTGCGCCAGCCGTAGGCGTCGATCCATCGCCTGGGCATGACGACGAATGTGCACAGCACGTAGCGCATGTCGTCGTTGCTGATGTCGTAGCTGCGGTGCATCTGGTTGATCCGGCGGATCGCCGTGCGGCCCTGTTCACTGCCGAACCCGTGCTCGACGACGGCGTCGAGAAGCAGCGAGGTGTCGTCGTAGCGCTTCTGCGAGCGGTCCGTGAGCTCGGCCGTCTCGGCGAGGAGCCGGCCGATGCTGGGCACCGCGTAGGTGCGGTAGAGCGCTAACTCCAGTGCTCTGGTGAAGTCCCAGGGGAATTCGTACGCCGCGGTGAGCCGGTAGATCTCCGAGGCCTCGCGGAACGGGTCCATCCGCCTGATCTGGTCCAGCCGCTCGAAGCGCTTCACCGCGCCGACCCCCTTCTGCAGCCGAGGCTTCAACTCTACGTTGAATGAGGGAAGATGGATGATCAGTCAGTTAGGCCAGACAGGGGGAAGGTGCTCAGTATGTGGGCCAGGGTGCGCAAGTCGTGTGCGATATTTCTCCGTTCCTTGCGTGTGGAGGCGGACACGGGCAAGGACACGCGCACACACAATCTGTTCGAGGCGGCCGCGGTGTATGTGTCGGCCCGCGCGGAGGACGACCAGGAGCAGGTCGACGAGGCCGCCGGCTGGGTGTCTCCGGAGGCGCTCTCGTTCGGGGTGAGCGAGCTGGCGTGCCGGGCCGTCATCGCGCTCGCCCGGGAGCGCGACGAGTCGCCGCAGACCGTCGCGCGGGACCTCCTGGGGATCCCGGCGGCCTGACACCGCGGACAATCGCGGTCGATTCGCCCCGTCCAGTCGGAAAACTGCAGCTCCGGGTGTGTCTGGGAGTCGTGACAAGGTGCTTCCGGTCGCACTAGGGTGCGCGCCGATGGACGAACCGATGGGGAGGCTGGGATGGCCGGGACGGACGAGGAGGCCGTCGCCGCCGCGGACGATGCGCTCTATGTGCTCACGGCGGTGCTGCTGACGCCGGCGAAGTTCCCGAGCGTGCTGGGCGACGACTATCCGGAGGCCTGCGCGGCGCTCGACCTCGCGCCGCTGGCGGACGGATACGGCCTGGTCCTCGGCCAGGACGGCGACGGCGCCCGGTGGACGGTCGTCATCGACGACGTCTCCCTGGTCGCGGTCGCCATCGCGTCCTGGGACTGCGGCATGGAGTACGACCTGTCACCCGACGAACGTACGGTCGTGGCCGCGCTGCCCGGCTGGCCCCTCGCGGTCGCCGTCGCCGCCCCCAACGTCCCGGCACCGCACGATCCCGGCCCCGAGATCGCCGACGGCCCCCCGCTGACGCCGCCCGACACCAGCGTGTGGGGTCCGGCTCAGCGGCGCCTGGGCGCCGACGAGATCGCCCTGCAGTGGGCGACGTGGCGGGAGCAGATCGACGACGCCGAGTTCGCGACGCCGGGCGACGGGTCGGACTCCGCCGAGGGCGCCGACGGGGGCGACGGCGGAGGCGACGGCAGAAGCGCTGACGGAGGCGACGGCAAGGGCGAGGCCGCCGAGGACGCCGAGAAGGCCGGGAGCCAGGGGGGCCACAGCGGCATCCGGCGGGTCCTCGCCGAGGCGCGCGCGTACGTGGAGTCCCCGCCCCCTCTCGGCCGCGTCCGGTCGTCCTTCGCCCCCGGTGACGCGCGGACCCTGCGCGCGGACGGCCCCGGCTGGTCGCTCGTCGCCAGGACCGACGACATCGCCTTCGTGCTCCTCGACGACGAACCCGGCGAGGTCCTGCCGGTGGGCCGTGGCCCCGAACTGCCCGGGCTGCTGGAAGCGCTGGACAAGATGGCCGTACGACCGATCTGAGCCGCACGCCGGGTGACGGGCGGCCGGTGGCCGGTGGCGACATGACTGCGGGGGCGTGGGACGGGCCGGTACTCCCCTGTGCACGGAGGAGCCGGGGGACTCGCACCACTCGGGCGTAGTCGGCCCGGGCTGAGCTTTGCCGCTGTCTTGGGACCCCATGTCGTGACCGCGTTCGATGTGGTCCCACCCCATGGAAGGTCCGGAGTCAGGCCCGCACGATGAGGCAGCCTTCACGGCTCCGTCCTCTCCCGTCGTGCTCCGTCTCCCGCCTTCCAGGAGGCCGTCATGCGTCTGTCCCGAGGTGTCCCGTTCGTCGCCGCCGCGCTGGTGGCCGGCGTGCTGAGCTGGCCGACTCCCGTAGCGGCCAAGCCAGTTGGCGAGCGCCACTGCCCGCACCTGGAACGCGTCCGGGTACCTGGCGCGGCCTTCCAGCAGAGCGCCTGCCTCGCGGATCTGGCGACGACGGGACTCGCCGGCACGCCCTACACCGACATGGCCGACCAGGCGGGGCTGACGGCACGGGGCACCCGAACGCCGGCCGGGGTTCCCGGGATGCAGATCGACGGCTACTTCCCGGACTCCTCCCGCTTCAACGCCACGCACGGCCTGCACCACGACGCACAGTTCGTGATCCGGCTGCCGGACCGCTGGAACGGCGGACTGGTCGTCACCGGAGCCCCCGGCACCCGCAGGCAGTACGCGACGGACACGGCGATCTCCGACCAGGTACTCGCCCGGGGGTACGCCTACGCCGCGACCGACAAGGGCAACAACGGCGCCGACTTCTACCGCGACGGCAGACGCCCCGGTGACGCGGTCGCCGAGTGGAACACACGGACCACCGAACTCACCCGGGCCGCCCGCAAGGCGGTGGCCCAGCGGTACGGGCACGCTCCCCGCCGTACCTACATGACGGGCATCTCCAACGGCGGATATCTCACCCGCTGGCAGCTGGAGAACCATCCCGAGCTGTACGACGGCGGCGTGGACTGGGAGGGCGCCCTGTGGACCGCGGACGGCCCGCATCTGCTCACCTCCTTGCCCACGGCAGTGGCACGCATGCTCGGCGCCGCGCGGGACGAGGACCTGTACGCGGCCGGTTTCGCCCGTGGCTCCGAGTTTCTGTGGCCGTACCACGAGCAGGCGTACTGGGGAGTGACCCAGAAGATCTACCGCGCAGAGTTCGACCCCGCGTACGACGCCCACTGCCCCGGCCCGTCCGCCGGGAGCACCCCGGAGCACGTCCTGGCGCCGTGCCCGTCCGATGCCGCGTACGACTACGCGTCCCGTCCGGCGTCCGTGCGCCGCGCGGTGGCCCGTGTCGCGCTGACCGGGCGCATCGGCAGACCGCTGATCACCCTCCACGGCGATCTGGACGCGCTGCTGCCGAAGGCCGCCGACTCCGATGTGTACGCGCGCATGGTCGACGCCGGCGGCCGGGGCCGTCTGCACCGCTATTTCACGATCGCGGGCGGCACGCACGTGGACGGGCTGTACGACACCCATCCGGACCGGCTCCGGCCG
>JABFVM010000062.1 GCA_013362785.1 Streptomyces sp. | reverse complement strand
GGGGTTCGTCGTCCACGCGCTCATCGGTCCCGAGCAGGAGGAACCGGCCGAAGTGCGCGCCGACGCCGTGCTCCTGGCCACCGGCGGCTACGAGAGAGTCCTGCCGTTTCCCGGCTGGACCCTGCCGGGCGTCGTCACCGCCGGTGGCGCCCAGGCCATGCTCAAGGGCGCCCTCGCGGTCTCAGGACGCACCGCCGTGGTCGCCGGGACCGGGCCGCTGCTGCTCCCCGTGGCGACCGGACTCGCCGCGGCCGGCGTCGAGGTGACAGCCCTTGTCGAGTCCGCCGACCCCAAGGACTTCGTACGGCGTTCCCGCGCACTGGCGGGGCAGCCCGGCAAGATCGCCGAGGGCGCCGGGTACGCCGCCCAGCTGTTGCGCCACCGGGTGAGGACCCTTGCCCGGCACACGGTCGTCGAGGCGCACGGCACCGAGCGCCTGGAAGCCGTGACCGTCGCCGCGCTCGACGGCGACGGGCGGGTCAGGCCCGGCAGCGAGCGCCGTATCGCCTGCGACACGCTCGCCGTCGGCCACGGCATGCTCCCGCACACCGACCTCGCCGAGACCCTGGGCTGCCGGCTCGACGGACTCGACGTGCACGTCGACGCCGAACAGCGCACCGACGTGCCCGGCGTCTGGGCCGCAGGCGAGACCACCGGGATCGGCGGCTCCGCCCTCTCCCTCGCCGAGGGGCATATCGCCGGACGCTCGGCCGCGGCGCGCCTGCGCGGGACCGAACCCGACCCGGGCGCCTGGGCGGCGGCCGCCAGGGTCCGTACCAGGATGCGCGCGTTCTCCGCCGCACTCGGCTCCCTGTACACCCCGCCCGCCCACTGGACCGAGCAGGTCACCGACGAAACCGTCGTGTGCCGCTGCGAGGAGGTCACCGCCGGGGCCGTCCGGGAGGCCGTGGCCGAACTCGGCGCCGGTGATCTGCGGACCGTGAAGCTGCTGACGCGGGCCGGGATGGGGTGGTGCCAGGGGCGGGTGTGCGGGCCCGGCGTCGCGGGGGTCGCCGGGTGCGAACTCACCTCGTCTCCGCGGCCGTTCGCCCGCCCGGTGCCGCTCGGGGTGCTGGCCCGGGCCGACGAGTCCGACCACGATCAGTGATATGTCACACCCCAATGTCACAAACCCAATGCCAGACCCCAATGCCAGACCCCAATGCCAGACCCCAATGCCAGACCCCAATGTCAGACCCCGATGCCACACCCTATTGAGAGGGGATCTCACATGACCGCCACCGAGAACCGACCCTGGCGCGGTGTCCTCGTCGCCACCGCCCTTCCACTCAACGACGACCTCTCCGTCGACCACGGCAGGTTCGCCGAGCACTGCGCCTGGCTCGTCGAGAACGGCTGCGACGGTGTCGTACCGAACGGCTCGCTCGGTGAGTACCAGGTCCTCACCCCCGAGGAGCGCGCCAAGGTCGTAGAGACGGCCGTCGCCGCGATCGGCGGGGCGCGGGTGATGCCCGGTGTCGCCGCCTACGGTTCCGGCGAGGCCCGTCGGTGGGCCGAGCAGGCGCGGGACGCGGGCTGTCGGGCCGTGATGCTGCTGCCGCCCAACGCCTACCGTGCCGACGAGCGTTCCGTCCTCGCCCACTACGCCGAGGTCGCCGAGGCGGGCGTGCCGGTCGTGGCGTACAACAACCCCATCGACACCAAGGTCGACCTCGTGCCCGAACTGCTCGCGAAGCTGCACGGCGAGGGGTACGTCCACGCGGTCAAGGAGTTCTCCGGTGACGTCCGCCGCGCCTATCAACTCGCCGAGCTCGCCCCGGAACTCGATCTGCTGATCGGCGCCGACGACGTGCTGCTGGAGCTCGCGATCGCCGGTGCGAAGGGGTGGGTGGCCGGTTATCCCAACGCGCTGCCGAAGTCCACGGTCGAGCTGTACCGCGCGGCCGTCGGCGGCGACCTGGGCACGGCGAGGAAGCTGTACGAGCAGCTGCATCCGCTGCTGCGCTGGGACTCCAAGGTCGAGTTCGTGCAGGCGATCAAGCTCTCGATGGACATCGTCGGCCGCCACGGGGGACGCTGCCGTCCACCGAGGGTGGCGCTGCTGCCCGAGCAGGAGGCGGCCGTCCGCGCCGCCACCGAGAAGGCCGTCGCCGCGGGGCTCGCGTAACCGCACCCGCGCTGATCGCAAAGGAGGCTGGACCGTGCGCAGCGAACTCGTCCTGCACGCCGTCGACTCGCACACCGAGGGCATGCCCACCCGCGTCATCACCGGCGGCATCGGCACGATCCCCGGCGCGACCATGAACGAGCGGCGCCTGTACTTCCGTGAGCACCGCGACCACATCAAGCAGCTCCTGATGAACGAGCCGCGCGGTCACTCGGCGATGAGCGGCGCCGTCCTGCAGCCGCCCACCCGCCCCGACTGCGACTGGGGCGTGATCTACATCGAGGTCTCCGGCTATCTGCCGATGTGCGGGCACGGCACCATCGGCGTGGCGACCGTGCTCGTCGAGACCGGCATGGTCGAGGTCGTCGAGCCGGTCACCACGATCCGGCTCGACACCCCGGCGGGCCTCGTCGTCGCCGAGGTGGCGGTGGAGGACGGCGCGGCGAAGGCGGTCACCCTGCACAACGTGCCGTCCTTCGCCGTCGCCCTCGACCGCAAGATCGCACTGCCCGACGGGCGCACGGTGACATACGACATGGCGTACGGCGGCAACTTCTACGCCATCCTGCCGCTGGAGCAGTTCGGGCTGCCCTTCGACCGTTCCCGCAAGGACGACATCCTGCAAGCGGGCCTCTCCCTCATGGCGGCGATCAACGCCGAGGAGGAACCCGTCCACCCCGAGGACCCGTCCATCCGCGGCTGCCACCACGTCCATCTGATCGCCCCCGGCGCCACGGCCCGTCACTCCCGGCACGCCATGGCGATCCACCCCGGCTGGTTCGACCGCTCACCCTGCGGCACGGGCACGAGTGCGCGTATGGCCCAGCTGCACGCGCGCGGTGAACTCCCGTTGCACACCGAGTTCGTGAACGAGTCGTTCATCGGCACCCATTTCACCGGCCGGCTCCTGGACACCACCGAGGTCGCCGGGCACCCCGCGGTCTTGCCCAGCTTCACCGGCCGCGCGTGGATCACCGGCACCGCGCAGTATCTGCTCGACCCGTCCGACCCGTTCCCGGCCGGGTTCGTGCTGTGAGCGTCCTGGCGTCCTTCGAGCGGCGAGGATAATGAGGTGAGTAAGACGTGACATTGCACGAGGCATTGCACCCAGGCAATGCACCAGACATTGCACTGTTTGCCCTGCTAGGAGACCCATGGCCGCCCAGCGCACCAGCGCCCCGTCCACCGCAGCCGCCCCGGCGCTGCCCTCCCTGGGCGGAAGGAAGAGCAGCTACCGGGAGCGGGTCGCCGATGCCCTGCGGGCCGCGCTGATCGCCGGTGAACTGCTCCCGGGCGAGGTGTACTCCGCCCCGACGCTCGCCGCCCGCTTCGGCGTCTCGGCGACCCCGGTGCGCGAGGCCATGCTCGACCTGGTCAAGGAGGGCCTGGTCGACACCGTCCCCAACAAGGGCTTCCGGGTCACCGCCGTATCCGAGAAACAGCTCGACGAGTACAAGCACATCCGCGCCCTCGTCGAAATCCCCACGGTGGTGGAGCTGGCCAGGACCGCCGACAAGGTCTCCCTGGAGGCGCTGCGCCCCGCCGCCCGGGAGATCGTCCAGGCCGCCGTCGCCGCCGACCTCATCGCCTACGTCGAGGCCGACACCCGCTTCCACCTCGGCCTGCTCGCCCTCGCCGGCAACGCCCACCTGGTCGAGGTCGTCGGCGACCTCCGCAAACGCTCCCGCCTCTACGGCCTCACCGCACTGGTCGAGGCCGGCCGCCTGCTTGCCTCCGCCGAGGAGCACCTCGAACTACTGGACGCACTGATCGCCCGCGATGAGAAGGCCGTCCACGAGGTCATGACCCGGCATCTGGGGCATGTGCGGGGACTGTGGGCGGCCCGGGGCGAGAGCTGACGCATCCGCGGAGACCGCTGCCGTTTCATTCACGCAAGCCGTTTGCGTTCCTTGCGCTATTCTTGCGTACATGACGCGACGACTTGCTGAAGTGGCGAAGAAGGTCGGGGTCAGTGAGGCCACGGTCAGTCGGGTGCTGAATGACAAGCCCGGTGTCTCCGAGGCCACTCGGCAGGCGGTGCTGTCGGCGCTCGATGTGCTCGGTTATGAGCGGCCGACGCAGTTGCGCGGTGAACGCGCGCGGCTCGTCGGCCTGGTGCTGCCGGAGTTGCAGAATCCGATCTTCCCGGCGTTCGCCGAGGTGATCGGTGGTGCGCTCGCGCAGCTCGGGCTGACGCCGGTGCTGTGTACGCAGACCAAGGGTGGGGTGTCCGAGGCCGACTATGTCGCGCTGCTGTTGCAGCAGCAGGTCTCCGGTGTTGTGTTCGCCGGCGGGCTGTTCGCCCAGGCCGACGCGCCGCACGATCACTACAGGCTGCTCGCCGACCGCAATATCCCGGTCGTGCTGATCAACGCGGCGATCGAGCACCTGGGGTTCCCGGGGGTGTCCTGCGACGACGCGGTCGCCGTGGAGCAGGCCTGGCGGCATCTGGCCTCGCTGGGGCACGAGCGGATCGGGCTGGTGCTCGGGCCGGGTGACCATGTGCCGTCGGCGCGGAAGCTGGCCGCCGCGCGGGGTATCGCGGGGGAGTTGCCCGAGGAGCGTGTGGCGCGGGCCATCTTCTCGATCGAGGGCGGGCATGCCGCCGCCTCCCGGCTGATCGACCGGGGCGTCACCGGCATCATCTGCGCGAGCGACCCGCTGGCGCTCGGGGCGGTCAGGGCCGCTCGCCGCAAGGGGCTTGACGTCCCGTCGGAGATCTCCGTCGTCGGGTACGACGACTCGGCGTTCATGAACTGCACCGAGCCTCCGCTCACCACCGTCCGCCAGCCCATCGAGGCCATGGGGCGGGCGGCCGTGGAGCTGCTGAACGCGCAGATCGCGGGCAGTGCCGTACCGGCCGAGGAGCTGTTGTTCGAGCCGGAGTTGGTGGTTCGAGGCTCGACCGCGCAAGCGCCTCGGGGGTAGGGGCCCGCACCAGAGCCGTCATCCTGTCGAATAATTGCAGATTCTGCGTGACATCTTGCGGACAGATGTCGCCGGTGCTTGAGTGTGCGGCGCCCACCGCTCCTGCCCAGAGGGGTCCACCGATGAGAAGCACCGGGTTCCGCCATTCCTTTGTCGCGCTCAGCGTCTGCTCCCTCGCCCTCACGCTCGCCGTCTCCGCCTGCGGGTCGGGCGGCGGCGAATCGGCGGGCGGCAAGACCCGTATCACGGTCAACTGCATGCCGCCCAAGAGCGCCAAGGTCGACCGACGCTTCTTCGAGCAGGACATCGCGTCCTTCGAGGAGGCCAACCCGGACATCGACGTCGTGGCCCATGACGCCTTCCCCTGCCAGGACCCGAAGACCTTCGACGCCAAACTCGCCGGCGGTCAGATGGAGGACGTCTTCTACACGTACTTCACGGACGCCCGGCACGTCGTAGACATCAACCAGGCGGCCGATCTCACGCCGTACATCAAGGAGTTGAAGAGCTACAACACCATCCAGCGGCAGCTGCGCGACATCTACACCGTCGACGGCAAGGTCTACGGCATCCCGCGCACCGGCTATTCGATGGGTCTCATCTACAACAAGAAGCTATTCCAGGAGGCGGGACTCGATCCCGACCAGCCCCCGGCCACCTGGGACGAACTGCGCACCGCCGCCATGAAGATCGCCGGCCTCGGCGACGGAACCATCGGCTACGCCGACTACAGCGCCCAGAACCAGGGCGGTTGGCACTTCACCGCCGAGCTCTACTCCCGGGGCGGGGACGTCGTCTCCGCCGACGGCAAGAAGGCCACCATCGACACTCCCGCGGGCCGCGCCGTCCTCCAGAACCTGCACGACATGCGCTGGACGGACGACTCCATGGGCAGCAAGCAGCTCCTCGTCATCAACGACGTCCAGCAGTTGATGGGCTCCGGCAAACTCGGCATGTACCTCTCCGCGCCCGACAACATCCCGATCCTGGTCAAGGAGAAGGGCGGCGACTACAAGGACCTCGCGCTCGCCCCCATGCCCGGCGGCCAGGGCACGCTCATCGGCGGCGACGGCTACATGTTCGACAAGAAGGCGAGCCCCGAGCAGATCCGTGCCGGACTGAAGTGGCTGGACCACATGTTCCTCACCCCCGGCGACGGCTTCACCGGCGACTACGCCCGCGCCAGGAAGAACGGCGCCCCCGTCGGGCTGCCCGAGCCCCGGCTGTTCACCGGCGCCGCCGACGCCAAGGACCAGCAGGTCAAGAAGGCCAATGCCAATGTCCCCGTGGACAACTACCAGGCCTTCCTCGACGGCAACCAGAGCCTCGACATGAAGATCGAGCCGCCGCACGCCCAGCAGATCTACTCCGTCCTGGACGGCGTCGTCTCCGCCGTCCTCACCAAGAAGGACGCCGACATCGATCAGCTTCTCAAGGACGCCTCCAGCAAGGTCGACGGCATCCTGGCCCGGGGCTGACGGACCATGACCAAGACCGCTCAGCGACGGACCGTCGCGGAGGTCCCGGTCCTCCCGATGCAGGCGCCGCCCCCGGCGCGGGACCGGAAGCGGCGCATCCTCGCCGACCAGGCCCGCGCCTATGGCTTCCTCCTCGGCGGCCTCGTCTGCTTCGCCCTGTTCTCCTGGTATCCGGCGATCCGCGCCGTCGTGATCGCCTTCCAGAAGTACACGCCGGGCAGTGACCCCGAATGGGTCGGCACCGCCAACTTCACCCGCGTCTTCGCCGACCCGGAGTTCACGGCGGCCTGGCGCAACACCCTCACCTTCACGGTGCTCGCCCTGCTGATCGGCTTCGCGATCCCTTTCGTACTCGCCTTGGTCCTCAATGAGTTGAGGCACGCCAAGGCATTCTTCCGGGTCGTGGTCTATCTGCCGGTGATGATCCCGCCGGTGGTCAGCGCCCTGCTGTGGAAGTGGTTCTACGACCCGGGCGCCGGCCTCGCCAACGAGGCGCTGCGCTTCCTGCACCTGCCGACCTCGAACTGGTCCAACGGCGCCGACACCGCACTCATCTCCCTTGTCATCGTGGCCACTTGGGCCAACATGGGCGGCACCGTACTGATCTACCTCGCCGCGCTGCAGTCCATCCCGGGCGAGCTCTACGAGGCGGCCGAACTCGACGGCGCGAACCTGCTCCAACGCATCCGGCACGTCACGATCCCGCAGACCCGCTTCGTCATCCTGATGCTGATGCTCCTTCAGATCATCGCCACGATGCAGGTCTTCACCGAGCCCTTCGTCATCACGGGCGGCGGCCCGGAGAACGCCACGGTCACCGTCCTCTACCTGATCTACAAGTACGCCTTCCTCTACAACGACTTCGGCGGTGCCTGCGCCCTCAGCGTCCTGCTTCTCGCACTCCTCGGCGCCTTCTCTGCCGTATATCTGCGACTGACCCGCACCGGAGGTGAGGACGCGTGAGCACCCGTACCCTCGTCTCCCCGGCGACTCTGGCCCGGCCGCGCGGCAAGGCGGTCTACTGGACCGTCTTCACCGGCACCCTGCTGCTGTTCACGCTCGCCTTCCTCTTCCCCGTGTACTGGATGGTGACGGGTGCGATGAAGTCGCCGGACGAGGTGGCACGCACCCCGCCCACCCTTGTGCCGGAGCGGTGGCACCTCAGCGGCTACACCGACGCCTGGGACCTGATGCAGTTGCCCGGGCACCTGTGGAACACGGTCGTCCAGGCCGCCGGCGCCTGGCTGTTCCAGGTCGTGTTCTGTACGGCCGCCGCCTACGCGCTGTCCAAGCTGCGGCCCGTCTTCGGCAAGGTGCTCCTGGGCGGCATCCTCGCCACGCTGATGGTCCCGGCGCAGGCGCTGGTCGTGCCGAAATACCTGACCGTGGCGGACCTCGGACTGCTCAACGACCCGCTCGCCATCTGGCTGCCGGCCGTCGCCAACGCCTTCAACCTGTACCTGCTGAAGCGGTTCTTCGACCAGCTCCCGCGCGACGTCCTGGAAGCCGCCGAGATCGACGGCGCCGGGAGGCTGCGCACCCTGTGGTCGATCGTGCTGCCGATGTCCCGGCCGGTTCTCGGGGTCGTTTCGATCTTCGCCCTGGTGGCCGTCTGGCAGGACTTCCTCTGGCCGCTGATGGTCTTCTCCGACACCGGGAAACAGCCGATCAGCGTCGCGCTCGTCCAGCTCTCGCAGAACATCCCGCTGACCGTGCTCATCGCCGCGATGGTCATCGCCAGCATCCCCATGGTCGCGATGTTCCTGGTCTTCCAGCGGCACATCATCGCCGGGATCGGCGCGGGCAGCACCAAGGGCTGACGGTCCTACTCGTTCTCACAGAAGGGGCCACACCGTGGCACAGCCCCGTCATGCCGCCGCACCGTGGTGGCGCTCCGCCGTCATCTACCAGGTCTACGTCCGCAGCTTCGCGGACGGCGACGGCGACGGCACCGGCGACCTCGCGGGCGTCCGCAGCCGGCTGCCGTATCTCGCCGAACTCGGCGTTGACGCGCTGTGGTTCACGCCCTGGTACGTCTCGCCGATGAAGGACGGCGGCTACGACGTCGCCGACTACCGTGCGATCGACCCGGCGTTCGGCACCCTCGCCGAGGCGGAGAAGCTCATCGCGGAGGCATCCGGGCTGGGCATCCGCACCATCGTCGACATCGTGCCCAACCATGTCTCCGACCAGCACCCGTGGTTCCGGGCGGCGCTCGCCGCCGGCCCCGGCAGCCCCGAGCGCGAGCTGTTCCACTTCCGCCCCGGGCGCGGCCCACGCGGCGAACTCCCGCCCAACGACTGGCCGTCCCAGTTCGCCGGCTCCACCGAGCCGGTCTGGACCCGGCTCCCCGACGGGGACTGGTATCTCCATCTGTTCACCCCCGAACAGCCCGACCTCAACTGGGCCCACCCCGTGGTCCGCCAGGAACACGAGGACATCCTGCGCTTCTGGTTCGAGCGGGGCGTGGCCGGCGTACGCATCGACTCGGCCGCCCTCCTCGCCAAGGATCCCGCCCTGCCCGACCTCGCCGACGCACCCGACCCGCACCCCTTCGTCGACCGGGACGAACTCCACGACATCTACCGCTCCTGGCGGACCGTCGCCGACGACCACGACGGCGTCTTCGTCGGCGAGGTCTGGCTCCCCGACCCCGAGCGCTTCGCCCGCTATCTGCGCCCCGACGAACTGCACACCGCCTTCAACTTCGCCTTCCTGTCCTGCCCCTGGGACGCGGAGCGGCTGCGGGCGTCGATCGACACGACCCTCGCCGAGCACGCACCCGTCGGAGCCCCCGCCACCTGGGTCCTGTGCAATCACGACGTCACCCGCACGGTCACCCGCTACGGCCGCTCCGACACCGGCTTCGACTTCGCCACCAAGGCCTTCGGCACCCCGACCGACCTCGCCCTCGGCACCCGCCGGGCCCGCGCGGCGGCGCTGCTGTCACTGGCACTCCCCGGAGCCGTCTACCTCTACCAGGGCGAGGAACTCGGCCTGCCCGAGGCCGACATCCCCCTCGACCGCATCGAGGACCCGATGCACGCCCGCTCCGGTGGCGTCGACCCGGGGCGGGACGGGTGCCGGGTGCCGTTGCCGTGGGTGGCGGAGGCGCCGTACGCGGGATTCGGTTCACGCGACGCACAGCCCTGGCTCCCGCAGCCGGGTGACTGGACGGCGTACGCGGTCGACCGTCAGTCCGCCGACCCCGCCTCGATGCTCACCCTCTACCGCCGCGCGATCGCGCTCCGCCCGGCCTTCGGCGACGGCCCCCTCACCTGGCTGCCCGCACCCGACGGCATGCTCGCCTTCACCCGCGCGCCGGGCGTGACCTGCGCCGTGAACCTGGCGGACGCCCCCGCCGACCTGCCCGCCCACACCGAACTCCTCCTCGCCAGCGGCCCCTTGGACCCCGACGGGCGGCTGCCGAAGGACACCGCGGTCTGGCTGCGCGCCTGAGGCCGCGGCCCGCTGTCCCCGTACCCCCACCACGAAGGGATCGGCACATGCAGTACACGCAGTACCGGCAGTACACGCACAGATCTGTCAGGATCATGCCAGCTACGGTGGCGGTCGTCCTCGCCGCAGGCCTGGTGACCGCGACCGCCCCCACCGCCCACGCGGCCGCCGGCGCCACCCTCCCCTTCACCTCGGTCGAGGCCGAGTCCGCCACCACGACCGGCGCGAAGGTCGGCCCCGACCACACGCAGGGCACTCTGGCCTCGGAGGCCTCCGGACGCCGGGCCGTACGGCTCGACGCCGGTCAGCGTGTCGAGTTCACGGTGCCGCGCGCGGCCAACGCCGTGAACCTCGCCCACAGCGTCCCGGACGGCCAGTCCGGCACCCTCGACGTCTACGTCAACGGCCAGAAGCTCACCAAGACCCTCGCGGTGACCTCGAAGTACTCCTACGTCGACACCGGCTGGATCCCCGGCGCCAAGACCCACCACTTCTACGACAACGCCCGGCTGTTGCTCGGCCAGAACGTGCAGGCCGGCGACAAGGTGGCCTTCCAGGCGACCGGCGTCCAGGTCACGGTCGATGTCGCCGACTTCGAGCAGGCCGCCGGACCGGGCACACAGCCCGCCGGATCGGTTTCCGTCGTCTCCAAGGGCGCCGACCCCACCGGCAACGGCGATTCGACGCAGGCATTCCGGGACGCCATCGCGTCGGCGCAAGGAGGAGTGGTCTGGATTCCGCCGGGCGACTACAAGCTGACGTCCTCCCTCAGTGGCGTACAGAACGTCACCCTCCAGGGCGCCGGGCACTGGCACTCCGTGGTGCACACCTCCCGCTTCATCGACCAGTCCAGCTCCTCCGGCAACGTCCACATCAAGGACTTCGCGGTCATCGGCGAGGTCACCGAACGCGTCGACTCCAACCCCGACAACTTCGTCAACGGCTCGCTGGGACCGAACAGTTCCGTCTCCGGCATGTGGCTTCAGCACCTCAAGGTCGGTCTCTGGCTGATGGGCAACAACGACAACCTCGTCGTCGAGAACAACCGCTTCCTCGACATGACGGCCGACGGCCTCAACCTCAACGGCAACGCGCGCGGCGTCCGTGTCCGCCACAACTTCCTGCGCAACCAGGGCGACGACGCGCTCGCCATGTGGTCGCTGTACGCGCCTGACACCGACAGCAGCTTCGAGAACAACACGATCACCCAGCCGAACCTGGCCAACGGCATCGCGATCTACGGCGGCACCGACATCACCGTCAAGAACAACCTGGTCTCCGACACCAACGCCCTCGGCAGCGGCATCGCGATCTCCAACCAGAAGTTCCTCGACCCCTTCCACCCGCTCGCCGGCACCATCACGGTCGACGGCAACACCCTGGTCCGCGCGGGCGCGATGAACCCCAACTGGAACCACCCCATGGGCGCCCTGCGGGTCGACTCCTACGACAGCGCCATCGAGGCGAACGTCCGCATCACCAACACGACCGTGACCGACAGCCCGTACAGCGCCTTCGAGTTCGTGTCGGGGAGCGGGCGTGGCTTCGCGGCCAGGAACATCACCGTCGACGGCGCCACTGTGCGCAACACCGGCACGGTCGTCGTCCAGGCTGAGACGCAGGGCGCCGCCACCTTCCGCAACGTCACCGCCACCGGGGTCGGCGCCGCCGGTATCTACAACTGCCCCTACCCCGCCGGCTCCGGCACCTTCACCCTCACCGACGGCGGCGGCAACTCCGGCTGGGCCGGCATCTGGTCCGACTGCTCGACCTGGCCGCAGCCCGGCCAGGGCAACCCGGACCCGGATCCGAACCGCAACCTCGCCAAGGGCCGGCCCGCCACGGCCACCGGCTCACAGGACGTCTACACGCCGGGCAAGGCGGTGGACGGCGACACCGGCAGCTACTGGGAGTCCACCAACAACGCCTTCCCACAGTCCTGGACCGTCGACCTCGGCTCGGCCGAGGCGGTCCGCCGACTGGTGCTGAAATTGCCACCGTCCTCGGCCTGGGGTGCGCGCACCCAGACCATCACGGTGCTGGGCAGCACCGACGGATCCACCTACGCCACGGTCGTCGGCGCCGCCCGCTACCGCTTCGACCCGGCCACCGGCAACACGGCCACCGTCGCCCTGCCCGACTCCACCAGCCTGCGCTATCTGCGGCTGTCCGTCAGCGCCAACACCGGCTGGCCCGCAGGCCAGTTCAGTGAGGTGGAGGCGTATCGGACTTCGTGACCGCGTCCCGCACGACCCCGCGCTTCGCCGCCTGGATCTGCTCGTACACATGGGTCCGCAGCTCGGCGAAGCGCGGGTCCACGCGGGTGTGCAACTGGTCGCGCTCGGCGGGCAGTTCGATCTTCAGCTGCTCCTGGACGACGGTGGGGGAGGCGGACAGCACGATCACCCGCTGGCCCAGGTACACCGCCTCGTCGATGTCGTGGGTGACGAACAGGATCGTGATGCCACGTTCCCGCCACAGCCCTCGGACCAGGTCCTCCAGATCGGCCCGCGTCTGCGCGTCCACCGCGGCGAACGGCTCGTCCATCAGCAGTACACGGGGCTCGTACGCCAGCGCACGGGCGATGGCGACCCGCTGCTGCATTCCACCGGACAACTGCCAGGGATACGCCCTCACGGCATCCGCCAGCCCCACGGACTCCAGTGCGTCCCGCACCAGCTCCCGGCGCCGCGCCTTGCCCAAGTCCTTCTGCTTCAACGGGAGTTCGACGTTCTCGCCCACCCGCATCCAGGGGAACAGGCTGCGCCCGTACTCCTGGAAGACGAACGCCATCCCGGGCGGCGGCCCGCTCACCCTGCGCCCTTCAAGGAGCACTTCACCGCTCGTCGGTGCCAGCAGACCGCCCATGCACTTGAGCAGGGTCGTCTTACCGCAGCCCGACGGGCCGACGAGACAGACCAGTTCTCCGGCGTCGACGGTGAAGGTGAGGTCGCGGACCGCCTCCACCCGCCGCCCCGACCCCTCGTAGACCTTCTTCAGGCCCCGTACGTCGAGCATGGACCGCCCCTTCTCGCGTTTCACGGCGACCGCCGCGTCGAGGCACGCAGACCGTGGTACCAGCCGAGCACCCGCCGCTCGACCGACTGGAAGACGACCGACAGCACGAAGCCGAGCAGACCGAGCACGAGGATGCCGGTCCACATGTCGGGGATCGCGAAGCCGCGCTGGAACTGGACGATGGTGAAGCCGAGCCCGTTGCTGGCGGCGAACATCTCGCTGATCACCATCAGGATGATGCCGATCGACAGGGCCTGGCGCAGGCCCGCGAAGATCTGCGGACTCGCCGAGCGCAGGACCAGGTGCCGCAGACGGGCCCCGCCCGTGATGCCGTACGACCGTGCCGTCTCCGCCATCACCGGGTCCACCGCCCGCACGCCCTCGACCGTGTTGAGCAGGATCGGCCATACGCAGCCACTCGCGATCACCGTGACCTTCATCGTGTCGCCGATGCCCGCGAACAGCATGATGACCGGCACCAGTACCGGGGGCGGCACCGCCCGCAGGAACTCCAGCACCGGCTCGCACACCGCCCGCACCCGCCGGTAGGAGCCGATGACAGTGCCGAGCGCCACGCCGACGACGGCCGCCAGCGCGTACCCGCCCGCCAGCCGCAGCACGCTGGGCACCACGTCGGCGCGCAGCCGCTCGGCCGTCCATACGTCCGGGAAGGCCTCCAGGATCGTCCGCAGCGGAGGCCAGTACACATCCGTGCTGCCCGCCGACGCCACCCACCAGACCGTGACCAGCACCGCGGGGAGCGCGACCACGAAGGCCAGCCGCAGCAGCACACGCCTCACACCGCCACCTCCCCGCGCACCGACTGATGCCAGGCCAGCGCGTGGCGCTCCACCGTGCGCGCGCCGACGTTGATCAGCAGCCCCAGCAGTCCGGTCACCACGATCAGCGCGTACATCTCGGGCACGGCCTGCGAGGCCTGCGCCACCCCGATGCGCTTGCCCAACCCCGGGGCGCCGATGATGAGTTCGGCGGTGATCGCGAGGATCAGCGCGACCGCCGCGGCCAGCCGCACCCCGGTCATCACATACGGCAGCGCGGTCGGCCACAGCACATGCCGGATCCGCGCCCAGGTGCCGAGGCCGTACGACCGGGCCGTCTCGTCGGCGACGGGGTCGACGTCCTGGACGCCGTACAGGACCTGGATCAGTACCTGCCAGAAGGCGGCGTAGACGACGAGCAGGAGGACCGAGCGCAGTTCGCTGCCGTAGAGCAGGACCGCCAGGGGGATGAGGGCGACGGAAGGGATCGGGCGGAGGAACTCGATCGTGGAGGCCGTCGCCTCGCGCAGATGGGGGACGACCGAGACGATCACGCCCACCACGATGCCCGCGCAGGACGCGATGGCCACGCCCAGAGCCCAGCCGGTGAGGGTGTCGCCGAGCGCGGTCCAGAAGGTGGAGTCGGCGGCCTCGTCCGCGAGCGCGCCGGCGATACGGCTGGTCGGCGGGAAGTACGCCTCCTTGACCAGGCCGAGCCGCGGCGTCGCCTCGCCCAGGGCGAGGAAGGCCGCGAGTCCGGCGGCGCCGAGAGCGACGTTCCTCACGGGAGGAGCGCGTCCAGGTCGGGCGTCTTCTTGAAGAGGCCGTCCTCCTCGCCGAGCTTCATCAGGGCCTCGA
>JABFVM010000583.1 GCA_013362785.1 Streptomyces sp. | reverse complement strand
GCCGAAGGTGTCGACCGCCCACTGGAGGATCTCCAGCGCGGAGGCGTCCTCCAGGTCACGGCCCGCCTGCTCGGCGAGCGCCTTGAGTTCCTCGGTCGTGCGCTCTTCCTGAACCGCGGTCATATCTCTTCTCCCCCTGCGTCGTTGTGCTGGAGGCCCCGGGTGAGCAGCCCGAGGAACTTCAACTGGAAAGCGCGGTTGCACGCCGCGCATTCCCACGCGCCGTGGCCCTGCTCGCTGGGACGGAGGTCCTCGTCGCCGCAGTAGGGGCAGTAGAAGGGGGCGGCCCGCTCACTCATGAGAGGGCCTCCTCGGAGGCACGCGCCGCCCACGTGGCGAACCGCTCGCCGTCCTCGCGCTCGTCCTGGAACCGCTTCAGGACGCGCTCGACGTAGTCCGGCAGCTCCTCGGAGGTGACCTTCAGGCCACGCACCTTGCGCCCGAACCCGGCCTCCAGACCGAGCGCGCCGCCCAGGTGCACCTGGTAGCCCTCGACCTGCTCGCCCCGGTCGTTGACGACCAGCTGCCCCTTGAGACCGATGTCCGCCACCTGGATACGGGCGCAGGCGTTCGGGCAGCCGTTGATGTTGATGGTGAGCGGCTCGTCGAAGTCCGGGATACGGCGCTCCAGCTCGTCGATCAGCTGGGAGCCGCGCTGCTTGGTCTCGACGATGGCGAGCTTGCAGAACTCGATGCCGGTGCACGCCATGGTGCCGCGCCGGAACGGGGAGGGCTTGGCGGTCAGGTCCAGCGCGTCCAGGGCCTCCACCAGCGGCTCGACCTGCGCCTCCTCGACATCCAGGATGATCATCTTCTGCTCGACGGTGGTACGGACCCGGCCCGAACCGTGGGCCTCGGCCACCTCGGAGATCTTCGTGAGCGTGGCGCCGTCGACGCGGCCGACACGCGGGGCGAAACCGACGTAGTAGCGGCCGTCCTGCTGCCGGTGCACACCGACGTGGTCGCGCCAGCGGCCCGAGGGCTCGGCGGGCGCGGGACCGTCGACCAGCTTGCGCTTCAGGTAGTCGTCCTCCAGGACCTGGCGGAACTTCTCCGGGCCCCAGTCGGCGACGAGGAACTTCAGACGGGCGCGCGTGCGCAGCCGGCGGTAGCCCCAGTCGCGGAAGATGCCGACCACGCCGGCCCACACCTCGGGCACCTCGGCCAGCGGCACCCAGGCGCCGAGCCGGACGCCGAGCTTGGGGTTGGTGGACAGCCCGCCGCCGACCCACAGGTCGAAGCCGGGGCCGTGCTCGGGGTGCTCGACGCCGACGAACGCGATGTCGTTGATCTCGTGGACCACGTCGAGGAGCGGGGAGCCGGAGATCGCCGTCTTGAACTTGCGGGGCAGGTTGGAGAACTCCTTGCTGCCGATGTACCGCTCGTGGATCTCGTCGATCGCCCAGGTGCCGTCGATGATCTCGTCCTCGGCGATACCGGCGACCGGCGAGCCGATGACGACACGCGGGCAGTCGCCGCAGGCCTCGGTGGTGGAGAGACCGACGGCCTCCAGCCGGTTCCAGATCTCCGGGACGTCCTCGATACGGATCCAGTGCAGCTGGATGTTCTGCCGGTCGGTGATGTCGGCGGTCCCCCGCGCGAACTCCTGCGAGATCTCGCCGATGACCCGCAGCTGCTCGGTGCTCAGCCGGCCGCCGTCGATCCGCACCCGCAGCATGAAGTACTTGTCGTCCAGCTCCTCCGGCTCCAGGATCGCGGTCTTGCCGCCGTCGATCCCGGGCTTGCGCTGGGTGTAGAGCCCCCACCAGCGCATCCGTCCACGCAGGTCGTTGGGGTCGATCGAGTCGAACCCGCGCTTGGAGTAGATCGTCTCAATGCGTGTCCGCACATTGAGACCGTCGTCGTCCTTCTTGAACTGCTCGTTGCCGTTCAGCGGGGTGTGGTGCCCCGCGGCCCACTGACCCTCACCGCGGTGACGGCTCACCTTGCGGCGGGGAGTCGCGGCGGCAGGCTTCTGCGGGGTGGCGGCCATGGTTGATACGTCCTTCGGGACAGGCGGGAAAGCGGCTCTCACCTGCGCATACGAGCGCGCAGGCAGACCTGCGCGTCATTGCGCGGGAATGAAGCGAAAGAGGGAGATGTCGGGCGCTGCGAGGCTGTCAGCGCACCGGACAGATGGCGCTGGACATGCGGCCGAGGTCGACGTGCCGCCGACTCACCAAGGCAATTCCAGTTCCAGACATGACGGAAGCGTGTCACGGCAATCTGGACACAGTCCAGCTTCGTCCATCATGCGGACACCCCTGTCCCGTAGAGCGAGACAGGGGTGTCGTCGGTCACATGGCCCGATTCGGCCGGTTCCGTCCTGGTCAGCCAGGGTACGCCCCCGGCCACGGACCGGGCGTGGCCGTCTCGCTCTCCTCCTCGACCTTGGTGTCGAAGAGCTTGAAGCCACGCCGCTGATAGTTGTCCATGGCGTGCTCCCCGTCCTTGCTGCAGGTGTGCAGCCAGACCCGCTTCGTCTGCGGCAGCCCGGGCCAGCGCTCGGCGAGGTCCCAGGCGCGGGCGGCGCCGTGCGCCAGCAGGTGTCCGCCGATGCGGCGGCCGCGGAAGGCCGGGATCAGACCGAAGTAGACGATCTCCACGGCCCCGTCGTCCTGCGGCTCCAGCTCCACGTACCCGGCCGGTGTGCCCCGGTCGTATGCGACCCATGTCTCCACCCCGGGCCGCTCCAGATGCTCCCGCCACCGCGCGTACGACCAGGCGAGCCGGTCGATCCACTGGATGTCCCCGCCGACGGACGCGTACAGGAACCGGCTGAACTCGGGCGAGGGCACTTCGGCTCGGATGATCCGTACGTCTCCCTGCGGGGCTTGGGCCGGGAGGAGGTCGGTGGGTGCGGTCTGTTCCAGGGACCAGGTGGTCACGGCGATGTTGGGCATGGTGGTCAGGGAATCACCCGGGTGGGGGATCTGTCGATCGTCCGCGGGTTCGTTGTGGCTGGTCGCGCCCACGCGGCGGAGCCGCAGACAGATACGGCCCCACGCCCCTCGGGTGCCTCAGCCGAGCGCCGATTCGATCGAACCCAGCGGCACGGTGAACAGTGCCCGGCCCGACTGGGACCAGACCTCGCCGGTCGCCTCCCAGTACGACAGAGGGCCCGCCTGGACGCCCCAGCAGCGCGGGGCGTTCTCCGAGCCGCAGCGGGTCGCCTCGGCGCCCTCGGTGTCCTGGCGCCACAGGCTGCCCTGCCGGTCGGTGGCGCCCGGGTCGCGGCCCAGGTACCAGTCGGCGCGGTCGGCCCCGGCGGCCCGGTGCGACAGCAGGCCCCGGATGCCGGACGCCTCCGTCTCGTACGCCTCGACCGCGGAAGCGATCCCGGTGGCGTCGACGGCCGGCAGGCCGGTGCGGGCCGGGTGCGTGTCGAAGTCGTAGCGCCACAGCCGGGAGTGTTCCTCGCTGTCCGCCGGCGTCCACTCGCCCGCGACCAGGCTGTCCGGCGCTGTGCTGCGGTCCAGGGAGAGGGTGCCGAGCCGGGGAG
>JABFVM010000491.1 GCA_013362785.1 Streptomyces sp. | reverse complement strand
GCGCAGCCACCGGCTGCTGCACCAGGGCTTCTTCGAACGCGCCGCCGAGCAGCCGGACGCGCCCGCCCTGCTGTGGGGCGGCCAAGGCGCCCTGTCCTACGGCGAGTTGGCCGACCGTGCGCTTCGGACCGGGGCAGCGCTGGTGGAGCGTGGCGTGCGCCCCGGCGACACGGTCGCGGTCGGCCTGCCCAAGGGGCCCGACCAGATCACCGCCGTACTGGGCGTCCTGGCCGCGGGCGCCGCCTACGTGCCGATCGGCGTCGAGCAGCCGCCCGCCCGACGCGACCGTATCCGGGCCACCGCGGGCTTCCGCGTCGCGCTGACCGACGGACGCCCCGTCGACGGTCTGGACGCCCTGCCCGTCGCCGAGGCGGTGCGCACCGCGCCCCTGCCGGAGCCGCTCGCGGTGGGCGAGGAGCAGCCCGCCTATGTGCTGTTCACGTCCGGCTCCACCGGCGAGCCCAAGGGCGTCGAGGTGCCGCACCGGGCGGCCATGAACACCATCGACGACCTCAACAGCCGTTACAGCGTGGGCAGTTCGGACCGCTGCCTCGCACTGTCCGCCCTGGACTTCGACCTCTCCGTGTACGACATCTTCGGGCTGCTGAGCGCGGGCGGCGCAGTCGTGCTCGTGGACGAGGGCGACCGGCGTGAGGCGAGCCAGTGGGCCGACCTCGTGCGGACGCACTCGGTGACGGTCGTCAACTGCGTACCCCCGCTCCTCGACATGCTCCTCCTCGCCACCGGGCCCGGTGAACTCACCGGCCTGCGGGCGGTGTTGCTCGGCGGCGACTGGGTGGGATCCGACCTGCCGGGGCGGCTCGCCGAGCGGGCGCCCGGCTGCCGGTTCACGGGACTGGGCGGGACGACGGAGACCGCGATCCACTCCACCGTCTGCGAGGTGACGCAGGCTCAAGTGCCCGCGCACTGGCGGGCGGTGCCGTACGGGACGCCGTTGCGCAATGTCCGCTGCCGGGTGGTCGACGCCCATGGGCGGGACTGTCCGGACTGGGTGCCGGGCGAGCTGTGGATCGGCGGGGACGGGGTGGCGCTCGGATACCGGGCCGATCCCTCCCGTACGGCCGAGAAGTTCACCGAGGCGGACGGGCTGCGCTGGTATCGCACCGGGGACCTCGCCAGGTACTGGCCCGACGGCACCCTGGAGTTCCTCGGGCGCCGGGACCACCAGGTCAAGGTGCGCGGCTTCCGGATCGAGCTGGGCGAGGTGGAGGCGGCGCTCGCCGGTCACCCCGCCGTACGGCGGGCCGTGGCCGGGCTGACCCGGGGGCAGGGCGTCCAGCTGGCGGCCGCGGTGGCCGCCGACGCGGGGACGGGCGAGGAACAGCTGCGGGAGTGGGCGCGGTCCGTGCTGCCGCCGCACATGGTCCCGGCCCGCATCGCCGTCGCCGGCGAACTGCCGCTCACCCCCAACGGCAAGCTCGACCGGCGCGCCGTACAGGAGCTGTGGCGGGTGGAGGAGGCGGAACAGCACCGGGCCCCCGGCACCGCCCTGGAGACGGTCGTGGCCCGCGTCTGGCAGGGCGTCCTCGGCGTCGAACGCGTCGGCCTGGACGACGGCTTCTTCGCCCTCGGCGGAGACTCGGTACTGGCCACCGTCATCGTCGGCCGGCTGCGCGAGGCCCTGGACACCTCGGCGGTCTCCGTACGCTCCCTCTTCGCGACCCTCACGGCCGGCGGCATGGCCAAGCGGCTCTCCGCCGAGGAGGACACCCCCGGGCGTCTCGAACAGGTCGCGGCGATCCATCTGGAGATCGAGGGCATGTCGGCGGACGAGGTCGACTCGGCACTGCGCGACGCGTGAGCCTGAGAAGGGAAGGAGGGGTGGGGCGCCCGTGGGCACCCCACCCCTCCTGCGACGGCCCCCCTCGGGCCCTCAGTCGAGCTTCTTGAACCCGGGCTCCAGGTTGTCCAGCGCCCATGGGATGCCCAGCACGGACGGGCTGCGCAGCTGGCTGATGGTCGCGACGTCGGTCACGACGTACCGGCCGTCCTTCACCGAGGACATGTTCTTCACCAGGTCACTGGCCTCGAACGCCTTCTGCAGGGCCGGTGTGGTGAACGCGATGACGGCCAGATCGGCGTCCAGCTTGTCGAGCTGCTCGAAGGACAGCTCACCGGTCGGGCTGCCGTTGACGGTCTTGATGTCCTTCACCGACGGGGTCAGGCTCATCCCGACCTGGCTCATCAGCTTGGCGGCGAAGTCCTCCTCGGAGGCGATGGTGAAGATCTTCGCCGGGGTGTTGCCGATGGACAGGCTGTACGTCTTGCCCTGAAGCTTCGGGTGCTTCGTCTTCACCGCGGCGATGCTGTCCTCGGTCGCCTTGACGACCTGCTCGCCCTGCTCCTCCTTGCCGACCGCCTTGGCGACCACCTGCACATGCTCCTGCCAGGTCTGCTGCCCCCAGGCCGTCTCGTAGCCGATGGTCGGCGCCACCGCGGCGAGCTTCTTGTAGTCCTTGTCCAGGGTGAAGTCGGAGGTGGCGAGGATCAGATCGGGCTGGAGCGACGCCACCTTCTCGAAGTCGACGGCTGTCAGGGTGTCGAGAAGCTCGGTCTTCTTGGTGTCGATCCTGTCCTTCAGCCAGGGGTAGACGCCGTCCTTGCTGAGGGCGTCCTTGGAGATGCCGACCGGCGTGACATCCAGGGCGTACAGCGCGTCGATGTCGTCGGTGCCGCCGTTGCCGATCACCACGATCCGCTCGGGCGCCTTGGTGATCTTCGTGGTCCCGAACTTGTGCTTGACGGACACCGGGAAGGCGGACGAGGAGTCCGCCTTCGCGTCGCCGGAGGCGTCGGAGGAGGTGTTCGAGTCGTCCTTGACGGAGCCGCAGGCCGCCAGCGCGGCGGCCAGAGTGGCGGTGAGAACGGTGCTGAGGAGCTTTCTCGACATGCGCGTCAGTAAAGCAAGGTAAGCCTTGCCTTAGCAATGCGTTTCGGACAACTTCTTTGGTTTTGGCGGCAGTTGACGCTCTTTGATCACGGACGGGCGGTGAGATAGCCCCCCATCGTGCGGAAGTAGTCGGTCGCCGCGTACTCCGTGCCGTCGTCGGTGCGCAGCCGCCGGATCGCCAGCCCCGGGTGGCGGCCCGAGTGGGCGTCCGGGCCCGCCACGATGACGATGCCGTCGCCCTCGCGGATGAAGATCCGGCCCGGAGTTCCGCCGTAACGGCCCTCGGAGACGGCGGCCGAGACGATCCTGATCCGCTGCCCGCGATGGAACGTGTACGCGTTGGGGTACGGGTCCGACTGCGCCCGTACGAGACGCTCCAGGCGCTCCGCCGGCCAGCTCCAGTCGATGCGGCTGTCCTCCGCCGAGCGCTTGTGGAAGAAGCTCGCCCGGCTGCGGTCCTGCGGCTGCCAGTGGGGGGCGTCCTTGCCGGAGGCGATGAGGTCGAGCGACTCGCGCACGATGGGTGCGATCAGGTCGACCGTGCGGTGGAACAGGTCCGTCGCCGTGTCCTTCGGCCCGACCGCGACCGAGCGCTGCATCAGGATGTCGCCCGCGTCCAGCTCGGAGTTCATGCGGTGCGCGGTGACACCGACGCGCGCCTCGCCGTTGATGAGCGCCCAGATGATGGGGGAGAAGCCGGCGTAGGACGGCAGCAGCGAGTCGTGCACGTTGAGCGTGCCGTGCGGCGGCAGGTCGAAGAGCTCCGGCGGCAGCCAGGTGCGCCAGTTGTTGGCGACCAGGATGTCGGGCCGGGCCTCGCGCAGGGCGGCGAGGAGTTCGGGGTCGTCCGGGCGGTTGCGCAGGAGTACGGGTACGTCGTTCTTCTCGGCCAGTTCGGCGACCGAGTCGTCCCAGATCTTCTCGTAGGCGTGGTCGCTCTTGGGGTGGGTGACCACGAGGACGACCTCGTGATCGGAGTCCAGCAAGGCCTGCAGTGTGCGGTGACCCCAGGTCTGGTAGCCGAACATGGCGACGCGCATGCGGTTCTCCCCTTCGGCGGGCTCCATTGCAAGGTAAGGCTAACCTTATCTAACATGTGGCTGCCTGAGGGAGGCGATGCCACGGTGAAGTCACCGCTCACGGGATCGGACACCACCTACGACGTCCTCGGAATCGGCTTCGGGCCGTCAAATCTCGCACTGGCCATAGCGATTGACGAACACAACGCGACCCTTCCGGCCGACCGTCGGATCAACGCCCTTTTCCTGGAGCGCCAGCCGCGTTTCGGCTGGCACCGGGGCATGCTCATCGACGACGCCACCATGCAGGTGTCGTTCCTCAAGGACCTGGTGACGCTGCGCGATCCGGCCAGCGACTTCAGCTTCCTGTGCTTCCTGCGCGAACGCGGCCGGCTGGTCGACTTCCTGAACCAGAAGACCCTCTTCCCGCTCCGCGTCGAGTTCCACGAGTACTTCGAGTGGGCCGCCGAGCGGGTACGGCACCTCGTGGCGTACGACCAGGAGGTGACCGCCATCGACCCCGTGCGCGACGACACGGGCACCGTCACGCACTTCGAGGTGGTCTGCCGAGACCCGGAGCGGCCCGGCCGTCAGGTCACCCACCGGGCCCGCGACATCAGCGTGGCCGTCGGCCTGGAACCCCATGTGCCGCCCGGCGTCGAACTCTCCGAACGGATTTGGCACAACAGCCAGTTACTGCCCCGCGTCACCGAACTCGCCGCCACCGGAAGGCCCGTACGCCGGGCCGTGGTTCTCGGCGCCGGACAGAGCGCCGCCGAGACCGTCGACTATCTGCACCGCTCGTTCCCGGAGGCCGAGGTCTGCGCGGTGTTCGCCAAGTACGGCTACACGCCCGCCGACGACAGCCCGTTCGCCAACCGCATCTTCGACCCGGAGGCGGTGGACGTGTACTTCGAGGCGCCCTCCGAGGTGAAACAGTCCCTCTTCGACTACCACCGCTCCACCAACTACTCCGTGGTCGACATGGAGTTGATCGAGGCCCTGTACGCCACCGCGTACCAGGAGAAGGTCACCGGCCGTGAACGGCTGCGGTTCCTCAATGTCTCCCGCATCCGTGACGTCCGCTCGCACGACGACGGGGCGCTGGACGTCGCCGTGGAGTTCCTGCCCACCGGCGAGGAGCAGGTCCTGCAGGCCGACGTGCTCGTGCACGCCACCGGGTACCGGCCGCGTGACCTGGGCACTTTGCTCGGTGAGGCGGCGAAGGTCTGCCTCAGGGACGACGGCGACGCCATCCGGGTCTCGCGCGACCACCGGGTGGAGACGGCGCCCGACGTCGCCGCGGGAATCTATCTCCAGGGCAGTACCGAGCACACCCACGGGCTCACATCGAGTCTGCTGTCGACGACCGCGATCCGCGCGGGGGAGATCCACCGCTCGTTGCTGGCCCGCCGCACGGCATCCGTCTGAGCGGTCAGACCGCTTCCGCCGTGGGCACGGCGGGGCCGAAGAGCGCCACCACCCGGTCCGTGGACGTCACCGCCCCGCATGTGTCCGCCACCCACTCCAGCGCGAACCCGTGGCTGCCGGAGGAGGCGTCGGCGATGGCGTCCGCGACGACGAACGGCTCCAGGTCCTGCACCCAGGCGTCGGCGGCGGTCATCAGCACCCCGACCCGGGCGAACAGCCCCGCGATCACGACCTGGTCCCGCTTCAGATCGCGCAGCCTGCCGTCGAGGCGGGTCCGGGCGAACGCGCTGTGCTTGCGCGCCGTGAGCACGGCGTCCCCGGAGCGCGGCTCGACCTGCTCGGCGAACGCCTCGCCGTCCCGGTCGGCCGGCGCCACGGGCCGCCGTACATACAGGGCGGGCCCGCGCTCCCCGGCGGGCACCGAGTGGATGACGGGAACGCCCGCGGCATGCGCGGCGCTCACCAACCGGGCGGTGTTCGCGAGGAGTTCGGCGACCGGCGCGCCCTCCTCCACCAGGACGCGCACGAAGCGCCTCTGTAAGTTCAGGACCAGGAGCGCGGCCCGGCCCGGGTCGAGGCTCCACCCCGTGGTGTCGTCGGGCAGCATCGCGGGGGTCGGCATGACGTACGGGAAGATCGAGCCAGGCGTCATCTCGGGTGCCCTTCGGGTGAGTTGGGAACCCTTATTAGGTTAGCCTCACCTAAGTTCGATGTCCTGTCGATGACCCCCGTGAACCAGCCTCATCCCAGCGCACGGTCCAGGTTGAACGCGGCACTGATCAGCGCCAGATGCGTGAACGCCTGCGGGAAATTGCCCTGCTGCTCACCGGTGTGGCTGATCTCCTCGGCGTACAGACCCAGATGATTGGCGTACGTCAGCATCTTCTCGAAGGCGAGCCGTGCCTCGTCCACCCGGCCGGCCCGGACCATCGCCTCGACGTACCAGAACGAACAGATCGAGAACGTGCCCTCGTCGCCGCGCAGCCCGTCGGGGCTCGCCCCCGGGTCGTAGCGGTAGACCAACGAGTCGGACACCAGCTCCTGCGTGAGGGCGTCCAGGGTGGACAGCCACTTGGGGTCGGTCGGCGCGATGAACTTCGACAGCGGCATCATCAGTACGGCCGCGTCCAGCACGTCGCCGTCCTCGTGCTGGACGAACGCCTGACGCGTCTCGGACCAGCCGCGCTTCATGATCCGCCGGTAGATCGTGTCCCGGCAGGCCTGCCAGCGGGGCAGATCGGCGGGCAGTCCGCGCCGGTTGGCCATGCGGATCGCCCGCTCGATCGCCACCCAGCACATCAGCCGCGAGTACAGGAAGTTCTTGCGGCCGCCGCGGGTCTCCCAGATGCCCTCGTCGGGCTGGTCCCAGTGCTCGCACACCCAGTCCACCAGCGCGCACACGTCGTCCCACTGGTCGCTGGAGACGGGCTCCGCCCATTTGTCGTACAGGTAGATCGAGTCGATCAGCGCACCGTAGATGTCGAGCTGCAGCTGGTCGGAGGCGGCGTTGCCGATCCGTACCGGGGCGGAAGCGAGATGCCCCTCCAGATGGCCGAGTTCGCGCTCCGGCAGATCGGCGCGGCCGTCGATGCCGTACATGATCTGCAGCGGGCCCGACGGCTTGCCGTCACCCGGGGTGATGTGCCGGGTCACGAAGTTCATGAACGCCTCGGCCTCGCTGGTGAAGCCCAGCCGCAGCAGCGCGTACACACAGAAGGCGGCGTCGCGTACCCACACGTACCGGTAGTCCCAGTTGCGTTCGCCGCCGATCTGCTCGGGCAGGCTCGTCGTCGGCGCGGCCACGATGGCGCCGGTCGGCGCGTAGGTGAGCAGCTTCAGCGTGAGGGCCGAACGGTGCACCATCTCCCGCCAGCGGCCCCGGTACTTGGAGGCGGACAGCCAGTGCCGCCAGTAGGCGACCGTGCTGTTGAACTGCGCCTCGGCCTCGCTGTGCGCGCACCGGCGCGGGGTCACCTCGCCGCCGACCTGGTCCAGCGCGAACACCGCCGACTCGCCCTGGGCGAGCTTGAACTCGGCGTGTGCGTCCAGGTCGTCGACCTCCAGCGGCACGGTCGAGGTCAGCCCGAGCGACAGCTTCTCGGACTCGAACACCGCGACGCCGCCGACCATGCGCACCGTGTGCGGCTCGGCGCCGTAGTCGAAGCGCGGCGCCACGCGGGTGCGGAACGGGATGGATCCGCGTACGCACACCACGCGCCGGATCAGCCGGTGGCGTTCCGCCTCGACCGAGCCGCCGTCGACCGGCATGAAGTCCTGCACCTCGCCGACGCCGTCCTCGGTGAAGAAGCGGGTGATCAGGACGTTCGTGTCGGGGAAGTAGAACTGCTTGGTCTTCGCCGGCACCGCGGCCGCCAGCTCGAAGCAGCCGCCCCGCTCCGCGTCCAGGATCGCCGCGAAGACACTCGGCGCGTCGAAGGCCGGGCAGCAGTACCAGTCGATCGTGCCGTCCGTCCCGACCAGGGCCACACTGCGCAGATCGCCGATCAGCCCGTGCTCGGCGATCGGCAGATACCGCCCCGGCCGCCGCGAAGCCGCCGGTCCGTCCTGGTCGATCGGTGTCGTGCTCATCGGAGCCTCCCTGGGCCGACCATGCGCCTCGCTCCCAGCGTAGGTGGAATCGGGCGGCCGGGTCCGGGAAAGAGGAGACCGGGAACAGGGGAGACCGGGACCCGGGTCGGCGGTCAGACCGTGACGACCCGCAGGCCCGCCTCCTCGAAGCGCCGCACCGTCTCCGGGTCCGCCGCCGTGTCCGTGACCAGCGTGTCCACCGCGTCGGCCGCGCAGATCCGGGCGAACGCCCGCTGCCCCAGCTTGCTGGAGTCCGCGGCCACGACCACCCGCTCGGCCCGCTCGCACAGCAGCCGGTTGATCGCCGCCTCCGCCTCGTCGTGTGCGGCGGCGCCGTGCGTGAGGTCGAAGGCGACGACGCCGAGCACCGCCACATCGATGGTGATCTGGGCCAGCACCCCGTCCGCGAGCGGCCCGATGAGCTCGTACGACTGCGGGCGCGCCACCCCGCCGGTGACCACGATCTTGAACTGGGGGCGCACGGCCAGCTCATTGGCGATGTTGAGCGCGTTCGTGACGATCGTCAGCGCCGGCGTGCCGGACGCCAGGTCGCTGCGCACGGCCAGGGCACGCGCCACCTCGGTGGTCGTCGTCCCGCCGGTCAGCCCCACCGCCTCGCCGGGCGCGATCAGATCGGCCACCGCCTTGGCGACGCGCTGCTTCTCGGAGACGTGCCGGGCGGTCTTGTAGCGCAGCGGCAGTTCGTACGACACCCCGTGCACGACGGCGCCGCCGCGTGTGCGCACCAGCATCTGCTGCTCGGCGAGCTGGTCGAAGTCACGCCGGATCGTCGCGGCCGACACCGCCAGCTCGGCGGCCGCCTCCTCGACGTCCAGCCGGCCCCGCTCCACGAGCAGCTCCAGCAGCGTCTTCCAGCGGGCGTCGCGCGACATCCGCCCTCCATTCCTCGATCTCCGGCGACCTTAGCGCACCCCTCTCAGCTGCGATGCTTGATTATGATTGAAACGCGGCGATATCTTGCATGAACAATCACGAGGATCCATGGTGGGCCGGAAGGGCGGCGGCATGACGCATGTCGAGGACGAGCTGAGCAGCCAGCCCGAGTGCTGGGCACGCGCCGCGGCGGAGGCGACCGGCCTCGGCGGGGTGCTGCCGGCGCCGGGGGAACGGGTCGCGGTCGTCGGCTGCGGCACGTCGTACTTCATGGCGCAGGCGTTCGCCGTGCTGCGCGAGGAATCGGGCGCGGGGGAGACGGACGCCTTCGCCGCGTCGGAGTTCCCGCACGGGCGGACGTACGACCGTGTCCTCGCCCTCACCCGCTCAGGCACCACCACCGAAGTCCTCGATCTGCTGGGGAAGTTGAAGGGCCGCACCCGTACCACGGCGATCACCGCCGACCCGGATACGCCCGTCATGGCGGCCGCGGACGAGGTCGCCGTCCTGGACTACGCGGACGAACGGTCCGTCGTGCAGACCCGGTTCGCCACCACCGCCCTCACCCTGCTCCGCGCCCACCTCGGCCTGCACACCGACGCGATCGTCGCCGACGCCCGCACCGCGCTCGCCGCCGAGCTGCCCGAAGGGCTCGTGGCGTGCGGGCAGTTCACGTTCCTGGGGCGCGGCTGGACCGTGGGCCTGGCCAACGAGGCCGGGCTGAAGATGCGCGAGGCGTCGCTGTCCTGGACCGAGGCCTACCCGGCCATGGAGTACCGGCACGGCCCGATCAGCATCACCACCAGCGGCACCGCGACCTGGATGTTCGGCGAGGCACCCGAAGGGCTCGCCGCACAGGTCCGCGCCACCGGCGGGCTGTGGATCGAGGGCCGCCTCGACCCGCTCGCCGAACTGGTCCGCGCCCAGCGGCTCGCGGTCGCCGTCGCCGCGGCCCGCGGCCTCGACCCGGACCAGCCGCGCCACCTCACCCGCTCGGTGATCCTCACCCCCTGACGCGCCCCGTCACACGCCGAGACGTTTCCCGCCATACGTCGAGACGCGTCCGTCACCTGCTGAGACGCGTCCGTCACCTGCTGAGACGCGTTCGTTAGCTGCTGAGACGCGCCTCCTCCCGCGCCGAGAAAGGACAGCCGTGCCCCTCGCGACCACCGGCGAGCTCATCACCCGCGCCGCCGCAGCCCGTTCCGCAGTCGCCGCCTTCAACGTCATCACCCTGGAGCATGTCGAGGCCGTCATCGCCGGCGCGGAGTCGGTGGGCGCGCCCGTCGTCCTCCAGGTCAGCGAGAACGCCGTCAAGTTCCGTTACGGGCGCCTTCTGCCGCTGGCCCGCGCGGCCGTCGCCGCCGCCGAACGCGCCGTCGTCCCCGTCGCGCTGCACCTCGACCACATCCAGAGCGACGACCTGCTACGGCAGGCACCGGCCGCCGGGTTCAGCTCCGTGATGTACGACGCGGCCCGGCTGCCGTATCTGGACAACCTCGCCGCGACGAAGGCCGCTGTCGACTGGGCGCACGCCCAAGGCCTGTGGATCGAGGCCGAGTTGGGGCGGCTCGGCGGCAAGAACGGCGAGCCGCCGCTCGACGCCCACGCGCCCGGCGCCCGCACCGACCCGACCGAGGCGCACGCCTTCGTCACCGACTCCGGCGTCGACGCGCTCGCCGTCGCCGTCGGCAGCTCGCACGCCATGACCACCCGCACCGCGACGCTCGACCACGACCTCCTCAAACGCCTCTCCGCCACCCTGGACATCCCGCTCGTCCTGCACGGCTCCTCCGGCGTACCCGACGGCGAACTGACCGCGGCGGTCGCGGGCGGCATCGCCAAGGTCAACGTCGGCACGGCCCTCAACATCGCCATGACGGCCGCGATCCGGGACTTCCTCGCCGCCCATCCCGAGGCGGTCGACTCACGCAAATACCTCAGCGTGGGGCGGGAGGCGATGGCGCAGGCGGTGGCCCGCATCATCGGGGTGCTGACCGCTCCCTGACCCGCCGCCCGCCGTGGCCGCCGCGGCTATCGCTTCACGGCCCGCAGCACCACGAACTTCGGGTCGCTCGCGACCAGTTGGCTGTTGCCGAACAACCGCCGCAGCTTCAGGTGATAGCCGAGATGCCGGTTGCCGATCACCCACAGCTCACCGCCGGGCTTCAGCGCCCGCCGCGCCCCCGAGAACATCCGCCAGGCCGTCGCGTCGGTCGTCGCCTGATGCGAATGGAACGGCGGGTTGTTCAGCACGAGGTCGACACTCCCGGCCGATACGCCCGCCATCCCGTCCCCGACCCGGAACTCGGCGTGCCCGGGAACCCCGTTCGCCCGGTACGTCGCCTCCGCCGAGGCCACCGCCTGGAACGACTCGTCCACGAACAGCACCTCGGCCTCCGGGTTCGCCAGCGCCACCGCCGTACCGACGACGCCGTTGCCGCACCCGAGATCGACCACCCGCCGGGCGCCCTTCCCATCCGGCAGATGCCCCAGGAAGAACCGCGTGCCGATGTCGAGCCGGTCGGCGCAGAACACGCCCGCGTGATTGACGACCATGCGCCCCGAGACCACGCCGACGCCATCGGGGAGGGCGTAGCTGTACGGCCACGGGTTCGCGGGGCGGCGCAGCGAGGGATCGGGCGTGCAGAAGATCAGCCGGGCCTTCCTCTCGGCGAGCGAGGTGCGGGTCGGGCCGAGGATCCGCTCGAACAGCTGGAGCGTGGAGGTGTGGATCTCCTTCACCATGCCCGTGCCGACGATCACCGTGCCCTCGTGCACCGCGGGCGCCAGCCGGTGCAGCTGGTCCTCAAGGAGCGCCAGACTCTTCGGCACCCTGATCAGCAGGAGATCGACGCGGGCGGGCGGCGGATCCTGCGTGGTGAGCAGCCGTACGGCACCGGCCTCGACCCCGGCCCGGGCGAGGTTGGCCCGCGTCGCCTCCTGGGCGAGGTAGGAGTCCGTGATCTGCGTCGGGCGGTGCGCCGCGAGCGCCGTGACCAGGGCGCCCCAGCGGTCACCGACGACCACGACCGTGCCGGAGAACGGGATCCCCTGCTCCGCCAGGTGCCTGAGGAGGTACTCGTCGGAGGCGTCCCAGGCGCGCAGCCTGTCGCGCGGGTCCTCGGGGAAACGGGTCGGCGCGAGCTCGCCCCAGGGCGTCGTCATACGGTCGTTCATCGTGCCTCAAGGCTAAGCGACCGCGGGGAGGTGCCCGCACCGGCCGCCGGCCGAGCCGCAGCTCACGGCCGGTGGGGGAGGATGGAGGGCATGGACGCCGAACTGTTCCCCCGGGAGCGTACGGAGGTCGCGCCGGGCGCGGTGCATCTGCCCGACTGGCTGGACGCCGAGGCCCAGCGCGAGCTGCTGGCGGCCTGCCGCGAGTGGGCCCGCCCACCGGCCGGCCTGCGCACCGTCCGCACGCCCGGCGGCGGCACGATGACAGCCCGGCAGGTCTGCCTCGGCTGGCACTGGCATCCGTACACCTACGCCCGCACGGTCGTCGACGGTGACGGTGCCCCGGTGAAACCGTTCCCCGACTGGCTGGGCGAGCTGGGCCGTCGCGCGGTGCGGGACACGCTGGGCGCGCCGCAGGCGACGTACGCGAAGGCCGCGTACGACATCGCGCTGATCAACTTCTACGACGCCGACGCCCGCATGGGCATGCACCGCGACAGCGACGAGAGGTCGCACGCGCCGGTCGTGTCGCTGAGCCTGGGCGACACCTGCGTCTTCCGCTTCGGCAACACCGAGACCCGGACCCGGCCGTACACGGACGTCGAACTGCGCAGCGGCGACCTGTTCGTGTTCGGCGGCCCCGCACGGCTCGCCTACCACGGTGTGCCCAGGGTGCAGCCGGGCACCGCGCCGCCGGAGTTGGGGCTGACCGGCCGGTTGAACGTCACGCTCAGGGTGAGCGGGCTGTAGGCCACGGCAACTGCGGATCATGGGAGACTCCCCCTCATGAGCGGCAAGGCGGACCCCCGGCCGGCGGGGGAAGGGACCACCTCAAGGACGCGGCTGGACCGGGGGCGCGGTGCGCTCGGACCCGCGTTGGAGCTCGTGCACACCGGGCGCGCGCCCACGCGTGCCGTCCTCACCGCCGAGCTCGGCGTGACCCGGGCGACGGCCGGGGCGGTGGCCGCCGAGCTGGAGGCGCTCGGGCTGATCCGGGTCGACGCCCGGCCCGGCGCGGCGGCCGGATCCCAGGGCCGGCCCTCGCACCGGCTGGCGGTCGCCGAGGACGGGCCCGTCGTCCTCGCCGCACAGGTCCACGCCGACGGCTTCCGGGCGGCCCTGGTCGGCCTCGGCGGCCGTATCGTCGCCACCGCGCCCGGCTGCGAGACCGTGGACGCCGACCCGGCCAAGGTGCTCGGCTCGGTCGTCGAAGCGGGCGCCGACCTGCTGCGCACGACCGGCCGGCGCTGCGTCGGCGCCGGACTCGCCGTGCCGTCCGCCGTGGCCGAACCCGACGGCCTGGCCCTGAACCCGCTGCACCTGGCATGGCCCGTGGGCGCCCCGGTGCGCCGTATCTTCACCGAGTGCGTGCGCGCGGCCGGGATCAGCGGACCGGCGTTCGCGGCCAACGACGTCAACCTCGCCGCGCTCGCCGAACACCGGCACGGCGCGGGACGCGGCGCCCGTGACCTGCTGTGCGTGGCCACCGGGCACCGGGGCGTCGGCGGTGCGCTCGTGCTCGACGGCCGTCTGCACACCGGCAGTTCGGGCCTGGCCCTGGAGGTCGGCCACCTCACCGTGAACCCCGAGGGCCGCCCCTGCCACTGCGGCAGCCGGGGCTGCCTCGACGTCGAGGCCGACCCGCTGGCCCTGCTCACGGCTGCGGGCCGGGATCCCGGCCCCGAGGTGTCGTTGCTCCAGCAGGCCAAGGACCTGATCGGCAACCACTACGACTACCCGACGGTCCGTACCGCCACCGAGGCCCTCATCGACCGCCTCGGCCTGGGCCTGGCCGGCCTGGTCAACATCCTCAACCCCGACCGCATCATCCTCGGCGGCCTCCACCGCACCCTCCTCGACGCCGACCCCGAACGCCTCCGCGCGGTCGTCGCCGACCGCAGCCTGTGGGGCCAGAGCGGCGGCGTCCCGATCCTCGCCTGCACCCTCGACCACAACAGCCTGGTCGGCGCGGCCGAGTTGGCGTGGCAGCCGGTGCTGGACGATCCACTCGGGGCGCTGACCTAGGCATCCGGCAGGGGCAGGGGCAGGCCGAACTCGCGGCGTACCTCCGGCGAGTCCGTGTACACGCGCCACTCGTCGACCACCGCGCCAGAGACGCGGGCGGTCCACAACGCCGGGCCGGCCAGCTCCGGCCGTGAGCAGACGGAGTACCCGCGGACCGCCACGACATCGCCCCGCACGATCAGGTCGTCGAAGGTGTTGCGATAGTCCGGGAAGGCCGCGAAGAAGCCGCGCCACGCCTCAAGACAGGCCGGCTTGCCCCGGACGACGCCGCCCTCGGAGTCGACGAACGTGTGCTCGTCCGACATCAGCGACGCGAGCGCGTCGAGGTTCCGGTCGTTGATCGCGGCGTTGAAGCGGCGGACGACGCCGATGAGGTCCGTGCCGACGGGATCGGTGCCGTCGGGGTCCGTGCCGAGGGGGGCCGTGTGGTCGGGATGCGTGCCGAGGGGGCCCGTTCCGACGCGACCCTCGGCATCTGATTCGGCCACGACCTCACCGCTCCTCGGCGATCTCCAGGATCCGCGTCCGGGGCGCTCCGGCCAGAGCGGGCGCGTTCTCGGCCGACGACCACACCCTCGTCCTCAGGAACCCCAGGAGCCGCTCGGCGTCGGCGACGTCGTCGAAATCGAGGTCCACGACGACGTAGGAGGGGTCGTCGACGGGCTGCTGGACACGGTAGTGGCG
>JABFVM010000032.1 GCA_013362785.1 Streptomyces sp. | reverse complement strand
GCCCTAGCCCAGAATCCCCCGCTCGTATGCCGTGGCCACCGCCGCCGCCCGGTCCTTGGCGCCCAGCTTGGCGTACAGGTGGGTGAGGTGGGTCTTCACGGTCGCCTCGCTGATGAAGAGTTCGCGGGCGATCTCGCGGTTGGAGGTGCCCTTGGCGACCAGGGCGAGGACTTCGCGCTCACGGGCGGAGAGGGGTTCGTTGCCGGGGGCCCTGGGGGTGCGTACGGCGGAGACGAGGCGGGAGGCGACCGCCGGGGAGAGGACCGTGCGGCCCTCGGCGGCGGCCCGGACCGCGGTGAAGAGTTCGTCGCGCGGGGCGTCCTTCAGGAGGTAGCCGGTCGCACCCGCCTCGATGGCCGGGAGGGTGTCGGAGTCGGTGTCGTACGTGGTCAGGACGAGGACCTTGGCGCGGGCGCCGGTGCGGGTGAGGTGGGCGATCGCCGCGACCCCGCCGCCGCCCGGCATGCGCAGGTCCATCAGGATCACATCGGGGTCGAGTGCGGCGGCCCGCTCCAGGGCCTCTTCGCCGCTCGCCGCCTCGCCGAGCACGACGAAGCCGGGCGCGGACTCGAACATGCCGCGCAGACCGTCCCGTACGACGGGATGGTCATCGGCGATCAGCAGGGAGATGGACGGCTCGTCGCTACTCATGGCGCACCAACGGTACGCGAGCCGACAGGGCTGTACCGCGCCCCGGTTCGGACTCGACGGTGAGGCAGCCGGCGATGCGTTCGGCGCGGGCGCGCATGCCGGGGAGGCCGAAGCCGCCGCCCGGGCCGCGCTCCGGGAGGGCGAGGAGGTCGAAGCCCCGGCCGTCGTCGCGGATGTCGAGGATGACCTCGTCGCCGAGGAAGGAGAGGGTGACGCCGACGCGGGTCGGGCGGGCGTGCCGGGAGGCGTTGGAGAGGGCCTCCTGGACGATGCGCAGGAGGGTGGCCGAGACCTCCTCGTGCAGTTGCTCTGAGGTGCCAGTGACCGTGAACTCGGCCCGTACGCCGGTCCGTTCGGCCCATTCGGCGACCGTCTTCTTCAGGGCCTCGTGCAGCCCGTCGTTCTCCAGCGCCACCGGAGCCAGGTTGTGCACGGAGCGGCGGGCCTCGCCGAGGCTGTGCCGGGCCAGGTCCATGGCGCGGCCCAGGTGCGCGTGGGCCTGCTCCCGCTCGGGCGTGTTCGAGACGACCTGGAGCTGGGCGATGATGCCGGTCAGGCCCTGGGCGATGGTGTCGTGGATCTCGGCGGCGAGGCGCCGGCGTTCGTCGGCGACCCCGGCCTCCCTCGCCTGGACGAGGAGTTGGGCGTGCAGGGCGGCGTTCTCGTCGAGGGCCTGGTGCAGCGCCGCGTTGGTGCGTTCGAGTTCGGCGATGGTCGCGGTGCGCTCGACGGCCCGCCGCGCCTCCTGCTCGGTGAGGTGGGCGACGACCATCTGGAGGCCGGAGTTGGCGGCCAGGAGGGCGGCGAAGACGGTCCACTGGAGTGCGCTGTGGAACGGCATTCCGCCGGCCTGCGCACCTGCCACGGTGACCGCGCTCGCGAGCAGTCCGAGCCGGTGCCATCTGCCCGGGAGAGTCTCATCGGCGTCCATGTAGCCGGAGGCCGCGTAGAAGGCGAAGAACGGGTTGATCCAGGTGAGGGCGAAGGCAAGGGTCCAGCGGACGACGTAGTACGCGGTCCCGGCCCGGGACGGGGTCCGGCGGCAGTCGGGCCCGCCGGGACGGGTGCTGTGCCACCACATCTGGAGCGCGACCGCGGCACCGAGCAGGGCCCAGGCGGTGTACCACTCGGCCGGGCCGGCATGGGGGTCGGCGGTCGCCACCGCGGGGACGACGCTGATGCCGAGCAGCCCGTACGGCCCCCAGGTGTGGAACTGGTTCCAGCGCCGCTCGATCTGCGCGTCCACCACTGTCATGTCCCCAGTCTGCATAGGCGGCCGCCTATTCCCAGCGGAACCAGCGGGACGCGGCACCGGTCAGCAGCAGGATCCACACCACCAGCACGCCCAGGTGACTCCAGCCCGGCCAGTGCCCGGCCGCCGCCTGGTCGAGGGCCTGCGCGGCCGCCCCGAAGGGGGTGTAGCCGACGATCCGGGCGAGAACGTGCGGCATGGTCTGCACCGGCGCCCACACGCCCGCGCAGAACATCGACGGGAAGAAGACGGCGGACCCGATCGCGCCGGCGATCTTCGTCGTACGGGACAGTGCCGACACCACCGATCCGAGAGCGAGGGCGACCAGGACGGCCAGCAGCAGGGCGAGGCCGTATCCGAAGAGCTGCTTCGGCAGTCGTACATCGAAGGCGAGCCGCCCGACCGCGAGGGCGAGCAGGGCCGACGCGAGGGCGGCCCCGCCGTACACCAGCATCTGCGCGGACAGCAGGGCGGTGGGGCGCACGGGCGTGGTGGCCAGCCGGCGCAGGATGCCGCGCTCCCGGTAGCCGGTGAGGGTCTGCGGCATCGACTGCACGCCGCCGACGATCATGCCCAGCAGCACGGCCACCGGGACGTACACGTCGACGGTGCGCAGCCCGCCGAGGTCGGCCTGGGGCTCCCGGAAGGACGGGATGGAGCCGAGGATCACCAGCAGCAGCGTCGGGAACAGCAGGATCCAGAAGATGGCGCCGGGTTCGCGGCGGAAGAGGCGGACCTCGGTCCTCAGTACGGCGGTGCTCATGCCGCGGCCTCCTTCGTGTCGGCCTTTGTCAGGTCGAGGAACGCGTCGTCGAGCGTGGCGTCCACGACGCGCAGTTGGTGGGCGGTGACGTGGTGGCGGGCGAGGAGGGTGATCACGGCGTTGACCGTTTCGTCGGTGCCGGAGAGGGTGATGCGGCCGTCCCTGTGCTCGATCGAGGCGAGCGCGGGGAGCGCGTTCAGGTCACGGTCGTCCAGCGGGGTGGACGGGGTGAAGCTGATGACGGTGGCTCCCGCCGAGCGCCGGACGAGGCCGGCCGGGGTGTCCAGGGCGGCCACCCGCCCCTTGTCGATCACGGCGATCCGGTCGCACAGGCGCTGGGCCTCCTCCATGAAGTGGGTGACGAGGAGGACGGTGACGCCGCCCGCGCGGACGTCCTCGATGAGCTGCCAGGTGTCCCGGCGGGCTCGTGGGTCCAGTCCGGTCGTCAGCTCGTCCAGGACGACGATCCGAGGGTTGCCGACCAGGGCGAGCGCGATGAACAGCCGCTGCTTCTGGCCGCCGGACAGCTTGGCGAACCTGGTCGTCAGCTTCGGGGTGAGCCCGAGGCGTTCGGCGAGGGGCGACCAGTCGAGCGGGTTCGGGTAGAAGGAGGCGTACAGCTCCAGCGCCTCGCGGACGGTGAGCTTGGCCTGCAGCTCGCTCTCCTGGAGCTGCGCGCCGAGCACCCGGGACACGCGCGCGTGCTCGGCGACGGGGTCCAGGCCGGTGACGCGGACGCGGCCGGCGTCGGGGAGGCGCAGGCCCTCGACGCACTCGACGGTGGTGGTCTTGCCGGCGCCGTTGGGGCCGAGGATGCCGAAGATCTCGCCCTCCTCGACGGC
>JABFVM010000439.1 GCA_013362785.1 Streptomyces sp. | reverse complement strand
CACCGTCACTGGCCTTGATGCACGCTCGCCGCTCCAGCAGCATCCTGTCACGCGCGTCGAGACGGTCTATCAAACCCGTAGCGATCAGGTCGCCCAGCCTGCCGTAAGTCACACCGGTGATCCTATGCAGCCGAGGTGAACGGGCGAGGCCTGGATGCTGTTGCGAAAGTTTGTCACTCACTCGGGCGCGTGGGGCTTTGTGAGGCTGCGGACTCTTGGGGCCAGAGGATCGAGAGCCTGATGTCGCCGTTGAGCAGGTTGGTGACGACGTCGCCGCCCCAGAGTTCGCGGCTGAGGGTCTCCACCCCGGCAGGGACTCTGTGGCCATCACCGCGCGGGCCAGTTCGTTGCGGTCCAACGCCTCGTCCAGGTCGACCTGGTGGATCGTCGGGCCCCCGTCCGTGAGGGGCACAGGGAGTCCCGCGTCCCGAACTTAGGAAGGCATCTGTGGAATGTGCCGCGCCAAGTTCATCGGGGCCCCATACGACTCGACGCACGTGACCTCGACCAGGCCCTCAAGCAGCTTGGGTAAGCCCTAGGCTTCTCGGGGTGATTGAGACCATCGTTCTCGACGTCGGCGAGACCATCACCCGCGATGACCGGTACTGGCATTCGTGGGCCGACTGGCTCGGCGTCCCGCGACATACCCTCTCCGCGCTGGTCGGGGCGGTGGTTGCGCAGGGGCGTGACAACGCGGATGCCATTCGGCTGGCGCGTCCCGGGGCCGACGTCGCCGCTGAGTATCACGCTCGCGAGGCTGCGGGACGTGGCGAGGCGCTTGATGAATCGGACCTGTACGACGACGTACGGCCTGCCTTGTCCAAGCTGCGCGGACTCGGGGTGCGCGTCGTCGTCGCCGGGAACCAGACGTCCCGCGTCGGCGACCTGCTGCGTGACCTCGATCTGCCCGTGGACCTGATCGTGACATCGGGGGACTGGGGTGTGGCCAAGCCGCAGCCGGAGTTCTTCCAGCGGGTGTTGGAGGTGGCGCAGGCCGCGCCGGAGCGGACGCTGTATGTCGGTGATCATCCGGCCAACGACGTTTTCCCGGCCAAGGACGCCGGGTTGCGTGTGGCGCATCTTCGGCGTGGTCCCTGGGGGCATCTGTGGGCCGAGGACCCGGACGTGGTGGCTACCGCGGATTGGAGGGTCGACAGCCTCACGCAGCTCGCTTCGATCGTCGCCAACTGAGGAGAATCCGGGGCGAGTTGTCGCGGGCATCTCTGGGGGCAGCCGCGTGGGCGTTTACGTGCACAGTCTGTTACTGCACGGCTACCGTTTGGCATGGATGACCTGAACTGGAGCCCGCATGCCTGACCTTCCGCACGACGGATTAGGCCGGCGTATCGCCTACTACCGCGGCGTCGTCCGGCCGAAGATGACCCAGCAGCGGCTCGCCGAAGTCGCCTGCGTCTCTCTTGGAACCGTGCGCAAGATCGAGCGCGGGGAGCGCGGTGTCACCGATGCGACGCTCGAAGCGATTGCCGGAGCCCTGGGCGTCGACCCCGGTCGGCTCCGCGCCGATCGCGGCCCTGTGCAGTCTGCCGTTCAGAAGGCGCTGCCTGCGTTGTCCGCTGCGATCGCCGCCTACGACGTCCCCGACGACGGGCCGGTCCGGGCGCTCCCTGAACTCCGTACGGCCGTCTTCGAGGCGGAACGCTGGCGGCTGGCCGCGCAGTACACGCGGATCGTGCGTCACGTGCCCGAGCTGCTCGCTGAACTGGCTCGTGGTTACCACCGGGCCGGCATGGACGAGCGTTGCGAACTGGCCCGATTGCTGGTCAGTGCCTATCGGTCGGCGGACTCCGTCGCGTTCAAGTTCGGCGCCCGGGATCTGTCGGCTCGCCTGGTGGAACTCATGCGATGGGCCGTTCCCGAGGCCGAGGATCCGCTGCTCACCGCCTCCGTCGCCTACGTGAGGACGGAGACGTTCTTCGCCGCGCACGCCTACGCGTCCGGACTGCGCGCCCTGGAGCAGGCCCTGGACGCCGCACCTGCCCCTGGCGAGCCGCTTGAGATCGCGATGAAGGGCACGCTGCACATGCGCGCCGCGGTCATCGCCGGCCGGGCAGGGGATGTCCCAGCGGCTCGGTCGCACCTCGCGCATGCCCGTCTCCTGGCCGATCAGATCTCCGAAGGCGTCTACTACGGCACCGCGTTCGGTCCCGACTCGGTTCGTATCCACGAGGTGTCGGTCGCTGTCAGCCTCGGAGCCGAGCATGTCGGCCTTCAAGTTGTTCGATCAGGACTTCCGTCTCTTCCTGTCGCTGGTGATCCCGCACATCGAGCAACTGAGCGACGGTCGGCCGGAGGACGACGACGGGACCGTGAGGGTGGCCCTGGCCGATGTCGGCGAGGCTCGCCGTCGTCTCATCGAGACCGAGAGCACGGGCCTGACGGCCGAGTTCGAGAGGGTCAAGCGACTGGCCCGCGCCGTCGTGGCCCTGTGCGATCACTTCGATGCGCTCAGCGGGGTCACGATGTGTCCGGCCTGCGATCAGCGGATCGGGGACTGTGCGGCGGCGGCGCCGTACGACGCCGTCGGTTCTTCCAGTGGACCGAGCAGTCCGGGCTTACCTGACGAGGCAGCTTGCGAGTGAGCTCCGTCCGGCGGAGGGCGCTGAGCTGCGGCGAGTCGTTGCATCGAGGGCCTCGCACACGTCCGTTGGCCCCATATCCGAAGGCGCGGCCGTGGCAGAATGCCGACATGGTTCTGATCAGAAAGGGCGATGCCGCGTAGGCGCCCGAAGGCCGTCCGCGCTGAGCGGTGGCGGCCACGTAAGGATGTGCCGGTCCGTCGGATTGCGGGTGTTTCCGCTCGAACCCGGGCAGCGGTGCGACGTGTTGAGGCCGAGTACCTGTGGCCGGACGCCGTTGCTGATGCACTCAGCCGGTTCGAGTGGGCTTTCAGGCAGCCGGGTCGATATCTGACTGGCCCTTATGAGAGTCCCGGCATCGAGATCGAAGACGCCCGAGATGATCTCGAAGTGGCCCTGCAGCGCCTCCCGAGTGGAGCCCGAGCTGATCTGGGCCGCTTGGTAGAGCGGATCGACATCGAGTTCGAGCGGCGTACTCTCCCGGACCCGGGTTGGGTGAGCGAGTGGACGGCGGGGCGCTGGTGGTGGTGGCGTATTCGGGAACGGTGACACTGGTCGTCCGGAGCCGCGCCGGCCGAACAAGGCTCAGGCGGTCGGGTCGTGCCCGTCGGGATGCGTTGTCAGTGCTCATGGTTAGGGTCTCAGACGCGCGGCCGGCTTCCGAGGTGTCCAGCTCTGCAGAGCAGCTGCATCCCCGGCACTGTATGGGGGCGGCCTGGGTACGGCCCGGGACCTAACCAACGGTCGGGCTTCGTTGATGGCCAAGGAGAGACCTGTCAGCGCCGGCCGCGCACCGAGTCGGTCCCTCGCCGTGATCGGCAGCCACTTTGACGAAGGCCCAGCCGTGAGCGTGCAGCAGCCAGGAGTATTCGCCTTAGGGTCTGAACGCTATGGCCAGTCTGAATCGAGCGCTATTGATCAAAGATTGGTCGACTATGGAGAGGTTCTTGATTATCAACGGCGTAGGTTGATCAAACGTGATGCCGCAGACCACGGCGTCATCTCGGCACCAGAGTGCCTCGTAACAGAAGCACAGGAACATGGGGGAACACGTGAAGATTAAATTGGCCTCCCTTGCGCTGCTTGGATCAGTGACTGTCGGAGCGACTCCCGCGTATGCCGGCGCTGCCGTCTTCCCTGACCAGTCGACAACTTCCCTGGACGCCCCTGCTGTTGGCAATCCACCTGCGACGGTCGGGGACGAGGGTCGGCTTCATCTTGCCTCCGATGAGCAGTACGTGCAGACCTTCGGAGCAGCCAAGGCTGCTGCGCGGGGGCTCACTTACCAGGCTGGTGATCAAGCGGTTTCAGGGGCCGCAGCCGATAGGGCCGGCAGCCACTGGAGCGTGGTGAAGTTCTCGGCCCATGACAAGGACGGCCGCTACATACCAACTCGGCAGGGCAACAGGGAGTTCGGCTGGGTCCACTTCTCCGGGCCGCACAACATCCACAACGAGAAGGTCATCAAGGCGGCGGTGAACGAACATCCCGAAAGCGGGAGTACGAAGACCCGCAAGGTGTACGGGGCTGTGCTGTACGACAACCTCGGGATAATTCTCGCCCGAGTCAAGGTCATTGCCCAGTACCACTGGGAGACCAGTGACAAGAAGTACAAGCTCGCCGATCACGACGACAAGATCGGTGTGATCACCGCTTTCTGTCAGGGTTCCAACAAATGCCCTGACGCGTTGAACAGGGTATGACGGAGCACTCGATGATGTGGGATGAGGCGGGCCTCTCCGGTCTGCAGGCGCAGTTGGCGCGCGAAATGCTGGGGCGTGTCACGGCGTTCGTGTTCGGGGAGGACGTCCGGCTCGTCCGTGGTGTGGTGACGGAACCGGAACGACGCGAAGTTGGGCGCGTCGTCCTGTGGGACGGGCAGGAGCTGGGCAGTTCGGTCGCCTTCGATGTGCCGCTCACGGATCGGCACGGCGGGAACATCCCCTCGGGGGACCTCGCGGCCGCCCTGCGCGGCGTATTGGCCGACTGCTCCGGGCGCGAGGTCGAGGCGGCGGCGCGCGACTCCTTCGGGATTCCGGTGATCGATGCCTCCGACGCTGTCCATGCCTTCGTCGCCCGGCCGCGGTTCCAGGTGGCGGATGCGTTGCATGCGGCAGCGGCGGTGTTCTGCGGATCCTCGGAGCCGGGCGAGCCTGCGGAACTGCGCCTGCGTGGGTTCTTGCTGGTCGATCAGGCGACGTGCCGTCTTTACCTGGACACCCCTACGTCAGAGGACGCTCCGCCATTCGGTGTTGACCTTCCCCTTCGGGATGAAGAAGGCTCCGTGGCTGTCGGCGTGACAGCAGTGCACGCCGCGCTTCCGGTCCTTCTGCTGGGGGAGTTGGAACGTATGCGGAAGGACGTCCATGACCCCTACTGCGGTGCCGTCTACGACTTGGTGGACTGGCTCGCGGGTCGCTGACCGTCGCGGTAGGTGGGGGCGCCCTGCCCCAAGTAGGGCCCCAGGCAGGGCCTCAAGGAAGGCGCCCCCACCCCCCAGGGGTCACCGGCGGCTAGGCGCCAGGTCCGTGTTCAGGACCTGCTTGGCCAGGTTCGGGCGTTCGGTGATCAGGTCGGTGGCGATCGGGTCGTGGAAGTACTTGCGGTAGAGCTTGATGTAGGTGCCGTCGTCGATCATCGCGTCGATCTGGCCGTCGATGTCCTTGAGCAGCTTGGGATCGCCGTCCTTGCGCATCGGGAAGGCGCTGCCCTGGAGACTCGGGAGTTTCACGGCGATCCGCACCGGTTCCTTCGCGACGTACGCGTCCGCGCTGGCGCCGCCGAGGACGGCCGCGTCGATGCCTCCCGAGAGCAGCTGGGTGATCAGTGCGGTCTGGTCCTTGAACTTGACCGGCTTCGCCTGGATCATCTCGCGGTTGACGAAGGTCTCCTGAACGGACCCGCTGACGACACCGACCCGCTTGCCGTTGAACTCCGGGAGGGTGGTCTGGCGGCCGTTCTTGAGTGTCAGGACGTCGGTGAAGCCCCAGTAGTACGGGGTGGTGAACGCGACCTGCTTCTTGCGCTCGGCGGTCGCGCCGACGCCGGCCACGCCGATGTCGTACTGCCCGGCCGACAGACCGGCGAGGATGCCCTGCAGGGTGGTCGTCTTGTACTGGACCTTCAGGTCGAGGCGCTTCGCGGCTTCGTTCATGAGCTCGACCGAGAAGCCGGTGGGCCTGCCTGCCTTGTCCGTGATCGCGAAGGGGGGCTGCTCGGATTGCGTGGCCGCGGTGATCACACCGTTCTGTACGAGCTTGTACTTGGCGGCCGCGGAGTCCGCCGCCTCACTGCCGCCGCCACAGGCGGAGAGGGGCAGCAGCAGCGTGGCGGCCACGGTGCCGGCGAGCAGTGATCTACGCGAAGTGAGGTGCATGATCTGGGCTTTCTGGTGGGTGGTGCACGACGGTGGCGGTGGTAGCGGAGATGGCGCGGGAGTTGGCGGCCTGTCCGGAGGTGGTCACAGGACCTGGGACAGGAACTGGCGCAGCCGGGGGTGGTCGGCGCGTTCGAAGATCCGGTCGGGGGTGCCGATCTCGGCGATGCGGCCGTCGCACATGAAGGCGACGCGGTCGGCGGCCTCCCGGGCGAAGCCCATTTCGTGGGTGACGACGGCCATGGTCATGCCGCCCGATGCGAGGTCCCGCATCACGGCGAGCACGTCCTTGACCAGTTCGGGGTCGAGCGCGGAGGTGGCCTCGTCGAACAGCATCAGCTCCGGCTCCATGGCGAGCGCGCGGGCGATGGCGACGCGCTGCTGCTGCCCGCCGGAGAGCCGGGTGGGCCGCTGGTCGGCGAAGGCGGCGAGGCCGACCTCGTCGAGGTGCCGGCGGGCGAGCGTGCGGGCCTGTTCGCGGCCCATGCCCTTGACGGAGGTCAGGGCGAGGGTGACGTTGCGCTCGACGCTCATGTGCGGGAAGAGGTTGAAGTGCTGGAAGACCATGCCGATCCGGGCGCGGGCGGCATCGACGTCGGCGTGCGGCGCGGTCAGGCAGGTCTCGCCGAGCCAGATCTCACCGGCGTTGGGCTGCTCCAGGAGGTTGAGGCACTTCAGGAGCGTGGACTTGCCGGAGCCCGAGGGGCCGATCAGGCAGAGCGTCTCGGCGCGCTGCACTTCGAGGTCGATGTCGTGCAGGACGGGGACGGCGCCGTAGCTCTTGCTGAGGCCGATGACCTGCACGGCGGCAGCGGGAGTGGTTAGGGGGGTGACGGGGGTCATCGTCGTCTGTGCCCCTTCGGGCATCGACGGGGGCATCGGGTCCCGTCCGGCTGTCGCGGGGGTCATCGGCCTTCTCCTGCTTCGGTTCCGGCGGGCTGGAGCGGGGTCTTGGGCAGGTCGGGCTCGGTCGGAGCGGGGAGGCTTCCGGGGCGCGGGCCCTCGCGGAGCCGCCTGTCGAGGTAGTTGACGAAGTAGGTCAGGGGGATGGTGAGGGCGAGGTAGCACAGGCCCGCGGCGATCAGGGGCGAGGAGTTGTAGGTGCGGGCGACCTCCTCGTGGGCGATGAAGTACAGCTCGCGCTGGCCCGCGGCGAGGCCGAGGAGGTAGACCAGCGAGCTCTCCTTGATGTCCTTGACGAACTGGCCGGCCATGGCGGGCAGTACCCGGCGGATTCCCTGCGGCACCACCACCAGGCGCATCGCCTTGAGATAGCTCAGGCCCAGACTGCGGGCGGCCTGCAACTGGCCGGGGTCGACGCTCTGGATGCCGGAGCGGAAGATCTCCGCGGTGTAGGCGCCGGAGATGATGCCGATCGCCAGGATCGCGTAGCCGAACGGGTCGGTGCCGAACGGGCGGATCCCGGCCGCGGGCAGGCCCACCCCGACCAGCATCACCGTGATGATCACCGGGAGGCCGCGGAAGACGTCGACGTAGATACGGGCGGGCAGCCGCACCAGGCGGCGTTTGGACAGCAGCAGCATCGCGGCCACCAGGGCGATGGCGACGCCGAGGACGATCGCGCCCGCGGCGATGATCAGGGTGTTCGCCAGGCCCTCGGTGATCAGCCGGGGGAAGGTCTCGGCGATCAGGTCCCAGTTGAAGAACGTGTTGAACAGGGCGTCCGAGGCGAGGGCGGCGGGTGGGGACGAGGAGGTCATGACGACTCCTGACCAGCGGTGGGGCGGGGAGCGGACGCGTGGAACTCGGCACGGACCGCGGTGAGGAACTCCGGGTCGTGGAGCAGGTCGAGAACGAGCGCGGCCATGGCGGTCGCCATCGTCGTGGCCGCCTCGTGCGCCCGCGGGCTGCGGGCGGCCTCACGCATCCGGACGGAGTGGCTCGGGGTGTCGCGGGGGCAGATCTGGACGTACGGATGGATCGCCGGAAGTGCGATCGAGACGTTGCCGATGTCCGAGGAACCGGCCGGATTCGCCGGGGACGGCGGCTCCAGCTCCAGGCCGAGGCCGGCGGTGTAGGCGGCGATCCGGTCGCTCATCACCAGGTTGTCGTTGCGCTCGGCGTAGCGCGGTGCGGTCTCCGCGGTCTCGACGGTCGTACCGGTGGCGAGCGCAGCCCCGTCGGCCGCCGCGAGGACCCGGGGCACCAGTTCGTCCAGGGCGGCGGAGGTCGCCTCGCGTACGAAGAGGTCCACCACGGTGCGGTCGGGCACGACGTTCGGGGCGGTGCCGCCGTGCGCGATGATCCCGTGCACCCGGGCCGTCGGCGGGATGAACTGCCGCATCGAATCGACCGCCGTGAGGAACAACTGGGCGCCCGCGGCGGCGGAGCGACCGCTCCAGGGCATCTTGGCTGCATGCGCGGCCACCCCGTGGAACGTCAGCCGCAGATGGCAGGCGGCCAGCGCGTGCCGGGCCCGCAGACTGCGGTCGCCGGGATGGAACATCACCGCCGCGTCCACGCCTTCGAACACGCCGCGGTCCAGCATGAGGATCTTGCCGCCGCCGCCCTCCTCACCAGGGGTGCCGATCACCATCAGCGTGCCGGGATGGTCGGGGCGTACGGCGGCCGCGGCGACGGCGGCGGTCAGTCCGCCGGCCGCGATGAGGTTGTGCCCGCACGCGTGGCCGATGCCGGGCAGCGCGTCGTACTCAAGGAGCACCGCGACCGTCGGACCGTCGACCGGCCCCCGGTGGGTGGCCGTGAACGCGGTCGGCAGACCGGCCACGCCCTTGCTCACCTCGAAGCCCGCGGTGGCGAGCCGGCCGACCAACTGCTCGGCGGCGTAGTGCTCCTCGAACCGGGTCTCCGGCGTGCCGTGCAGATCGAGGCTGAGCTGCTCCAGCTGGGAGCGGCGATCGTGTACGGCGGCGCGGAGGCCGGCGGGGACGGGCTGATTCATGGCGACTCCGGGGCGAGGCTCGGTCGGGTTGTCGGAACCGTAGAGCTGTCCGGAGGCCGTACCTACAATGGTTGTCGCGGTCGCGGTAAGCGACATTCCCGGCGTGCCGGAGGTGGCCATGAGCGTCGTCCTTTCGCTCGCCGGGGCCTCCCCCTCCAGCGTGTCCGCCGGTGCCTCGCCGCTCGCCGAGCTGGGCGCGGCGCTCCATGCCTATACGGAGGCCGAGCATCATCCGCGTGCACTCCGCTGGGTGCGCGGTCTGGACGCGGACTCCCCGGACGGTGACAGATCCACGCGTGAGGGATCCACGCCCGACGGACCCAGGCCCGACGGACCCAGGCCCGACGGGTCCACCCGCAACGGATCCACCCGCGACGGGGCGCCCACCTCCACTCTCACCCCCGCTCTGAGGCGGCGCATCAGGGACTGGGCGCCGTTGTGGGCCTCGTACCGGGCCCGGTACCTGTTCCCGCTGAGTCCCTCGGGGGACCGGCCGCTCGAAGCCGAGCTCAATGACCTGGCGGAACTGCCGCTGCCGCTCTTCGCCGAACTCACCGGATACGCGATCCGGGGCGGCAACTCCGGCGCCACGCTGGACCGGGTGCTGCACGACCGCGCCCAGCGCGAGGGCCTGGTGACGGCGGCCGAGCAGCGCTCCACCGCCCGCGCCGAACTCGCTCGCAGGCTCCTGGACGCCCCGGAATCCCTGCGCGCCGACCTCCTCGACCTGCTCGCCCAGGCGGCCCGTGCCCTGGAACCGGACCTCGCCAGGGCGGCCCGCGTGATCGCCGGGCAGCTGCCGCGACTGCGTGACTCCATCGAGCACAGCGGTCCCGGCAGGACGCTGGCGGACCTGGACTCCACGGCGTCGTACCGGGAGGAACCGCCGCGCGTGGTCTTCGACAAGTTCCACCACGGCATCGTGAACGTCGCCACCACTCCGGTGCTGGTCATCCCGTCCGCCTTCGGCCGCCCCCACCTGCTGGTGAAGCACGAGCCGGGCCTGACGGCGGTCGTCCACTACCCACTGGTGCCGGAGGGCGACGACCAGCCCGGCTACGCGGTGGTGCACCGCCGCCTCGAAGTCATGCGGGACCCGGGCCGCCAGCGGATCGCACGCGCCATCGCCCGGGAGCCCCTCACCCCTTCCGCACTGGCCGACCGCAGCGGCATGACCCTGCCCCAGGTCTCCCGCCATCTGGCCCGACTGCGCGAGGCCGGCCTCGTCACCGTCGAGCGCGACGGCCGACGGGCGTACTACCAGCTGCACCTGGAACGCGTACGCAGCATCGGCGAGGACCTGCTCACGGCGCTGTTCCACTGAGCGTCGTCCCACTGAGCACCAGAGACTTACCGGTACCGCGACAACCGTCGTCGCCGGTGACCACGGCTCTCCTAGCGTTTCGTGCACGCCGCAAGGCGCCCGAACCCGGAACCGCACGAGGAGACCGGACACCATGAACGCTCAGCGCCGCAGCACCCGGTCCCGGCCTCTGGCCCGGTCCCTGTCCCGGTCTCTGTCACTTCACATTCCCGCGCGACCGGAGCAGGTCCCGCTCGCCCGCCGGGCCGTCCTGGACATTCTGCGGGGCTGGGGGGTGCCGACCGGCAGCGAGGCCGTCCACGCGATCCGGCTGATCGCCTCGGAGCTGCTGACCAACGTCGTACTGCACGCGTCGGCGGCCACTGTGCAGATCGGTGTCGTTCTGGAACTGTGCGACGGCGCCTGGATCCGCATGGGAGTGCACGACGGCCATCCCGACTGCCCCGCCCCCGGTGACAGCGGCACCGACACCGACGCCACCCACGGCCGCGGCCTGAAGATCGTGCACGCCCTCCTGGAAGAACTGAACGGGGTCGTCCTCACGGAGCGGACCGACGACGGAGGCAAGACTGTCTGGGTAGAGCTGCCCTGCGCGGTGGAGGAACAAGGCCAGGAGCAAAGGGAGTTGACGGTCAGTCGGGAGTTCAGTCAGGAGGTCGGTCAGGAAGGCCCGTCCGGGCTTCGGGAGAACGCCGTGTCGCCGGTCGTCGCCACGATCGCGTCCTTGATGAGCAGCACGCTCGGCGGCATGCCCTGCGCCTTGTCGCCGGGGTTGTCCAGTGCGGAGGTGCGCCAGGCCTCGACTCCGGTGCGGCTGTCGAGGGCCAGTAGGCGGCCGAAGCGGTTGGAGAAGTAGACCCGCTTGTACGGCGCCGACACCGCGGGCATGGACAGGTTCTCCATGTCCGTCGCCTTCTGCCAGAGCTGTTTGCCGGTGTTCGCCGAGACCGCGGTGACCGTTCCGTCGGACCGGACGAAGTAGACGACGCCGTTCACGAGGGTGGCCGTGCCGGTCAGTGCGGGGGTCAGTGGTAGACGTCTGATCTGCTTGGTTTCCGGGTCCAGTCGCAGCAGGGCGTTGTACGGGCGCTCGTAGCCGGACTCGTAGACGTCCTTCGCGGTCTGGGGGGCGAGGAACACGGGTTGCCCGTCGACGGCGCCGAGCGGTAGCGCCTTCTTGGGGAGGGTGGCGAGTTCGGTCAGGCTGCCGGGGCCGAGCTTCATCAGGTCGGCCGGGGCCTGGCCGGGTTCGCGGGCGGCCGAGCACAGGGCGTAAGGGGCGCCGCCCAACACCGACGTGGCGCAGTACTCGTCCAGCGAGGGAGCCGTCCAGAGTGCCCTGCCGGAACGGCCGTACGCGACGAACGTCGAGTGGTCGGGGGACAGGGTCAGCAGTCCGTCGTCGTACAGGATCGCGTCCTCGGACTTGCTGATGTCGCGCTGCCATCGGCGGTGCCCGGTGGCGGCGTCGAGGGCCACCACGCGTCTGACGTTGTCGTCCGGGTCCTCGTAGACATAGACGAGGCCGTCGCGGACGCCGATCGGCTGCACGCCCTGGGGGCGGGTGCCGAAGCGCCACAGGATGCGGCCGGAGGCCTGGTCGAGCCGGGCGGCCGTGAAGCCCGTACCGCCGCAGAACAGGGCGTTCGCGCCGGTCACGCAGCCAAGGGACTGGTAGTCGAGAGGGACGCCCTGGACGTCGTGGCGCAGGGCCGTGCGCCACGGGCGCCAGCCGGCGGGCAGCGACGCGGTACGGGTGGTGGCCGTAGCGGCGGCGGGGTCGGAGGCGGTGGTCGTGCCCTGGCCCGCCAGGAAGACGCCGGCCCCGACGGCCAGCCCGGCGACGGCCAGCGCCGTACCGAGGGCGGCGAGCAGCATCCGGGGCCGACGTGCCTTGCCGGTGCGGGTCGAGGTGCTCGCGGAGGCGGTGGCCGCGCCCCAAGGGGTGGGACGGGGGCGGGGGTTCGCGGGGTCCCTGGTCTTCGGGGGCGCGGTGGTGTCGGACTCCGGCAGCGCCTGGAGCAGGCGGTGCATGTCCGCCAGGTCCGGCCGTGCGGCCGGGTCCTTGTCCAGGCAGCTGCCGACGATGTCCAGGAGTGCTTCGGGCACTCCGTCGAGGTCCGGGGGCTCGTGCATCACCTGATAGCCGGTCATATACGGGCTGTCGGCGTCGAACGGTCCGGTGCCGACGGCCGCGAACACCAGCAGCGACCCCAGCGAGAACACGTCCGAGGCCGGGGTGACCTCGCGGGGAGAGGCGAGCTGTTCCGGCGACATGAAGGGCGGGGTGCCGATGATGCGCCCGGTCATGGTGAGGCTCTGGTTGTCGGAGGCGCGCGATATGCCGAAGTCGATGACGCGCGGCCCGTCCTCGGTCATCAGGACGTTGCCCGGTTTGAGGTCCCGGTGCACCAGGCCCGCCCGGTGGATGTCGCGCAGCGCCTCGGTGAGCCCCAGGCCCAGCGTGCGCAGCTCCCGCTGGCTCAACGGGCCGTTCTTCTCCACGGTTTCGGCCAGGCTGAGCCCCGGCACGTAGAGCGTGGCCATCCAGGGCCGCTCGGCGTCCGGGTCGGCGTCCACGACGGGTGCGGTGAAGGCGCCGCTCACTCTGCGCGCCGCCGCGATCTCCTGCCGGAAGCGGGTGCGGAACTCCTCCTCCTGCGCGTACGACCCGCGCACGAGCTTGACCGCGACCTGCCGTCCCGAGGCGGAAACTCCCAGGTAGACGACTCCCATGCCGCCCGCCCCGAGGCGACCGAGAAGGGTGTACCCGCCTATGGACTCCGGGTCACCGGTGCTCAGGGGCGTCATCGCCGATCATCCTTCCCCGGGCCGGTCTGCCTAACGGGGATCAGCGTAGGGCCTGCCGCTGTGGAAGCGGAGCCGCACCCACGGGGGATGCGCGGCCGACCGGACAGGCTCGGGGGATGCGCGGCCGACCGGACGGGCTCGGGGGATGCGCGGCCGACCGGACAGGCTCGGGGGAGGGTGCCCGGCTCGGGCAGGGCTCGGGGGAGGGCGCCTCGTTCGGGCAGGGCTCGGGGGAGGGTGCCCCCGCTCGGGCAGGGCTCGGGCTTGAGCGCGGGCTCGGCGACGCGGCGGCCGCCGGCGATACGACGTCACTCCTCACGCCGGGTACGCGTGCGTCTCGGCCGCCTTCACCGTCGCCCAGACCGTGGCGCCGGGGTGGAGGTCGAGTTCGGCGGCGGCGACCGTCGTGAGGTCGGCGGCCAGGGGCAGTTCACCGGTGAGGGCGGCGCGGATCTGGTCGCCGTGGGTCTCCAGGCCGGCGACCTCGCAGCGCCAGACGTTGCGCGCGCTGGAGCCGGTGGGGCGGTCCCGGTGGAGGGTGACAGCGCTGGGCGGGAAGGCGACGAAGACCGGGCCGGTGAGGTCTTCCGTGGTGGTGAGCGTGGGGCCGTCGTCGACGTGGACCAGGTGCCCTTCGGCCCGCCCCCGGTAGAGGTTCAGGCCGACGAGGTGGGCGATGTAGTCCGTACGGGGATGACGGGCGATGTCGGCCGGGGTGCCCTCCTGCACCACATGGCCGTCCTCCACGACGACGAGGCGGTCGGCCAGGACCATCGCGTCGAGCGGGTCGTGCGTGACGAGGACCGCGACCGCCTCGAAGTCGGCCAGGTGGCGCCGGAGTTGGGCGCGGACGTCGAGCCGGGTGCGTGCGTCGAGGGCGGCGAGGGGCTCGTCCAGGAGGAGCAGACGCGGGTGGGTGGCCAGGGCGCGGGCGAGCGCGACGCGCTGGGCCTGGCCGCCGGAGAGACGGCGGGGCTTGGCCCCGGCGTGGGCGGCGAGGTCCATCCGCTTCAGCCACTCGGCGGCCCGCGCCCGTGCCTCCGCCTTGGTGGCGCCGTGGCAGCGGGGTCCGAAGGCGACGTTGTCCAGCGCGGTGAGGTGGGGGAAGAGCAGGTAGTCCTGGAAGACGACGCCGACCGGGCGGGACTCCGGTGGCGTACGGTCCAACTCCGCGCCGTCCAGCCGGAGGTGGCCGCCGGTGAGCGGGACGAGCCCGGCGAGTGCGCGCAGCGCAGTGGTCTTGCCGGCGCCGTTGGGGCCGAGGAGGGCGACCACGTCGCCGGGCGCCGCCGTCAGTCTCACGTCGAGGCGGAAGGAGCCGCGCTCGACCACCAGCCGGGTGTCGAGCCCCGCACCGGCGGAACCGGCGGAACCGGCCGCACTGGCTGAACCGGCCGCACCGGCGGAACCGGCGGAACCGGCTGAACCGGTCGCACCGGCTGAACCGGTCGCACCGGCTGAACCGGTCGCATGGGCCGCCCCAGTCGCTCCGGCTGAACCGGGCCCACCGGCCGCACGGGCCGCACCGGTGGCACCGGTCGCACCGGCTGAACCGGTCGCATGGGCCGCCCCAGTCGCTCCGGCTGAACCGGGCCCACCGGCCGCACGGGCCGCACCGGCCGCACCCACGCCCCCCTCGGCCGCCTCCTTCCCGATGTCGGTCATGAGGCGGTCATCCAGCGGTCACGCAGTCCCGCCAGGACCGCGATCGACA
>JABFVM010000330.1 GCA_013362785.1 Streptomyces sp. | reverse complement strand
CTGCGCGCCCACGGACGCGCGGGTGCCGGTGACGCCCATCAGCGAGGCGGCGTAGACGAAGCCGCTGCCGGCCGCGGTGATCTTCCCCAGCCGCTCGTCCTTGCTGCTGGGCGCCACGACGAAGACCGTCGCGAGCCCGTGCTTCTCGGCGTGCTCCCTCCACAGCGCCGACTCCTGGACGGGCAGGTCGGGCAGGATGCAGCCGGCACCGCCCGCCTCGGCCAGCTCGGCGGTGAAGCGCTCGACGCCGTAGCGGTCGATGGGGTTCCAGTACGTCATCACGAGGATCGGCTTGCCGGTGGCCGCGTGGGCCTCCTTGACCGTGCGCATGACGTCCGCGATCTTGACGCCGCCGCGCAGGGCGATGTCGTCGGCGGTCTGGATGACCGGGCCGTCGAGGACCGGGTCGCTGTGCGGCAGCCCGACCTCCACGACGTCCGCGCCGCCGTCGAGCGCGGCCTTGATCGCCTCGATGCCGCCGTCCACGGTCGGGAACCCGGCCGGGAGGTAGGCGATGAGAGCGGAACGCCCCTCGGCCCTGGCGGCGGCGAGGGTGTCGGACAGCAGCTGAATGTTCCCGCTCACTTGGCGTCCCCCTCGATCTCCGCGCCGGTGCCGGCCTCGTCCGCGGCGACGGCCGCGTCCGTGTCGTACAGGCCGAAGTAGCGCGCGGCCGTGTCCATGTCCTTGTCACCGCGGCCGGACAGGTTGACGACGATCAGGCCGTCCTTGCCCAGCTCCCGGCCGACCTCCAGGGCTCCGGCGAGCGCGTGGGCGCTCTCGATCGCCGGGATGATGCCCTCGGTGCGCGACAGCAGCCGCAGGGCCTGCATCGCCGCGTCGTCGGTGACCGCGCGGTACTCGCCGCGGCCGCTGTCCTTGAGGTAGGAGTGCTCCGGGCCGATGCCGGGGTAGTCCAGACCGGCCGAGATCGAGTACGGCTCGGTGATCTGGCCCTCCTCGTCCTGGAGGACGTAGGACCGGGAGCCGTGCAGGATGCCGGGCTCGCCGGCGGTCAGCGTGGCCGCGTGCTCACCGGTCTCGACGCCGTGCCCGGCGGGCTCGCAGCCGATGAGGCGTACGTCCGTGTCGGGGATGAAGGCGTGGAAGAGGCCGATGGCGTTGGAGCCGCCGCCGACGCAGGCGATCGCGGCGTCGGGGAGGCGTCCGGCGCGCTCCAGGAGCTGGCGGCGGGCCTCGACGCCGATCACGCGGTGGAAGTCGCGGACCATGGCGGGGAACGGGTGCGGGCCGGCGACCGTACCGAACAGGTAGTGGGTGTGGTCGACGTTGGCGACCCAGTCGCGGAACGCCTCGTTGATGGCGTCCTTCAGGGTGCGGCTGCCCGACTTCACGGCGATGACCTCGGCGCCGAGCATGCGCATCCGGGCCACGTTGAGGGCCTGGCGCTGGGTGTCGATCTCGCCCATGTAGATGGTGCATTCGAGGCCGAACAGCGCGCAGGCCGTGGCCGTCGCCACGCCGTGCTGGCCGGCGCCGGTCTCGGCGATCACCCGGGTCTTGCCCATGCGCTTGGTGAGCAGGGCCTGGCCGAGCACGTTGTTGATCTTGTGGGAGCCGGTGTGGTTGAGGTCTTCCCGCTTCAGGAAGATCCGGGCGCCGCCGGCGTGTCCGGCGAACCTCGGCACCTCGGTGAGGGAGCTGGGGCGGCCGGTGTAGTTGACCAGCAGGTCGTCGAGCTCGCGGGCGAACTCGGGGTCGTGCTTGGCCTTGTCGTACTCGACGGCCACCTCGTCCACGGCGGCGACGAGGGCCTCCGGGATGAACTTGCCGCCGAACGCGCCGAAGTAGCCTTCGGGGCTGGGGACTTGACCCTCGGGGTCGGGGATGAAGAAGTCGCTGGGCATGCGTGTACCTCACGGTGAGTGCGTGGAAAAGACACTATTCGCCGTGGGGCGGGGGGTAATCGTTTGGCTGCGGGCCGTCAGTGGCTGGTCGCGCAGTTCCCCGCGCCCCTGGAGGGGCGCTGCCATCGGCGGCCGTTTACCTGCCCGGGTTCGTCTCCGATGACGTACCTGACCCTGCGGCCGTGCACGCGGCGTGCCGGTGCGCGGCAGCCCCGGGGACGGCAGCCGCGCGCAAGGCGGGCGTGCCGATCCATGGTGGTCACGGTGAGAGTCATCGGGTTAAGCCTAGCGGGTGATCAGCTGCGGCCGTGGCGGAGTGCCGGGTGTTCGCCGGCCGCGACCAGGTCGGAGACGGCGGACTTCGGGTCCTTCCCCGTCACCAGGGACTCGCCGACCAGGACCGCGTCGGCGCCGGCGTTGGCGTAGGCGATGAGGTCGTGGGGGCCGCGGACGCCGGACTCGGCGATCTTGACGATGCTGTCGGGGATCTCAGGGGCGACGCGCTCGAAGGTGCCGCGGTCGACCTCAAGGGTCTTGAGGTTGCGGGCGTTGACGCCGATGACCTTGGCGCCCGCGTCCACGGCACGCTCGACCTCGTCCTCGTCGTGGACCTCTACGAGGGGAGTCAGGCCGATGGACACCGCGCGCTCGATCAGCGACTCCAGGGCGGGCTGGTCCAGGGCCGCGACGATCAGCAGGGCGAGGTCGGCGCCGTAGGCGCGGGCCTCCCACAGCTGGTACGAGGTGACGATGAAGTCCTTGCGCAGGACGGGGATGTCCACGCGGGCGCGGACGGCCTCCAGGTCGGCCAGCGAGCCGCCGAAGCGGCGCTGTTCGGTGAGGACGGAGATGACGGCCGCGCCGCCCGCCTCGTAGTCCGCGGCGAGCCCGGCCGGGTCGGCGATCGCGGCCAGCGCGCCCTTGGAGGGGCTGGAGCGCTTGACCTCGCAGATGACCTTGACGCCGTCGCCGCGGAGGGCGGCCACGCCGTCCTTGGCCGCGGGAGCCTTCGCCGCGCGCTCCTTGAGCTCGTCGAGGCTGACGCGCGCCTGCCGCTCCGCGAGGTCGGCACGGACTCCGTCGATGATCTCGTCGAGCACACTCACGCGAGCGGCCCCCTTCCAGACGGTTGACTATGAAAGCGGTACGAAACCTATGGTCACTGTGATGGTATCCGGAGGACGGCGTAGGGCTCGCATCCGGTTGACGCGGGTTCCACTACCTGGACATTCGCCGCTTGATCAAGGATGCAGCCAGCCGCCGAACGGCAGGTTCCGGACAAGGGTGAAGGCCAGCAGCAGCGCCCCTGCGGCCCACAGCTGGGGCGTCGAGAGATCGATCCTGAGCGGCCGTCCGCGCACCGCCCGGACCACCCAGACGGTCCACACCACGGCGAAGACCAGATAGCCGACGACAGCGAGCGCGTTGTCCTGGAGCGCCGCCGCGAAGTCCCCGTGGACGACGGCGTGCGCGCTGCGCAGGCCCCCGCAGCCAGGGCAGTAGACGCCGGTGTACCGCAGGAGCGGGCAGGCGGGGTAGTGGCCGGGTTCGTTCGGGTCCACGGCGCCGACGTACGCGAAGGCGCCGACGACGGCCGCGAGCACCCCCGCGGGGACGGCCAGCCGCCCCGGCACGGAGCCCGCGCCGGACCGCGTCGCCGGACCGCTGTCGCTCACCCTGTGGCTGTCGGCGTTCACGTCATGCATTGTGCCCCGCACACGCGTGAGGGGCGCCCCCTGGCACCTCGTCGGCACCGGGTCGCCCCTCGGCGAAGTCTGACGCCGTACGGCTCTCAGCCCTTGGCCGGCGCCGTCTCGCGCTCCTGCGTCATGAGCAGCGCCTTGTGGGCGTCCTTCGGCTGTCCCATGCCCATCGCGCTCATGACCCAGCCGACGACGCCGCCGAGGACCACGAGGGCCAGGCCGGCCCAGAAGCCCGCGGGCTGGGCCATCACCATGAAGGCGCCCGAGACGCAGAAACCGATGAAGGCGATCGTGACACCGGTCCAGGCGGCCGGGGTGTGACCGTGGCTGCTGCCCGCCATTGCTTGCTCCTCGTTGCTGTGTACGTGTCGTACGTGGGTGAGCCGGTCGCTCGCTGTCATTGTCCCGCACGCGTGCGGCAGTGGTGATCGGGGGTAGCCCGAGCGATTCGACGCCGAGTGGGTCGACGCCTTGAAGGGGCGCGGGGAACTGCGCGACCAGCCCCCACCGGCCCGCAGAAGAGTCACGGCCCCCCGCGGAGCGCTACGCGCCGGTCGGGTCCTCGCCCCGGTCCAGGGCCTTCCAGATTTCCTCGGGGCGGTCGGGGTCGGCGGTCGGTGCCTTGCGGCGCGGGCGGGGTGCGCCGCCGCGCTCGTAGCGGCCGGACATGCCGGGCCACAGTCGGCCGTAGCGCAGGGCGAGCAGTCCGGCGAGCAGGATCAGGGCACCTCCTACGGCCGCTACGTACGGCCAGGCGGTGTGGGTGAGGGCCTGCACGGTGGCCGAGGTGTCGCCGGAGGCCTGCGCGGCCTTCTCGTCGAGCGCCGCACTGTCGGAGACGCCGAGCAGGGCCGCCGCGACGGTGCCGGCGCCGGAGAGCGCGAGCAGGCCGGCGACCATGAAGCGGCCGGTCCGGCGGACGGCGAAGACGGCGACGAGCGCGGCGAGCCCCACTATGGCCAGGGCCGCGGGGACGCCGGTGACGTCGCTGCCCTTGGCGGTCAGGGGGAAGGGTCCGCCGGCCACCGTCGCGGTGCCCTCGGACCAGCGTTGCCGGGTGGCGAGCAGCGCGACGGCCGAGCCGAGCGCCCCGCACAGCAGGGCGACGGCAAGACTCATACGGCCGGCCCGGGCGGAACCGGGGGCTTCGGAACGGGGGTGAGGAACAGCAGTCACGTAGTCCACTATCACCCGAACCCCGAACGATCAGTCACCCGGGGTTCATGTGAGACGGCCACCCGGGTTCAGGTCCGGCGGCGGGGCCGGGCGGGACAGCGCGCGGCGCGGCCGGGCGGGACACCGCGGGGCGGGGCCCGGACGGGCGCCGATTCAGCCGAGCCAGTTCAGCCGAGCCGGTTCGCCGTGTGCACCGCCCGCAGGACGGCCGCCGCCTTGTTCCGGCACTCGGTGTCCTCGGCGACCGGGTCCGAGTCGGCGACGATGCCCGCGCCGGCCTGGACGTAGGCCGTGCCCTCCCGCAGCAGGGCCGTACGGATGGCGATGGCGGTGTCGGAGTCGCCGGCGAAGTCGAGGTAGCCGACGCAGCCGCCGTACAACCCCCGCCTGGACGGCTCCAGTTCGTCGATGATCTGCATCGCGCGGGGCTTGGGGGCGCCGGAGAGGGTGCCGGCCGGGAAGCAGGCGGTGAGGACGTCGAAGGCGGTGCGGCCCGGCGCGACCCGCCCGGTCACCGTCGAGACGATGTGCATCACGTGCGAATACCGCTCGATGGACATGAAGTCGACCACCTCGACCGAGCCGGGCTCGCAGACCCGCCCCAGGTCGTTGCGGCCCAGGTCGACCAGCATGAGGTGCTCGGCGCGCTCCTTGGGGTCGGCGAGCAGCTCGTCGGCGAGGGCCTGGTCCTCCTGCGGGGTGGCCCCGCGCCAGCGGGTGCCGGCGATGGGGTGGACCATCGCCTGTCCGTCCTCGACCTTCACCAGCGCTTCCGGCGAGGAGCCGACGACGTCGAAGCCGTCGAAGCGGAACAGGTACATGTACGGGGAGGGGTTGGTGGCCCGCAGCACCCGGTAGACGTCCAACGCGCTTGCCGTGCACGGCGTTTCGAAGCGCTGGGAGGGGACCACCTGGAAGGCCTCCCCGGCCCGGATGCGCTCCTTGATGTCCTCGACGGCCTCCTGGAAGTCCTCGCCGCCCCACAGCGCGGAGTACTCGGGCAGCTCGGAGGGCGGGAGGACGGCCGGGGGCTGGGCGACCGGGCGGGCCAGGTCGGCCTGCATGGCGTCGAGGCGGGCGACGGCGTCGGCGTAGGCCTCGTCGACGCCGGTGTCGAGGTCGTTGTGGTTGATCGCGTTGGCGATCAGCAGGACGGAGCCCTCCCAGTGGTCCATGACGGCGAGGTCACTGGTGAGCAGCATGGTCAGTTCGGGCAGCTTGAGATCGTCCCGCTCGCCGGGGCCGATCTTCTCCAGGCGGCGCACGATGTCGTAGCCGAGGTAGCCGACCATGCCGCCGGTGAAGGGCGGCAGGCCCAGGTCGTGGGCGAGGTCGCGCGGGGTGTGCAGGGCCTCGATGGTGGCGCGCAGGGCGGCCAGCGGGTCGCCCTCGGCGGGGACGCCGACGGGCGGGGTGCCGAGCCAGTGGGCCTGTCCGTCGCGCTCGGTGAGGGTCGCGGCGGAGCGGACGCCTACGAAGGAGTAGCGAGACCATTGGAACGCAGTGCGGCCGTTCTCCGCGGATTCCAGCAGGAAGGTGCCGGGGCGCTCGGCGGCGAGCTTGCGGTAGAGGGCGACCGGGGTGTCGCCGTCGGCGAGGAGCTTGCGGGTGACCGGGATGACGCGCCGGTCGGTGGCGAGCTTGCGGAAGGTCTCAAGGTCCATGGCGGCTGACCCTACTGATCCGAGGCCGGTACGCCGGAATCGGCGCCGTCCTTGAGCAGCACGTCCTCGTCGAAGCAGGTGCGCGCGCCCGTGTGGCAGGCGGCGCCGACCTGGTCGACCTTGACGAGGACGGTGTCGGCGTCGCAGTCCAGGGCGACGGACTTGACCCACTGGAAGTGGCCGGAGGTGTCGCCCTTGACCCAGTACTCCCCGCGGCTGCGCGACCAGTAGGTGCAGCGGCCGGTGGTGAGCGTGCGATGCAGCGCCTCGTCGTCCATCCAGCCGAGCATCAGCACCTCACCGGTGTCGTACTGCTGGGCGATGGCGGGCAGGAGTCCGTCCGCGCTGCGCTTGAGGCGCGCGGCGATCCCGGGGTCCAGTCGGCTGGGCTGACGGGGCGTGCTGGTGGTCATGCCTGCCATTGTGCCGCCTGCCACTGACAGTGACGGTCCCCTGTCCATTGGGCGGACTCGTTACGTGGTCGTAGGCTGACCGCATGTCGACCTTCGCCCAGCGTGAACGACTTCTCCTGGCCGACCTCCTGGAGGCCGAGGGCCCCGACGCCCCGACCCTCTGCGAGGGCTGGCAGACCCGTGATCTCGCCGCGCACGTGGTGGTGCGCGAGCGCCGTCCCGACGCCGCCGCCGGTCTGCTGATCAAGCAGCTCGCGCCGCGTCTGGACAAGGCGATGGAGGAGTTCGCGGCCAAGCCGTACGAGGAGCTGATCCAGCTCCTCCGGACCGGTCCGCCGCGTTTCTCGCCCTTCCAGCTCAAGCAGATCGACGAGGCGTCGAACACGATCGAGTTCTACGTCCACACCGAGGACGTCCGCCGCGCCCAGCCGGACTGGACGCCGCGCGAGCTCGACCCGGTGTTCCAGGACGCCCTGTGGTCCCGTTTCGAGCGCTCCGCCCGTCTGGTGGGCCGCAGCGCGCCCACGGGCCTGGTGTTGCGCCGCCCCAACGGTCAGACCGCGGTCGCCCACAAGGGCACACCCGTCGTCACGGTGACCGGCGAGCCGTCGGAGCTGCTCCTGTTCGCCTACGGCCGGCAGAGCGCCGCCAAGGTCGAGCTGGACGGCGACAAGGACGCGATCGCCAAGCTGCACGAGACGAAGCAGCTGGGCATCTGAAAGCCGGTGCGCCGAAACCCCCGTCGTCCACCCGGAGGGCGGGGGCTGCGGCGTCAGGGCGTGCGATCGCGAGGCGCCGTAGCCGACCTCGGTGAGGGCATCGCCCCTCTCGGGGATCGCGCGCCGGGCGTCGCGGCGCCGACGGAGTTGTGTTCACAGGCCCTGAGGGCTCACCCGGGCAGTTCGGCGCGGCGGAGCGGCCGGGCGTACAGGGCGACGGCGCCGCTCAGGGCGCACACTCCGGCGCAGGCCGCGAACACCGGGCCGGTGCCCCAGTGCCCGATCGCCCAGCCGACGAGCGGGAAGGTGAGCGGGGCGACGCCGTAGCTGACCAGGGTGGCGGCGGAGGTGACGCGGCCGACGTAGGCGGGTCCGGCCGCGGCCTGCACCAGGGCGGTGCCCAGGGCTCCGGCCAGTCCGGCCAGCATCCCGACGCACAGGGCCACTCCGGCCGCGGCGGGGACGGACGGCGCCTGTGCGAGTCCGGCGATCGCCACGGCACTGACGACGTTGGTCACCGCCATCACGCATCCGGCGCGGGGCACCCGCCCGCGCCAGGTGAGCAGCAGTGCGGCGGACCCGGCGCCGACGCCGAACCCGGCGAGCACCCAGCCCATGCCGGCCGAACCCCAGCCGCGTTCCTCGGAGAGCAGGGTCAGCCCGATGTTCATGGGGCCGACGAAGCCCAGGTCGCCGAGGGCGATGACGACGATCAGCGGGCGGAGCACCCGGTCCCGCCGGATGTGGCGGAGCCCGTCGCGCAGCTCGGCCGAGACGGCACCGCGCGCCTTGCGCTCGTCCGGGGGCAGTTCGCCGACGCGTACGGCCAGCAGCACCGGCAGGGACACCCCGATGAGCAGGGCGGCGAGCCCGAACGCGCCGGCCGTGCCGCCGAGGGCGACGCCGAGGCCGCCGAGCGGTCCGCCGAGGACGTTGGCGAGCCGGGTCGCGAGCCCTCGCATGCCCTGTACGCGGGTGAGCTGGCTCCGGCCGGTGATCCGTGCGGGGAAGGCGCCGGCCGCGGGTATGAAGACGGCGTCGACGACCCCGAAGACGACGGCCACCGCGCCCAGCGCCCACAGCCCGGGGCTGGTCACCAGCAGCAGCACGGCCGCGGTGAGCACCAGGGCGGAGCGCACCGCCGTACTGCCGACGACGACACGTCGCGGCCCGTACCGGTCGGCGACCACTCCCCCGCCGAGCATCAGCAGGGCGCGCGGCACGGCGCTGACGGCCGTCACGAGGCCGGCCTGGGCGGCGGTGCCGGACTGGACGGCGGCCCAGGACAGGGCGATGTAGTAGACGTTGTCGCCGACGGCGGACGCGGTGAAACCGCCGAGCCACCGCAGGATGTTGGGGTCGCGGTGGGCCGGTCTGTCGTCCGGGACCGGGGGCGCGAGCGTGGTGGTCACGTCGGTGGTCACCTCGGTCCTCTCAGGTCCGGAACGGGAAGCCGTAGGTGTGCACGGCGACGCTCTCGCGGCCGTCGGTGTCGCCCGCGGCGTCGGCTGCCCGGCCGAGTTCCTCGTACTTGCGGCACACGGCGTACAACTCCTTGGACAGCTCGCCCAGTTCGTCCGAGGTGAGCCTGAGCAGCCACTCGGAGGAGTCGGAGGCCGTGTTCCAGCCGGCGCTCCAGTGGGCGCGCTCGTCGAGGAAACGCCGGTACATGTCGGCGCGCTGCTCGAAGAAGAGACGGCTGGCCGCGGTGTGCGCGGCGGCCTTCTCCGGAGCGTCCCGGAAGTCCTCGTCATGGATGGACACCCCGTCGGATGCAGGCCGCCACCAACGCTCCCGCCCGTCGGAACTCTGCGGCTCGGCTTCTTCCACCAGTTCGTGCTCGGCGAGCTTGCGCAGGTGGTAGCTGACCAGGGAGACGGCTTCGTCGACCTGTTCGGCGAGCTGTGAGGCGGTCGCCGTGCGGGCGATGGTCAGGGCCCGGTACAGCTGCATCCGCAGCGGGTGCGCGAGGGCCTTGAGTGTGCCCACGTCCTTGATCCGGCGGTCCCTCTTCCTCTCCGTCATACCCCCACGCTAGATACGAAAGAAAAATTGCACAACATATTTTGCGCAACTTCTCTTTCGTATCTCGGCATGAGAAAGCCCCGGCCACCTGCTTGGGTTCTAGCGGCCGGGGCTCAGAACGGCGTCACCGTACGGCGTGCCCCGCTGTGGTCAGGGTTTCCTTCACCTGGCCGATGCGCAGGTCGCCGAAGTGGAAGACGGACGCTGCCAGGACCGCGTCCGCGCCCGCCTCGATGGCCGGGGGGAAGTCGGTGAGGCGGCCGGCTCCGCCGGAGGCGATGACCGGGATGGTCACGTGCTTGCGTACGGCGCGGATCATCTCCAGGTCGTAGCCGTCCTTCGTGCCGTCCGCGTCCATCGAGTTGAGCAGGATCTCGCCCGCGCCCAGCTCGGCGGCCCGGTGCGCCCACTCGACGGCGTCGATACCGGTGCCCTTGCGGCCGCCGTGGGTGGTGACCTCGAAGGAGCCGGAGCCGGTGCGGCGCGCGTCGACCGACAGGACCAGCACCTGGCGGCCGAAACGCTCGGCGATCTCGCGGATCAGGTCGGGACGCGCGATGGCGGCGGTGTTGACGCCCACCTTGTCGGCGCCCGCGCGCAGCAGCCTGTCCACGTCCTCGGCGGTGCGGACGCCGCCGCCGACCGTGAGCGGGATGAACACCTGCTCGGCGGTGCGGCGCACCACGTCGTACGTCGTCTCGCGGTTGCCCGACGAGGCGGTGATGTCCAGGAACGTCAGCTCGTCGGCGCCCTCGGCGTCGTACACCTTGGCCATCTCGACGGGGTCGCCCGCGTCGCGCAGGTTCTGGAAGTTGACGCCCTTGACGACCCGGCCGTTGTCCACGTCCAGGCAGGGGATGACTCGGACCGCCAGGGTCATGAATCCACGGCTCCTCTGTATGCCTCTAGCTCTACTTCGACCAGGATGCGCGAGTCCACGAAGCCCTCCACGACGAGCAGCGTCGCGACCGGACGCACCGTGTCGAAGAGCTCCTTGTGGGCCCGGCCCACGGCGTCCACGTCTCGCGCGTGGGTCAGATACATCCTGGTACGGATCACGGACTCGATACCGAGCCCGAACTCGCCGATCGCCTCGACCGCACTGGTGAAGGCCACCCTGGCCTGCTCGTACGGGTCGCCCTCGCCGTACAGCACATCGCCCTTGAAGGAGGTCGTGCCGCCCACCAGGACCCGGTCACCCGCCGCCGCGGCGCGTGCGAAACCGAAGGACTCTTCCCAGGGACTTCCGCTCTGCACACGCCGTACGGCATCGGACGTCATGACGAGACAACCTCCAGGGCCTCTTCCAGGGTGAACGCCTTCGCGTACAGGGCCTTCCCGACGATGGAGCCCTCGACACCGAGCGGCACCAGCTCGGCGATGGCCCGCAGGTCGTCCAGGGAGGAGACGCCGCCGGAGGCGACGACCGGGCGGTCGGTCGCCGCGCAGACGTTGCGCAGCAGCTCCAGGTTCGGGCCCTGGAGGGTGCCGTCCTTGGCGATGTCGGTGACGACGTAGCGGGCGCAGCCCTCGTTGTTGAGGCGCTCCAGCGTCTCGTAGAGGTCGCCGCCGTCGCGGGTCCAGCCACGGCCGCGGAGCGTGGTGCCCCGTACGTCCAGGCCCACCGCGATCTTGTCGCCGTGCTCGGCGATGACCTTGGCGACCCACTCGGGGGTCTCCAGGGCGGCCGTGCCGAGGTTCACGCGGGTGCAGCCGGTGGCGAGCGCGGCGGCGAGGGAAGCGTCGTCGCGGATGCCGCCGGACAGCTCGACCTTGATGTCCATGGCCCCCGCGACCTCGGCGATCAGCTCGCGGTTGTCGCCGGTGCCGAACGCGGCGTCCAGGTCGACCAGGTGCAGCCACTCGGCGCCGGAGCGCTGCCAGGCCAGGGCGGCCTCCAGCGGGGAGCCGTAGGAGGTCTCGGTGCCGGACTCGCCGTGCACGAGGCGGACGGCCTGGCCGTCACGGACGTCGACGGCGGGGAGGAGTTCGAGCTTGGCCATGTCTCTACAGGGTTCCGATCCAGTTGGTGAGCAGCTGCGCTCCGGCGTCGCCGGACTTCTCGGGGTGGAACTGGGTGGCCCACAGGGCGCCGTTCTCCACGGCGGCCACGAAGGGCTTGCCGTGCGTCGTCCAGGTGACCTTGGGAGCGGTCATCAGCGGGTTCTCCGTCTCCAGGGTCCAGTCGTGGACGGCGTAGGAGTGCACGAAGTAGAAGCGCGCGTCCGCGTCCAGGCCGGCGAACAGCTCGGAGGAGGGCGGCGCGTCCACGGTGTTCCAGCCCATGTGGGGCACGATGTCGGCCTGCAGCGGCTCGACCGAGCCGGGCCACTCGCCGAGGCCCTCGGTCTCGACGCCGTGCTCGATGCCACGCGCGAAGAGGATCTGCATACCGACGCAGATGCCCATCACGGGGCGTCCGCCGGACAGCCGGCGGTCGATGATCCAGTCGCCGCGGGCCTCGGTGAGCCCCTTCATGCAGGCCGCGAAGGCGCCGACGCCCGGCACCAGCAGCCCGTCGGCGTTCATGGCCCTGTCGAAGTCACGGGTGATCTCGACGTCGGCTCCCGCGCGCGCGAGGGCACGCTCGGCGGAGCGGACGTTGCCGAAGCCGTAGTCGAAGACGACGACCTTCTTCGCGTTCGTCGAAGGAACGCTCAATTCCACACCTCCAGCCTGAGGACGCCTGCGGCGAGACACATCGCGGCGCCTATGGACAGCAGCACGATGAGGCTCTTCGGCATCTGCTGCTTGGCGAAGGAGATGATGCCGCCGACCAGGAAGAGGCCGACGACGATCAGGATGGTGGACAGCCCGTTCATGGGTTACAGCGCGCCCTTCGTCGAGGGAAGGATGCCCGCCGCGCGCGGGTCGCGCTCGGAGGCGTAGCGCAGGGCCCGGGCCAGCGCCTTGAACTGGCACTCCACGATGTGGTGCGCGTTGCGCCCGTAGGGCACGTGCACGTGCAGCGCGATCTGGGCCTGGGCGACGAAGGACTCCAGGATGTGCCGGGTCATCGTGGTGTCGTACTCGCCGATCATCGGCGCCATCTTCTCGGGCTCGGTGTGCACGAGGTAGGGGCGGCCGGACAGGTCGACGGTGACCTGGGCGAGGGACTCGTCCAGCGGGACCGTGCAGTTGCCGAAGCGGTAGATCCCCACCTTGTCGCCGAGGGCCTGCTTGAAGGCGGCGCCCAGTGCGAGGGCGGTGTCCTCGATGGTGTGGTGGGAGTCGATGTGCAGGTCCCCCTCGGTCTTCACGGTCAGGTCGAACAGACCGTGCCGGCCGAGCTGGTCGAGCATGTGGTCGTAGAAGCCGACGCCGGTCGACACATCGACCTTGCCGGAGCCGTCGAGATCGATCTCGACGAGGACGGAGGTCTCCTTCGTCACCCGCTCTATGCGGCCTACGCGGTTCATGCGCTCTGCTCCTCCGGGGGTGTGGGGGTGTCCCCCACATAGCTCAGTAGTTCACGTACCGCGTCGAGGAACGCGTCGTTCTCTTCGGGGGTTCCGGCGGTCACCCGCAGCCAGCCGGGCACGCCGTTGTCCCGGACCAGGACGCCCCGGTCGAGGATCTGCTGCCAGACGGTGTGCGCGTCGTCGAACCGGCCGAACTGCACGAAGTTGGCGTCCGACGCGGTGACCTCGTAGCCGATGGCGAGCAGCTCGCTCACCAGCCGGTCCCGCTCCGACTTCAGCTGCTCGACGTAACCGAGCAGCGTGTCGGTGTGTTCCAGGGCGGCCAGGGCGGTCGCCTGGGTGACGGCCGACAGGTGGTACGGCAGCCGTACGAGCTGGACGGCGTCCACGACGGCGGGGTGGGCCGCGAGGTAGCCGAGCCTCAGGCCCGCCGCCCCGAAGGCCTTCGACATCGTCCGGGAGACGACGAGATTCGGCCGGCCTTCGAGCAGCGGCAGCAGCGAGTCGCCGTGGCTGAACTCGATGTACGCCTCGTCCACCACGACCATCGACGGCTTGGCGGCCTGCGCGGCCTCGTACAGCGCGAGGACGGTCTCGCGCGGGACCGCGTTGCCCGTGGGGTTGTTGGGGGTGGTGACGAAGACGACGTCCGGCCGGTGCTCGGCGATCGCCTTCTCGGCGGCGGCAAGGTCGATCGTGAAGTCGTCGTTGCGGGGGCCGGAGATCCAGCCGGTGCCGGTGCCGCGCGAGATGAGCCCGTGCATCGAGTACGACGGCTCGAAGCCGATCGCCGTACGGCCCGGTCCGCCGAAGGTCTGCAGCAGCTGCTGGATGACCTCATTGGAGCCGTTGGCCGCCCAGACATTGGCGAGGCCCACCGGGTACCCGGAGGTGTCGGTGAGGTACTTCGCGAGCTGGGTGCGCAGCTCCACCGCGTCCCGGTCCGGGTAGCGGTTGAGGTTGCGGGCGGCCTCGCGGACGCGCTCGGTGATCCGCTCGACCAGCGGCTCGGGCAGCGGGTAGGGGTTCTCGTTGGTGTTCAGCCGTACGGGGACGTCCAGCTGGGGCGCGCCATAAGGGGACTTACCGCGCAGCTCGTCCCGTACGGGGAGATCGTCGATACGCACGTCGTTCACTTGCTCGTCGGTACCTTCCAGCCGAACCTCGCCTTGACCGCCGCGCCGTGCGCCGGCAGGTCCTCCGCCTCCGCCAGCGTCACCACATGATGCGCGACCTCGGCCAGCGCGTCCTGCGTGTAGTCGACGATGTGGATGCCGCGCAGGAAGGACTGGACGGACAGGCCCGAGGAGTGGCAGGCGCAGCCGCCGGTGGGCAGCACGTGGTTGGACCCGGCGGCGTAGTCGCCGAGCGAGACCGGGGCCCAGGGCCCGATGAAGATCGCGCCGGCGTTGCGCACCCGGTCGGCCACGGCGGCCGCGTCGGCCGTCTGGATCTCCAGGTGCTCGGCGCCGTAGGCGTCGACCACCCGCAGCCCCTCCTCGACGCCGTCGACCAGGACGATCGCGGACTGCCTGCCCTTGAGGGCGGGCACGATCCGGTCGTCGATGTGCTTGGTGGCCGCGACCTGCGGCTCCAGCTCCTTCTCCACCGCGTCGGCGAGTTCCACGGAGTCGGTGACCAGGACGGCGGCGGCCAGCGGGTCGTGCTCGGCCTGGCTGATCAGGTCGGACGCGACGTGCACCGGGTCGGCCGTGGCGTCGGCCAGGATCGCGATCTCGGTCGGGCCCGCCTCGGCGTCGATGCCGATCTTGCCGGTGAAGTAGCGCTTGGC
>JABFVM010000158.1 GCA_013362785.1 Streptomyces sp. | reverse complement strand
GGGTGGGGCTGGGGGCGTTCCCGGATGTCGGAGGGGCTGTGTGATTCGGGTGGCGTTCTGAATGGGGCGGTGAGGGTTTGGGGTGGAGTCTGTCGGGGGTGCGTGAGGGCTCGGGGGTGAGTCTGGGTTGGGGGCCTGGGTGGGTTTCTTCTTGGGGTTGGGCCGGCTCGATCATGTGGGTCGGGCTGAGTCGGCTGACGTCTGTGTCCCGGCCCGCCGTCGGAGGCCCGCGCGTCCGTGTGGAATGGCGCCCCCGCATGCGCTCGCGAACCCTTGACAGTGCCCCCGTGCGCGTCAAATCTGGGCGCAGAGCCGCTCGGTCCTGGGAGGCGACGATGCCTGCAGCGCGGGAATCCCTGCTGGACTCCGCTTATACGGCGCTGGCGCGCCGGCCGTGGTCCGCTGTGCGGATGGTGGACGTGGCCGCGGCGGCCGGAGTGTCCCGGCAGACGTTGTACAACGAGTTCGGGAGCAAGGAAGGCCTCGCCCGTGCGCTTGTGCGCAGGGAGGCCGACGGTTATCTCGCCGGTGTGGACCGTGCCCTCGCCACCCACAGCGACGCCCGCGAGCGCCTCACCGCCACCGCCGAGTGGACCGCTGGACTCGCCCGTGACAACGCCCTGGTCCGCGCCATGCTCACCGGCTGCTGGAGCGAGCGCCTGCCCTCGCCGACCCTCTCCGCCGTGCCGTCCTCCTCCGCCGTACCGGCACAGCGGCGGGCCGACGGGCCGCTTCCGTCGCCCGGCGACTTCGTGGCCCTCGTCCGTGATCGCGCCGTGTCGGTGCTGTCCGGGCCCGGCGTCAACAAGTCCGACAGCGCCGACCTCGCCCGCTCCTGCGAACTGGTCGTCAGGCTGGCGCTGTCCTGTGTCGCCGCGCCACCCGGGGAAGGGGGGGTCTCCGATCTCGTGCGGAGCGCGTTGCACCGGCAGTTGGCCGCCGGCTGACCCCACCGAGGGGGCACACCCTCAGTGCGACGAGCCCGACAGCTGCAAGCCGATGACGCCCACGATCACCAGGCTGATCGACAGGATCTTCAGCGTCGACACCAGGTCTCCGAGGAAGATCATCCCGTAGATCGCCGTACCCGCCGCTCCGATGCCCGTCCACACCGCGTACGCGGGGCCCACGTCCAGTTTCTTCAGAGACAGCGTCAGGAGTCCGAAGCTGCCGAGGGCGAAGATGCAGAAGGCGACGGTCGGCCAGAGCCGGGTGAAGCCGTGGGACAGCTTGAGGCAGACGGCGAAGCCGGTTTCGAGCAGACCCGCCACTATGACCAGCAGCCACGCCATGTGCTGTCCTCCCGTGTCCCCACGTACCCGTGACCGCTTCGTCAGGCTTTGGTCAGGCTTGCGCATCCGGCTTGGTGCGATTATGCCCTTACCGGACTCGCAGGGAGACAAACAACGCGGAGGTCAACCGACTAGTCGACCGACTGGTCAACCGGCTTCCCCGGTCCCCTTCCCCGTCCCTTCACCGGTGCCCTTCCTCAGTCCCCCTCCGTGCGCTCCCGCGTAGCCAGCAGTCGGCGCAGTGAGTACAGGCGGGCCGGGTCGGCGTGGCCCTCCTCCACCCACTGGTCCAGCGCGCAGTCCGGCTCATCATGACTGCACGCACGCGGGCAGCCCTCGGTTCCCGGTTCCAGGTCGGGGAACGCGTGGATCACCCGGGACGGATCGATGTGGGCCAGACCGAAGGAACGGACGCCCGGGGTGTCGATCACCCAGCCGTCGACATACGTCAGCGGCAGCGCCAGCGCGGACGTCGTGGTGTGCCGGCCGCGCCCCGTCACCGCGTTCACATGCCCGGTCGAACGCCGGCGCTCCTCCGGCACCAACGCGTTCACCAGCGTCGTCTTGCCCACGCCGGAGTGGCCGACGAACGCCGTGACCCTGCCGTCCAGATACTCCCGGACCCGGTCGGCGGCGCCGCCGTCCTGCAGTTCCTCGCGGCTGGTGACGACATGGGGGATGTCCAACGAGCCGTACAGCTCCAGGAGTTCGTCCGGCGGCGCCAGGTCCGACTTCGTCATCACCAGCAGCGGTTCCAGACCGCCGTCGTACGCCGCCACCAGACAGCGGTCGATCAGCCGGGGCCGCGGCTCGGGGTCGGCGAGGGCGGTGACGATGGCGAGTTGGTCGGCGTTGGCCACCACGACCCGCTCGAACGGATCGTCGTCGTCCGCGGTACGGCGCAGCAACGACGTCCGTTCCTCGATGCGCACGATGCGCGCCAGCGTGTCCTTCTTGCCGGACAGGTCGCCGACCAGCGCCACCCGGTCCCCGACCACCGCCGCCTTGCGGCCGAGCTCGCGGGCCTTCATCGCCAGTACGACCCGGTCGTCGACCAGGCAGGTCAGCCGCCCCCGGTCGACGGTGAGGACCATGCCCTCGGCGGCGTCCTCGTGCTTGGGCCGGATGTTCGTCCGGGGTCGGGTGTTGCGACGTCCGGGGCGGGTGCGGATGTCGTCCTCGTCGGTGTGCTTGCCGTAGCGGCGCATCGCGGTGTCCCCTACGCCCCGAGCATCCCGGTCCACAGCTCGGTGAAGTCCGGCAGGGTCTTCGCCGTCGTCGCCACGTTCTCGATCCGGACGCCCTCGACCGCGAGGCCGATGATCGCGCCGGCCGTCGCCATGCGGTGGTCCTCGTAGGTGTGGAAGACACCGCCGTGCAGTCGGCGCGGGCGGATGTGCAGGCCGTCCGCGGTCTCGGTGACGTCGCCGCCGAGTTCGTTGATCTCCTTGGTGAGGGCCGCCAGGCGGTCCGTCTCGTGCAGGCGCAGATGGGCGACGCCGCGCAGCGTGGAGGGGGAGTCCGCGAGGGCCGCGACCGCCGCGATGCCCGGGGTGAGTTCGCCGACCTCGCTCAGGTCCACGTCGATGCCGTGGATGGCACCCGAACCGGTGAACACGAGCCCGTACTCGGTGAGTTCGCAGGAACCGCCCATCTCGGTGAAGATCTCCCGCAGCCGGTCACCGGGCTGGGTGGTCCGGGACGGCCAGTCCGGGACGAGCACCTTGCCGCCGGTCACCAGCGCCGCCGCCAGGAACGGCTGGGCGTTGGACAGATCCGGTTCGATGGTCAGGTCGCGGCCGAGCAGTGCGCCCGGCGTGACCCGCCAGACGTTCGGCTCGCCGCCCGACTCCGGGGTGTCCACCTGGGCACCGACCGAGCGCAGCATGTCCACGGTCATGCGGATGTGCGGCATGGACGGCAGGGCGGAGCCGATGTGGCGGACCTCCACGCCCTGGTTGAAGCGCGGCCCGGACAGCAGCAGCGCCGACACGAACTGCGACGACGACGAGGCGTCGATCTCCACCGGGCCGCCCTCCAAGGCGCCCCCGCCGTGCACCGTCAGCGGCAGCGCGCCCCGGCTGTCGTCGTCGATCCGGGCGCCGAGGACACGCAGCGCGTCGATCACGCCGTTCAGGGGACGCTCGTACGACCTCGGGTCGCCGTCGAAGCGGATGGGGCCGTCGGCCAGCGCGGCGACCGGCGGCAGGAAGCGCATCACCGTGCCG
>JABFVM010000297.1 GCA_013362785.1 Streptomyces sp. | reverse complement strand
CGTGGCCGGTCGCGCCCACGCGGGGCAGCCGCACATCGACTGCAGCCCCGCGCCCCTTACGGCGCTGCCGTGCCCCGGTGCCCCGGTCCCCCGGCCCCCGGTCAGAGGCGGTCAGGGCGTTGTGGTGGCAGGTGGTCGTGCTGGTGGGTGCGGCGGGCCGGGAGGCGGCCGGCGACCGGGCCGGGGACCGGGAAACCGGGCGGCAGGACCGCGTCCGTCGCATTGACGCGGGGCAGCGCGTACGGGTGCCGCTCGGTCAGCCAGCGGATCAGCTGCTCGCGCACCGTGACCCGGACCGTCCACAGGTCGTCCGCGTCCTTCGCCGTGACCAGCGCCCGCACCTCGATGGTGCTCGGCGTGGAGTCGGTGACGGCCAGGCCGTAGTCGCGGCCGTCCCACGCCGGGCACGCGCGCAGGATGTCGCGGAGCTGCTCGCGCATCGCCTCCATCGGCGCCGAGTGGTCGACGTGCAGGAAGACGGTGCCGGTCATCTGGGCGCCGCCGCGCGACCAGTTCTCGAAGGCCTTCGACGTGAAGTACGACACCGGCATGGTGATCCGGCGCTCGTCCCAGGTCCGCACCGTCAGGAACGTCAGGGTGATCTCCTCGACGGTGCCCCACTCGCCGTCCACCACGACCGTGTCCCCGATGCGCACCATGTCGCCGAAGGCGATCTGCAGCCCGGCGAACATGTTGCTCAGCGTGGACTGGGCCGCGACACCGGCGACGATGCCGAGGATGCCGGCCGAGGCCAGCAGCGAGGCACCGGCCGCGCGCATCGCCGGGAACGTGAGCAGCATCGCCGCCACGGCCACCACGCCGACGACCGCCGAGACCACGCGCATGATCAACGTCACCTGGGTGCGCACCCGCCGCACCCGGGCCGGATCGCGGTGCGCGCGGGCGTAACGGCTGTACGTGGTCTCCACGACCGCCGCGGCGATACCGATCGTCAGCCAGGCCGCCGCCCCGATCAGCACCAGCGTCAGCACCCGGCCGATGCCGACCTCGTGCTCCTCCAGCAGCTTGGCCTCGTCGTAGGACCCTCTGAGCAGGGCCGCGCACAGCACCAGCTGGTAGGGAATGCGGGCCTGGCGCAGCAGACCCCACAGCGGTGTCTCACTGTGCCGTTCGTCGGCCTTGCGCATGAGGCGGTCGGTGGCCCACCCGATGAGCAGGGTGAGCAGCACTGAGCCACCGATCACGATCAGCGGTCGGAGTATGTTCTCCATGCCTCCGAACGTAACCACCCGAGGGGGGTCATGAACATCCGCGCCGGTGAGGCGGTGGTCACGGCGTTGTCAGACCCGGCTGGCACCATGGCTTCATGAACATCATCCTGTTTCACTCGACCTTTGGCCTCAGGCCCGCGGTACAGCAGGCCGCGGACCGGCTGCGCGCCGCCGGACACGAGGTGTGGACGCCGGACCTCTTCGAGGGGCGGACGTTCGAGACGGTCGAGGAGGGCATGGAGTTCAAGGAGCGGATCGGCAAGGACGACCTGCTGAAGCGGGCCGTGCTCGCCTCCGCGCCCTACTCGGAGCGCGGGCTGGTCTACGCCGGGTTCTCCCTCGGCGCCTCCATCGCCCAGACCCTCGCCCTCGGCGACGAGAAGGCACGCGGACTGCTGCTTCTGCACGGCACGTCGGACATCGCGCCGAACGTCTCGGTGGACGATCTGCCGGTGCAGCTGCATGTCGCCGAGCCGGACCCGTTCGAGACGGACGACTGGCTGAGCGCCTGGTATCTCCAGATGGGCCGGGCGGGCGCCGACGTCGAGGTGTACAGATACGCCGGGGCGGGCCACCTCTACACCGACCCCGACCTGCCGGACTACGACGAGGAGGCCGCCGAGTCCACCTGGCGGGTGGCACTCGGCTTCCTGGAGACCCTCTAGCGTCAGCCCGCGGCCCGGTACGCCGCCCAGTTCTGCTGCATGCGGGTCACCTGGCCCGCGGTGAACTGGTACATGCAGGCGTCGTACGTGTAGTCCATGAAGTTGTGGATCGGGTCCACGCCCGCCTTGCGGGTGCAGGTGTCACGGCCCTCCGGGCACTGGTAGGCGGCGCTCTTCTCGGCCGGGGTGTCGTCGACGTAGTCGCCGTTGCCGTTACAGCCGCCCTGGAAGGTGTGGTAGAGGCCCATCCAGTGGCCGACCTCGTGCGTCGCGGTGTCGCCCTCGTCGTAGTTGGCGGCGGAGCCGCCCGGCAGTGAGGCGTCGAGGAGCATCACGCCGTCCATGGACGGGCTGGACTTGTAGGAGCTGGGGAAGGTGGCCCAGCCGAGGAGGTCGTCGCCGAGGTTGGCGGTGTAGACGTTGAGCGCGTTCGCGCCGCCCCTGCGCAGGGCGGACTTCATCGCCTTCTCCTCCGCCGAGCCGTAACCGACGTTGTACCAGGTGGCGTTGTCGACGTAGTCGGTGCCGGCCAGTGTGAACTGGTAGCCGGAGTCGACGTTTCCGGTGCCCTGCCCGGCGTAGGCCGCGTTCAGGACGCTCATCTGGGCGTTGACGTCGGCGGAGCTGAGCTGCCCGGTCGCGCCGTCGTGGATGACGTGGAAGTAGACCGGGATGGTGGTCGAGGCTGCCGCGGCGAGGCTGCGGCTGCCCGAGGCAGGCAGCTTGTCGAGCTTCGCGCGCAGAGCGGCGTCCATGGCCTGGGCCTTGGCGGCGCTGAGCTCGTTCGGTTCGGCGACGGACTCTCCGCTGTGTCCGGGGCGGGCCTCACGGGCTGCGGAGTGGCCGGCCTCCTCGGCGCAGTCGGCGGCCGGAGCCTGGGCCGCCGCGACTGTCGTGGGCGCCGACACGGGAGCGAGCATCAAGGTTCCGGCCACGGCCGTCGTGGCGAGAACACGTCTGCGCGTAAAGGGGGATATCCGGGCAAGCGCACGCATGCTGACTCCTAGCTGATGCGTTGGGGAGGGGGCGCAGGGGTCTTCCTGGCCGCCGCCCGGAGATTACGTGGACATGCCCATGTCCAAAGAGAATCGATCAGGCCCAATCAATTACCCGGCAAACAGGGATGATTGGAGTAAGTGAATGATCAACCGTCCAGAGTCTGAGATCGCGGCGTAACGGGTTCCGCCGCCCGGGCGGGTGGTGTGTCCGTATTCGGAACCTGGTGCGCACCACCCGCCGTAGCGGTGTGATCTCCGGTTAACGGTCCCCAAATGGGCCAGGGGTGGCCGAAAATCGCCCCTAGAGCACGGGCCTTACACGGGGTCGTACGTGCGCTCCACCTTCTGCGTGCCGCTGCGTGTGCGGTAGGAGCGTGCCCAGGAGGCGGTCGTGTCCTGCTTCGTCTTGTCGGACAGGACGTAGTAGTCCATCTGCGCACGGTCGGCCGTGATGTCCAGCACGCCGTAGCCGTGGCGGTCGGTGTCGACCCAGTGGACGTGCCGGTTGGCGGCCTTGATGATCGGCGAGGCGATCGCGGAGACCGTGCCCTGCGGGACCTTGACGATGTCGTCGAGGTTGTCCGACGTCACCGAGGTGACGACGAACTCCGTGGCGGCGGAGGCGGACAGCGGGTAGGTACCGGCGTCCACCGGCACGTCGTTGGCCCACGCCATGTGGATGTCGCCGGTCAGGAACACGGTGTTGCGGATCGCGTTCGACCGCAGGTGGGCCAGCAGCTCCCGGCGGTCGTCCGTGTAGCCGTCCCACTGGTCGGGGTTGAGGGCGAGCCCCTCCTGCGGCAGGCCCAGCAGCTTGGCGAGCGGCTTGAGCAGGTCCGCGGTGAGGGAGCCGATCGCGAACGGCGCGATCATCACCGAGTTGCCGACCAGCCGCCAGGCGGTGTCGGAGGACTTCAGGCCCGCCTTCAGCCAGTCCAGTTGGGCCCGGCCGGTGAGGGTGCGGTCCGGGTCGTCGACCTCGCCGTTGCCGGTCTTGACCTGCTGCGAGCGGAAGGAGCGCAGGTCGAGCAGCGAGAGGTCGACGAGCTTGCCGAAGCGCAGCCGTCGGTAGGTGGTCCCGGCGATCGCCGGGCGCACCGGCATCCACTCGAAGTAGGCCTGCTTGGCGGCGGCCTGACGCGCGGCCCAGTTGCCCTCGGTGCCCTCGGTGCCCTCGGTGTGGTTCTCGGCGCCGCCCGACCAGGCGTCGTTGGCCATCTCGTGGTCGTCCCAGATCGCGACGACGGGCGCCTTCGTGTGCAGGGCCTGCAGATCCGGGTCCGTCTTGTACTTGCCGTGCCGGGCTCGGTAGTCGGCGAGCGTGAGGGTCTCGCCCGCGGGCTCCGTCGGCCGTACGACGGTGCCGCGCGTGCCGTACTGGCCGGTGCCGTACTCGTAGATGTAGTCGCCGAGATGCAGCCAGGCGTCCAGGTCGCCGCGGGCCGCGAGATGGCGGTACGACGCGAAGTAGCCGGCCTCCCAGTTGGCGCAGGAGACCACGCCGAAGCGGAGGTTGGACACGGCCGCGTCGGCCGCCGGCGCGGTGCGGGTGCGCGCCGCCGGGGAGTCCGTGCCGCCCGCCGAGAAGCGGAACCAGTAGTCGGTGGCCGGCTGCAGGCCCCGGATGTCCGCCTTGACCGTGTGGTCGGAGGCGGCCTTCGCGGTGGTCGAGCCCTTGGCGACGATGTTGGTCAGCGCCTTGTCCCGGGCGACGACCCAGCTGACCTCGGTGTCCGGGCCGAGCCCGGACCCGGGCGTGGCCTCGGCGGTCGGCGTCACCCGGGTCCACAGCAGGACGCCGTCGGGCAGCGGGTCACCGGAGGCGACACCGTGCAGGAAGGCGGGGGCCGCCTCGGCGGCACCGGCGGGCAGCGCGGCGGCGAGCGGGGCCGCGACGACCGCGGCACCGGCCGTCGCCGCCGCGGCCTTGACGACCGTACGGCGGCGAGGGGCAGGGGAATTGTGCTGCTCGGATGATCTGTATCGACTGGTCACGACCGATCAGGTTACTGATCGGTATGAACAAGGGCGGGCGAACCTGTGAATGTTCGCCCGCCCTTCACGCGGCGGTCGACTTCCCCGTCCGCGTCAGCCCTTGGGTCAGCCCTTGAGGGCCGTGTCCACCGCCTTGGTGAACTCCTCCGCCGTCCACGGCTGGTTGGGGCCGGAGGTCTTGAGCTGCTTGCCGTTCATGACGAAGCTCGGGGTGCCCGTCACCTTGTCCTCGTTGGTGTCGAAGGCCTTCGACATGGCCAGCGCCCAGGCGTCGTACGTGCCCTTCTTCACCGCGTTCTCGAACTTGGCGTTGTTCTTCAGGGCGGGGACGGAGTCCGCGATCTCGATGAGGTAGTCGTCGTCCTTGAACTTGTCGTCCGTCTCCTCGGGGTGGTACTTCGCCGAGTACAGCGCGGCCTTGTACTCCATGAACGCCTCGGTGCTCACGTTCAGCGCGGCGCCCATGGCGCTCAGCGCGTTCTTGGAGCCCTCGGCGTTGGCGCCGATCTTGCCGTCCTTCAGCTGGTCGCCGTCGAGGAACGTGCCGCCGATGAACTGGATCTTGTACTTGCCGGCCTCGATGTCCTTGTCGACGACCGAACCGGCGGCCTGCTCGAACGAGGCGCAGACCGGGCAGCGCGCGTCCTCGTAGACCTTGAGGGTCTTCTTGGCGCTGTCCTTGCCGATGACGACGGTCGTGCCGTCGGTGCCCGTGGTGTGGGCCGGGGCGACGACCTTCTCGTCCTTCACGGCCTCCCAGTGGCCGGGCTTGTTGGCCTGGACGACCGCGTAACCGATGCCGCCCGCCGCCGCCAGGACGCCGACGACCGAGCAGGCGACGATGATCTGCCGCCTGACCTTGGCCCGCTTGGCCTCGCGCTCGCGCTCGGCGCGCAGCCGCTCCCGGGCCGCCGTCTTCGCCGACTGGCTGTTCCGCTTGCTCATGCTGGTGATCTCCATGGGGACGCGCACACCTGTGTGTGCGGGATACGTATGGGTGGGGTGTCGTGCTCAGGCGCGGTTCACGCGCAGGCGAAGGAGGGTGAGCACGGCGGTCCACGGCGTCCTGGGGAGTGCACGAGGAGGCGGCTGCGGGGGCCGGCCGTACGGCGGGCGGGGCGCGGCAGCCGGCGGACCGGCGCGGTCCGGCGCACGGTCACCGCGGCGACCGCCAGCAGCAGCGGGCGGAACGTCGTCGCCGTCACCGCGCGCAGCAGCTGGGCCAGGGCCCGCTCGCCGCGCCGTAGCCAGGCGGCGGCGAGGAGGCCGACGCCGATGTGAGCGCCCAGCAGCAGCCAGGGCGTGACCGGGTCGGCCTGGGCGAGGACCGTGGCCAGACGGTGCGGGTCGGCGCCGCTCACTCCTGCCAGGGGAGTGCCCACGGCGGTGTTGTCGCCGCACAGCACGTCGAAGCCGACGGACCGCAGCGAGCCCGCGACCGGGCCGCCGGCCCGGCCGTAACAGACGTGCTGGCCGGCGGTGAGGATCGTGTCCGCCGCCAGTTCCAGCGGGATCAGCAGGACGGCGATCCGTCCGAAGGTCCGCTCGCGGCCGGCCAGGACGTAGGCCAGGACGAACACGGCGGCCGTGAGAAGGGCCACCGTGTTCAGCGGCAGCGGCGCCCGGGACAGCAGCACGTGCGACGCGGTGCTGAGCGTCACGACGAGTGACGTGAACAGCGCCGCGCGTACGGCTCGTAGCTGAGTCTCGGATATGTCCATGGCGGAGAAGAGTGTGTCACGTGGTCCTGTAAGAGACCCTTAAAGGGTGCCTGTGGCTGGCTGGGAAGCGCCGGTGAACGGCCTTTCCGTCACAGACCCGGAATCCGTCCGTTGCGGAACAGGTCCACGAAGATCTGGTGGTCGCCGCGCGCACGAGCGCCGTAGTCGTGCGCGAAGGCGACCAGGAGCTCCGCGAAGCCCTCCTCGTCGGCCGCGATCGCCGCGTCGATGGCCCGCTCGGTGGAGAACGGCACCAGGGACTCGCCGGAGGTGTCGTCCGCCGCCGCGTGCATCGTGGCCGTGGCCCGGCCGAGGTCGGCGACGACGGCCGCGATCTCCTCCGGGTCGTCGATGTCGCCCCAGTCCAGGTCCACCGCGTACGGCGAGACCTCGGCGACCAGCTGGCCCGCGCCGTCCAGCTCGGTCCAGCCCAGCCACGGGTCGGCGTTCGCCTGGAGGGCGCGCTGGGAGATCACCGTGCGGTGGCCCTCGTGCTGGAAGTAGTCGCGCAGCGCCTGGTCCGTGATGTGCCGGGAGACGGCCGGGGTCTGGGCCTGCTTGATGTAGATCACGACGTCGTTCTCCAGGGCGTCCGTGTGGCCCTCCAGGAGGATGTTGTACGACGGCAGCCCGGCCGATCCGATGCCGATGCCGCGCCGGCCGACCACGTCCTTGACCCGGTAGGAGTCCGGGCGGTCCAGCGAGGCGTCCGGCAGCGTCTCCAGATAGCCGTCGAAGGCCGCGAGCACCTTGTAGCGGGTGGCCGCGTCCAGCTCGATCGAGCCGCCGCCCGCGGAGAAGCGGCGCTCGAACTCACGGATCTCGGTCATCGACTCCAGCAGCCCGAAGCGGGTCAGCGCGCGGGCGTCGCGCAGCGCGTCCAGCAGCGGGCCCTGAGCGGTGTCCAGCGTGAACGGCGGCACCTCGTCGCTCTTGGCGCCGGTCGCCAGGGCGTGCACGCGCGCGCGGTAGGCGCCCGCGTAGACCCGCACCAGCTCGGTGATCTGCTCGTCGCTGAGCGCCTTGGCGTAGCCGATGAGGGCGATCGAGGCGGCGAAGCGCTTGAGGTCCCAGGTGAAGGGGCCGACGTACGCCTCGTCGAAGTCGTTGACGTTGAAGACCAGACGGCCGTTGGCGTCCATGTACGTGCCGAAGTTCTCCGCGTGCAGGTCGCCGTGGATCCACACGCGCGAGGTGCGCTCGTCCAGGTACGGGCCGCCGCGCTTCGAGCCAAAACCAATATTCGCAGTGAGATCGTGGTAGAAGAGGCACGCCGTGCCGCGGTAGAACGCGAAGGCCGAGGCCGCCATCTTCCGGAACTTCACGCGGAACGCGGCCGGGTCGGCGGCCAGGAGCTCGCCGAAGGCGGTGTCGAAGACGGCGAGGATCTCGTCGCCGCGCTGCTCGTCGTTGAGCTGGGGAACCGACATCGCTGGGTGCCTCCTGGTGCAGTGCATGTACGACAGCGTCTCTGCCGTGTCCAACGCATGAAGGTACGCGCGAGTGCCCGCAGGGTGTCAGTCCCGAGGCATAGACTTCGACGCTGATCCCAGAAGTGTCCGCCACCCCGTCGCCGAGCGTTTTCCTTGGAGGACTCACCGTGTCAAAGCCGCCGTTCACGCACCTGCACGTCCACACCCAGTACTCGCTGCTGGACGGTGCCGCGCGGCTGAAGGACATGTTCAACGCGTGCAACGAGATGGGCATGACGCACATCGCCATGTCCGACCACGGCAACCTCCACGGGGCGTACGACTTCTTCCACACCGCGAAGAAGGCCGGAGTCACCCCGATCATCGGGATCGAGGCGTATGTCGCCCCCGAGTCCCGGCGCAACAAGCGCAAGATCCAGTGGGGCCAGCCGCACCAGAAGCGGGACGACGTCTCCGGTTCGGGTGGTTACACCCACAAGACGATGTGGGCGGTGAACAAGACCGGCCTGCACAACATCTTCCGGCTGTCCTCCGACGCCTACGCCGAGGGCTGGCTGCAGAAGTGGCCCCGGATGGACAAGGAGACCATCTCCCAGTGGTCCGAGGGCATCGTCGCCTCCACCGGCTGCCCTTCCGGCGAGGTCCAGACCCGGCTGCGGCTGGGGCAGGAGGAAGAGGCCCTCAAGGCCGCCGCCGACTACCAGGACATCTTCGGCAAGGACAAGTACTTCCTGGAGCTGATGGACCACGGCATCGACATCGAGCACCGGGTCCGCGACGGTCTGCTGGAGATCGGCAAGAAGCTCGGCATCCCCCCGCTGGTCACCAACGACTCGCACTACACGTACGCGCACGAGGCGACCGCCCACGACGCCCTGCTGTGCATCCAGACCGGCAAGAACCTCTCCGACCCGGACCGCTTCAAGTTCGACGGCACCGGCTACTACCTGAAGTCCACGGACGAGATGTACGCCATCGACTCCTCGGACGCCTGGCAGGAGGGCTGCGCCAACACGCTGCTGGTCGCCGAGATGGTCGACACCGACGGCATGTTCGAGTCCCGGAACCTGATGCCGAAGTTCGACATCCCGGAGGGCTACACCGAGGTCACCTGGTTCAAGGAGGAGGTCCGCCGGGGCATGGAGCGCCGCTTCCCCGGCGGTGTCCCCGAGGACCGCCAGAAGCAGGCCGAGTACGAGATGGACGTCATCATCTCGATGGGCTTCCCCGGCTACTTCCTCGTCGTCGCCGACTTCATCATGTGGGCCAAGAACAACGGCATCGCGGTCGGCCCCGGCCGAGGCTCCGCGGCCGGCTCGATCGTCGCCTACGCCATGGGCATCACCGACCTCGACCCGATCCCGCACGGCCTGATCTTCGAGCGGTTCCTCAACCCCGAGCGCGTCTCCATGCCCGATGTCGACATCGACTTCGACGAGCGCAGGCGCGTCGAGGTGATCAGGTACGTGACGGAGAAGTACGGCGCCGACAAGGTCGCCATGATCGGCACCTACGGCAAGATCAAGGCGAAGAACGCCATCAAGGACTCCGCGCGCGTGCTGGGCTACCCGTACGCGATGGGCGACCGGCTCACCAAGGCCATGCCCGCCGACGTCCTCGGCAAGGGCATCGACCTGGACGGCATCACCAACCCCACGCACCCGCGGTACAACGAGGCGGGCGAGATCCGCGGGATGTACGAGAACGAGCCGGACGTGAAGAAGGTCATCGACACCGCCAAGGGCGTCGAGGGCCTGGTCCGGCAGATGGGCGTGCACGCCGCCGGCGTGATCATGTCCAGCGAGACCATCACCGACCACGTGCCCGTCTGGGTCCGGCACACCGACGGCGTGACCATCACGCAGTGGGACTACCCGAGCTGCGAGTCGCTCGGCCTGCTGAAGATGGACTTCCTCGGCCTGCGCAACCTGACGATCATGGACGACGCCGTCAAGATGGTGAAGTCCAACAAGGGCATCGACCTGGAGCTGCTGAGCCTCCCGCTGGACGACCCCACGACCTTCGAACTGCTCCAGCGCGGTGAGACCCTCGGCGTCTTCCAGTTCGACGGCGGCCCCATGCGCTCGCTGCTGCGCCTGATGAAGCCCGACAACTTCGAAGACATCTCCGCCGTCTCCGCGCTCTACCGTCCCGGCCCGATGGGCATGGACTCGCACACCAACTACGCGCTGCGCAAGAACAAACTCCAGGAGATCACCCCCATCCACAAGGAGCTCGAAGAGCCCCTGCGGGAGGTCCTGGACGTCACCTACGGCCTGATCGTCTACCAGGAGCAGGTGCAGAAGGCCGCCCAGATCATCGCCGGCTACTCGCTCGGCGAGGCCGACATCCTCCGCCGCGTGATGGGCAAGAAGAAGCCCGAGGAACTGGCCAAGAACTTCGTCCTCTTCCAGGACGGCGCCCGCAAGAAGGGCTACAGCGACGAGGCCATCCAGGCCCTGTGGGACGTGCTGGTCCCGTTCGCCGGCTACGCGTTCAACAAGGCGCACTCCGCGGCGTACGGCCTGGTGTCGTACTGGACCGCCTACCTCAAGGCGAACCACCCCGCCGAGTACATGGCCGCGCTGCTGACGTCCGTCAAGGACGACAAGGACAAGTCGGCGGTCTACCTCAACGAGTGCCGCCGCATGGGCATCCGGGTGCTCCCGCCGAACGTCAACGAGTCCGTGCACAACTTCGCCGCGCAGGGCGACGACGTGATCCTCTTCGGCCTCGAAGCGGTGCGAAACGTCGGTACCAACGTGGTCGAGTCGATCATCAAGAGCCGTAAGGCCAAGGGCAAGTACGGCTCCTTCCCCGACTACCTCGACAAGGTCGAGGCGGTCGCCTGCAACAAGCGCACCACCGAGTCGCTGATCAAGGCGGGCGCGTTCGACACCCTGGGGCACACCCGCAAGGGCCTCACCGCGCACTTCGAGCCGATGATCGACAACGTGGTCGCGGTCAAGCGCAAGGAGGCCGAGGGCCAGTTCGACCTCTTCGGGGGCATGGGCGAGGAGGAGAGCGACGAGCCCGGCTTCGGACTCGACGTCGTCTTCACCGACGAGGAGTGGGACAAGACCTATCTGCTCGCCCAGGAGCGGGAGATGCTCGGTCTGTACGTCTCCGACCACCCGCTCTTCGGCCTGGAGCACGTGCTGTCCGACAAGGCCGACGCGGGCATCGCCCAGCTGACCGGCGGCGAGCACGCCGACGGCGCCGTGGTGACCATCGGCGGCATCATCTCCGGCCTCCAGCGCAAGATGACCAAGCAGGGCAACGCCTGGGCGATCGCCACCGTCGAGGACCTCGCCGGGTCCATCGAGTGCATGTTCTTCCCGGCGACGTACCAGCTCGTCTCGACCCAACTCGTCGAGGACGCCGTGGTGTTCGTCAAGGGCCGCCTCGACAAGCGCGAGGACGTGCCGCGGCTGGTCGCGATGGAGCTCCAGGTCCCCGACCTGTCCAACGCGGGCACCAACGCGCCCGTGATCCTCACCATCCCGGCCACCAGGGTCACCCCGCCGATGGTGAGCCGCCTCGGTGAGATCCTCAGCCACCACAAGGGCGAGAGCGAGGTCCGCATCAAGCTGCAGGGCCCGACCAAGACGACGGTGCTACGGCTGGACCGGCACCGGGTGAAGCCGGACCCGGCGCTGTTCGGTGACCTGAAGGTGCTGCTCGGACCGTCCTGCCTGGCGGGCTGAGGCGTACATGTGTGAGAGGGGCGCACCCGCATGCCGGGTGCGCCCCTCGTCATGTGCCTGGGCTGCAACAGCCCTTTATGAAGATGTCAGTTGTGACCGAACTTCTTCTGCTTGCCCTTGCGCGCGACATCGCCGGGAGTCACCTGGGACATGCGCTGCTCGGCCTGCGCCTCCATCGAGGACTGCTGGGCCTGCTGCTGCCCGCGCTCGGACTGGGGCTGGGTTCGGTCCTGTTTCTTGTTCTTGGCCATGGTTCTGCCTCCTGTGGGGGATCTAGGGGCCAGGGCCGCGACCAGATTCACATAGGCTGATAAAGAACGCATTTCGGATAATTACCGTGTGTGACAGCGGTTGTCGGGGCGTGAGGAATGGCGCGCCGGGACGACGATGCCCCGAAACGCCACGCCGAAGATCGAGTTCGCCCCGTTAACCCCCGCGCGGTCGGGCAGACTCGAAGGAAGCCCGAAGCAAACCTCCCAGGAAGAGGGTGAGTCGCGTGGACCGCTGCATCGTCCTGGTGGACGCCGGGTATCTGCTGGGGGCCGCCGCCAGCCTCCTCGCCGGGGAGCCTTCCCGGTCCCGGATCACCGTCGATCACGCCGCCCTCATCCAGGGCCTGCGGGAACGCGCCGAGTCCGACACCCAGCAGCCCCTGCTGCGCATCTACTGGTTCGACGGCGCTCCCGACCGCGTCCCCCAGCCCGAGCACCGCAGGCTGCGCGTGATGCCCCGGGTGACCGTCCGGCTCGGCGCACTGACCCGCAGCGACGGACGCTGGGCACAGAAGGGCGTGGACGCCGCGATGCACGCCGAGCTGACCGAGCTGGCCCGCAACCGCGCCTGTTCCGACGTGGTGCTGGTGACCGGCGACGGCGATCTGCTGCCGGGCATGATGGCCGCCAAGGAGCACGGCGTCGCCGTACACCTGTGGGCCGTGCAGGCCGCCGACGGTGACTACAACCAGTCCGAGGACCTGGTCGCCGAGGCCGACGAACGGCGCGTCCTGGACCGTACGTGGATCACCAAGGCCGTCCGCGCCAAGGAGCTCTCCGGGGTGTGCGCGCCGCCGCCCGTGCCCCGCCCCGAGATCGCCGCGATCCTCTCCGCGCCGCTGCCCGACTCCGCGCTCGGCGCGACGGCCGAGCGGCCCGTCGAGGAGCGCGAGCACCGGCCGGCGGTCGCCGCCTCCGAGAACGGCACCGCGGAGCGGGTGCCCGCGCCCAAGGGCGTGCCCACGCCGAAGGACCTCGCCGCGCTGCGCGCCCCCGGCGTCCAGCCGAGCCAGCCCCCGGCCAGTGCGACGCTGCGCTGGTCCTCCGACAAGGGGTGGGTCGACCGGCCCGGCGTCGCCGCCGAGCCGGCCGAGGCCGCGTCGATGCCGACGCTGGCGCAGCTGACCACGGCGGAGCAGCGGTGGGCCGACCGCGAGGAGGACATCACGACCGTCGGCGGCGACCCGTACGAGGTGGGTCAGGTCTTCGCCCGGCGCTGGATGGGGCGGCTGGGGGACCAGGGGCATCTGCAGGGGCTGTCCGGGATGTACCCGCGGATCCCGCACCGGATCGACGGCGAGCTGCTGCGGTACGCGGCCCGGTTCGGGCTGCTCGCGCACAAGGACGACCAGATCGACGAGCATGACCGGTACGCGATCCGGGCCGGGTTCTGGCGGGAGATCGACGTACGGACGGCGGCGGAGCACGCGCCTGCCGGTGAGTGAGCCGGACGGGTTGCGGCGGGTTCGCCCCCACCGGGACGCGTAGTCGTGGTTGAGCGCCGTTGCGCCGGATTTATGGGCACCGGCGGATTTACGTCGGCGAGCTGGTGGTTTGTGGCGAGTGGCCGCCCCGAGGGCGGACGGGGCCCGCGGACCCCGTAGTCTCGTCCCTTGTGAGTACGCGCGTGGGACAGGCACTTCGGCACAGTGGTGATGTCGTGTGCGCCGTGCGCGGGCTGACCAAGACCTATCCGGCCGTACGAGGACGCCGCGGGGTGCCGGCGACGCCCGAGGTGCGGGCCACCGACGACGTACGGCTGGACATCCGGCGCGGCGAGATCTTCGGCCTGCTCGGGCCGAACGGCGCCGGCAAGACCACCCTCGTACGGCAGCTCACCGGGCTGATGCGGCCCGACGCCGGGAGCGTCGAGATCCTCGGGCACGACATCGTGCGGCACCCGGAGCGGGCCGCGCGCATCCTCGCCTACCTCGGGCAGGAGTCGACCGCCCTCGACGAGCTGACCGTCTCCCTCGCCGCCGAGACGACCGGGCGGCTGCGCGGCCTGGACGTACGGCAGGCACGCGGCGAGCGGGACGCCGTACTCGACGAGCTGGGGCTCACGCCGCTCGCGGGGCGGCCGCTGAAGAAGCTGTCCGGCGGGCAGCGGCGGCTGGCCTGCTTCGCCGCCGCGCTGGTCGGGGAGCGGCCGCTGCTCGTGCTGGACGAGCCGACCACCGCGATGGACCCGGTGGCGCGGCGGGCCGTGTGGTCGGCCGTGGACCGGCGGCGGGCCGAGCTCGGTACGACCGTGCTGCTCGTCACCCACAACGTCATCGAGGCCGAGACCGTGCTCGACCGGGTCGCCGTGCTCGACCGGGGGCGGGTCATCGCCTGTGACACACCGTCCGGGCTCAAGGAGCGCGTCGCCGGCGAGGTCCGGGTCGAACTGCTGTGGCGGGAGCGGGCACCGCTGGACGTGCCCGAGGTCGCCGCGCTCCAGGACCGGGTCGTGGAGTCCGGTCGCCGCTGGACGCTGCGGCTCGCCCCCGAGGAGGCCCGCGCGGTCGTCGCCACCGTCACCGGCGGAGCCGCCTTCGCCGCCCTGGACGACTTCACGCTGGCCACCCCGAGCCTGGAGGATGTGTACCTGTCACTGGGCGGGGCCGCGCAGCAGGGGTTGGTGAAGGCTTGAGCACGCCGCCCGTCGCAGCCGTATCCGTATCCGTGTCCGTCTCCGGGCGGAACAGGGCCACCTCCCCAGTGATCCCCCGTGTGAAAGGGAGCAGCGCCACGTGAGTGTCGTACCCGCCGAGGTTCTGCCGGGCAGCGCCCTGGCCGTGGACGAGA
>JABFVM010000224.1 GCA_013362785.1 Streptomyces sp. | reverse complement strand
CGGTGTCGGGGCTGATCAGGGACTGGCTGATGAAGCTGTGGATGAAGGAGAGCGGCAGCCGTGAGGTGAGGTTCTCCAGGGTGCCGACGAGGTCCAGGGTGCGCTCGTCGAAGCCCGCCTGCTCGGTCAGGAAGCGGTACATCGACCAGTCGCCGTACTTCTGCACGACCCGCGCCCAGCCCTTGACCCGCTCGGGCATCGGTTTGTCGACGCGCTTGCCGTCCGGGCCGACGGTGCTGAACTCGTCGCGTACGGGGTCCAGGGCGCGGCGCAGGATGGTCGAGGACGGGGTGTCCCAGTACTCGCGGGGGACGCCGAAGGAGCGGTTGATCCTGCGGGGTGCCTTCGCGTACTCGGAGCGGCGCATGCGCATGCCGTTGACGTGCAGCCAGGCGTTGTTGACGGGCTTGCCCTCGCCGTCGACGTCGACCAGGTGGAATGGGCGGCGTTTGACGCCGAGTTGGTCGATCAGGCTCATCACCAGCGGATGACTGCCGGGGATGCGCATGGCGCCGGCCTCCGCGTACTGGGCCGGGTCGGCGAACGCCTGTGCCGCGTGCTCGTGTCCGCCGGTGCGGAAGGTCTTGATCCGGCCGCCGACGCGGTTGCCGTTGGCCTCGACGAGCGTGACGTGGTGCCCCGCCCGCTTCAGCAGCCAGGCGGCGACCAGCCCGGCGGGGCCCGCGCCGATGACGAGGATCTTCTTGGCGGTCTTCGTCTTCGCCCGCGGGAGCCCGGATTCGAGGATCTTCCGGTACGTCGGCGCGAGCGGCCGGTCGTGGTCGTCTACCAGCAGGAGGGCGCGGGCGACGGCCAGGCAGGTGTCCCAGTCGGCGGTGGATCGCGGTCTCTGAGGGGCGGCCGACGGTTCGGCGGGTGCGGCGACCGCCGACGTGGGGGCCAGAGCGGCCAGAGCGGCCGTCGTGGCGGATGCCGTGGTGAACTGCCGCCGGGATACGGGAGTTGAGCCGACAGGCGCGCGGTTTTTGTCCATGTGCCCTGAATACGGGGGCAGTTGGGAGTTCGGCAGGCCAATTGGCCGGTCATCACCTGAACGGGCAAGCGCACCATCACACATCCACGCCGGGTGTGCGTCCGCACGCGGGTTTGCGAAGCCCGCGTGACGAAACCGTTGACGGGAACATGGCCCACTTTTATCTTCTGTCCCAATCACGATCGGAATCACGAACTCCGTTCGAAATTACGGACAGGGACGGTCTCGTATGCCCCGGATGTCTCACCGGCCGCTCAGGCAACGCCGGGGATCACTGATCCTCAGCGTCCTCGCGGCCCTTCTCGCCCTGGTGGCGACCACGCAACCGGCGTCCGCGGCGGACGGCCGCCCGTACACCAACCCGCTGAAGTCGGCCAAGGGCGCCGACCCCTGGCTCCAGTACCACGACGGCAACTACTACCTGATCACCACGACGTTCACCGGCATCCTCGGCATCCGCAAGTCGCCGACGCTCGCGGGCCTCGCCACCGCGCCCAATGTGCAGGTGTGGTCGGACACCACGTCGACCCGCAACACCAACGTCTGGGCGCCGGAGATGCACCTGTTCAACGGCCACTGGTACGTGTACTACTCGGCCGGCCAGAGCGGCGTCGCCTGCTGCGACTCGCAGCGCACGCATGTGCTGGAGAGCGCGGGCACCGACCCGATGGGGCCGTACACCTACAAGGGCTCACTGACCGGGTCCAACCTCACGCCGGGCGGCTGGCTGATCGACGCGAGCGTGCTGCAGGCGAACGACAAGCTGTACCTGGTGGGCAGCGGCTTCATCAACGGCAGCAAGCAGAGCCTGGTCATCGCGCCGATGAGCAACCCGTACACGCTCAGCAGCTCCACCTTCACGATCATCTCCAGTCCCACCCTGAGCTGGGAGACCTCCGGCGGCGCGGTCAACGAGGGACCCGAGCCGCTCTACCACGACGGCCGGACGTTCCTGACCTACTCGGCCAGCTTCTGCGGGACCGCGGACTACAAGCTGGGACAGCTGGAGTTGACCGGCTCCGACCCGCTGAACCCGTCCTCCTGGACCAAGAAGCAGACCCCGGTCTTCCAGCGCAATGACGCGGGCGGCGTCTACGGCCCCGGCCACAACGGCTTCTTCACCTCGCCCGACGGCACCGAGAACTGGATCGTCTACCACGCCAACTCCGCGTCCAACGGCGGCTGCGGCAACGGCCGGACCACCCGCGCCCAGAAGTTCACCTGGAACGCCGACGGCACCCCGAACTTCGGCACGCCGGTCGCCCTCGGCACCACTCTCCCCGGCCCGTCCGGCGAGACGGCGCCGACCCCGACGTCGTACACCCTCGTCAACCGCAACAGCGGCAAGTGCCTGGACGTGAACGGCGGCAACGCGGCCGACGGCACCAACATCTTCCAGTGGACCTGCACCGGCGGGGCCAACCAGAAGTGGAAGGTCGAGGACCTCGGCGACGACACCAACCGCCTGGTCAACGTCGCCACCGGCAAGGTGATGGACACCGCCGAGTGCTCCGCCGCCGACGGCGCCGACATCCGCCAGTGGTCCTGGCTCAACAACAAGTGCCAGCGCTACCGCCTCGTGTTCACCGCGTCCGGCGATTACGTCCGGATCGTCAACGAGTCCACCGGCAAGGTCGCCGACGTCGCCGACTGCTCCGCCGCGAACGGCGCCGACGTACGCCAGTGGACCTGGCTGAACAACAACTGCCAGCAGTGGCGCCTCGTCCCCACGACCTGATCACTCCGCCCCCTACTGGAGAACTCCCTTGAGACGCATAGCCGTACGGCTGCTCATGGCCGTCCTCGTCGCCCTGGCGGCGTGCCTCGCCGGGCCGGCCCCCGCCGCCCAGGCCGCCGTCCCCGCCTCCCCCGGCGTGACCTACACCAACCCGATCGCGGAGAAGCGGGCCGACCCGCACATCTTCAAACACACCGACGGCTACTACTACTTCACCGCGACCGTCCCCGAGTACGACCGCATCGTGCTGCGCCGCGCGACCACCATCCAGGGCCTGTCCACGGCCCAGGAGGTGACGATCTGGACCAAGCACGCCAGCGGTGTGATGGGCGCGCACATCTGGGCGCCGGAGATCCACTTCATCGACGGCAAGTGGTACGTCTACTTCGCCGCCGGGGCCACCAACGACGTGTGGGCGATCCGGATGTACGTCCTGGAGGGCACCGGCGCCAACCCGCTGACCGCCACCTGGACCGAGAAGGGCCAGATCAAAACACAGTGGGAGAGCTTCTCCCTGGACGCCACGACCTTCGTCGTGAACGGCGTGCGCTATCTGGCCTGGGCCCAGCGCGACCCGTCCGTGAACAACAACACGGACGTCTACCTCGCGAAGATGGCCAACCCCTGGACCATCACCGGCACTCCGGTGATGCTGTCGCGGCCCACCTACTCATGGGAGACCGTCGGCTACAAGGTCAACGAGGGGCCGGCGGTCATCCAGCACGGCGGCAGGGTCTTCATGACCTACTCGGCCAGCGCCACCGACAGCAACTACTGCCTCGGCATGCTGACCGCCTCCGCGAGCGCCGACCTGCTCAACACGGCCAACTGGAGCAAGAGTTCCACACCGGTCTTCAGCAGCAACGCGAGCACCGGCCAGTACGGACCGGGCCACAACTCGTTCACGGTCTCCGAGGACGGCAAGAGCGACATCCTCGTCTACCACGACCGCAGCTACAAGGACATCACCGGCGACCCGCTCAACGACCCCAACCGCCGCACCCGCGTGCAGAAGCTGTACTGGAAGGCCGACGGCACCCCCGACTTCGGCATCCCGGTGGCCGACGGGATCACGCCGCAGCGCTTCTCGTCGTACAACTTCGCGGACCGCTTCATCCGGCACTGGGAGTACCGCGCCAGGATCGACCCCGATGTCTCCCCGCTCGCGGACTCGCAGTTCCGCGTGGTCCCCGGCCTGGCGGGCAGCGGCACGGTCTCGCTGGAGTCGGCCAACTTCCCCGGCTACTACCTGCGGCACAAGAACTTCGAGGTGTGGGTGGAGAAGAACGACGGCACGGCGGCGTTCGCGTCCGACGCCACCTTCCACAGGAGGGCCGGGCTGTCCGACTCGGCGGGGGTGTCCTACGAGTCGTACAACTACGCCGGGCGCTACATCCGGCACTACGACTACCTGCTGCAGGTACAGGCGTTGAGCACGGCCACGGACCGGGCCGACGCCACGTTCTACGCCCAGTGAGGGCGCGTCTCACCAGGTGAGGTGCAGCCGGTGCGGGGAGCGGTGGATCATCGTCGGTCGCATGCTGACCGGGTGATCCGCCGCGAGCCGCAGACCGGGCAGCCTGCGGGTCAACTCCGTGAGAGTGAGGCGGAGTTGCTCGCGGGCCAGCTGCGCACCGGGGCAGCCGTGCACCCCGAACCCGAAGGCCAGGTGGCGCTCCGGGGAGCGGGTGATGTCGAACTCGTCGGGGCGCGCATGCCGGTCGGGGTCACGGTTGGCCCCGCCGAAAGCCACGAACACCGCCTCCCCGGCCGGGAGTTCGGTACCGGCCAGGGTGACCGGGCAAGTGGTGAGCCGACGGAATCCCTGGAGAACGGAGTCGTAGCGGGCCGCCTCCTCGACCGCCGCCGGGATCCTCTCGGGCTCGGCGCACAGCAGCTCCCACTGACGGCGATGCCGCAGGAGGTGCAGGACGGTCGTGCCGATCAGGGCGGTCGTGGTGAGGTGGCCCGCGATGAGCAGGTTCTGAAGGTGCGAGACGGCCTCGTGCCGGTGCTCCAGGGTGAGTTCGCCGTCGGTGACGGACGCGACGACCTCCGTGGCCAGGTCCTCGCGGGGGTCGGCGTGCCGCTCCCGTACGTACCGGTCGAGGACGCGCTGCATCGCGACCACGTCCTCGGCGGCGGCGATCTGCTCACCCTCCTCAAGAGGGCGGAACAGCAACTCCTCGGCACGGTGTCCGCCGTGCACGACTGCCGGCACGTCGACCGGATCGAGGCCGACGATCCTGCCGATGACATCGCCGGGCAGCCGCCGCGCATAGGCCGACATCAGCTCGACCCGGCCGTCCTCGGCGAACGTGTCCACCAGGGCCGCCGCCCGCTCGGCGGCATACGGCAGGACGGCGGCGACCCGGGCCGGGGACAGTGCGCGGACGATGGGCGCGCGCAGCCGCTGGTGCCGGTCGCCGTCGGTGGTGACGACGACGGGCCGCCCGCCGAATCCGCCGCCGAGGACGGCGAGCGCGGCGGGCGAGGGCAGCACGTCCGGCCGCAGGCTGTTCGCCGACGAGAAGTCGTCGGGACGCCGCAGGACTTCGCGTACGTCGGCGTCCCGGGCGACCAGCCAGGCGTCGAGCTCGGGGACACGGGTCAGCCCCTCGGCACGGCGGGCCCGGTCGTAGTGCGGATACGGATCGCGCTGCAACTCGTCGAGTACGTCGTGCCGTTCACGGTCCACGAGACGCCCTCCCGACAGTGATGCGGGTCGCGCTCATGGTGCCGTACGGGTGTACGGGTGCGATAGACGGCGCGCCCCGGTCCGTGTGCCAGCTCGTGCGGGCCCGTCAGAAGACGACGGACCAGCCCTCCCGCCCGGCCTGCTCGGCGGTGTACGAGACGCCGTCCACCTTCAGGCGCTTGGCGTCGAGGAGGCTGATCTCGCCGCCGTGGTTGCCGAGTCGGGCGCCGTCGCCGAGGCGGACGGTCAGGCAGGCGCCGGCCGCGAGCGGGCCGGGCGGCACGGCGGAGTGCTGGCCCAGCCGGTCCTGGATCTGCCAGCCGGTCAGGTCGACGGGGTCGGGCGAGGCGTTGACGAGGGTCACCGTCTCGGCCTCGGGGGCCGGGCCGCGCGGGTTGACGAGGGCGGCGACGATCCGGACGGGCCGGGCACCGGGCACGGGGCGCGAACCGTCGACGTCGTCGATGGCGTGCCCGGTGACGTCGTCCGTCTTCCAGGACTGGCTCTGGAAGGCGAGGAAGACGCCGACCCAGCGGGACTGCGCCGGGAAGTGGATCAGCATCCCGCCGTCCTGCCAGACACCGTCGGCGTCGCGGAAGCGGCCGCTGTTGCCCTGGTTCATATGGATGTCGTGGACGCCGTTGCCGGGCAGGAAGCCGAAGACCTTGTCCTTGACCTTCGGTTCGGGGCCCCAGCGCTCACCGAAGAGGTACACGCGGGCCTCGGGGTCGGCGACCGCGCGGCGGACCGAGTGGTCGAGGAGGTCGGCGAGGTCGTTGTCGGGCCCTTCGAGGTCCGGCGGCAGCTTCCGCATCAGGGCCGGGTCGAAGAGGTTGCCGCGCACGAAGTCGAGGTTCGGGCCGCCGGGCCCCGACGGCAGGGTGTTCCAGCCGCTCTGCAGTCCCGCCAGCCGGTCCGTGATCGGGTGCCGGAAGTCCTCGCTGACGAAGTAGAGCAGCTCGGAGGGCTTCTGCTGGGACTGGACGTTGACGGCGGCTCGGTAGTGGGTGCCGTGTTCGTCGGTGAGGTGGATCTGGTAGTGCGGCGTGTCGTGGGCGCCCTCGCGCCGGGTCTCGACGGCTCGTGCGACGAGTACGCCGTATGTCTTCAGTGGCATGACGACCAACTCCCCCGTTGGGCGGACGGTTTGCCCGCCCTTGGCCGGAAGCGTACGGCGTGGGCGGCGCGCCCGGAGGTGAGTTCACTGCGCGTACGTCCGTCGTCCGACCCCTGTGCGGACCGTCGGCACACCCCGTATACGCCACGCCCGACGCCACCGGTCGGGCCGTGGTGACCAGCTCTGATGCACAGGGCCGTTCCGTAAGATCGTTCCGTGGCGAACTTCCTGCTCGAACGCACGGTTCCACTCCCCCTCACCGAGGCCTGGCGCCGTCTGACGCAGTGGCCCCGCCACGCCGAGGTCGTCCCCCTGACCCGCGTCCACGTCAGCACCCCCGGGCCGACCCGCGAGGGCACCCGCTTCACCGCCCGCTCCGGCCTGGGCCCGCTCTCCTTCGACGACCCGATGGAGGTGACGGTGTGGCAGCCGCCCGGGGACGACACACCCGGCCGGTGCCGACTGGAGAAGCGGGGCCGTGTGATCACCGGCTGGGCCGAGATCGAGGTACGGCCCGGTCCGGGCGGACGGGCGCGGGTGGTGTGGCGGGAGGAGCTGCGGGTGCGGTTCGTGCCGGGGGTACTGGACGGGGTGCTGGAGCGTACGGCCCGGTATGTGTTCGGGCGGGCGGTGAATCGGTTGCTCAGGAGGGCTTGAGGGGAGGTGCGCGGGCCGCTTGCCCGAGGCGCTCGGGCCCGCTCAGGCCACCGACCCGATCCGCCCCGCCGGGGACGACGTGGACGTCGCCTCGTGGTGGATCGGCGTGTGTGCGCCGGTGAGTGAGGCCCCGCTGCCGCCGCGCCGGTTGGCGACGATCTCCGAGGCGATCGACAGGGCCGTCTCCTCGGGTGTACGGGCGCCCAGGTCCAGGCCGATCGGGGAGCGAAGGCGGGCCAACTCCAGCTCGGTGACGCCGACTTCGCGCAGCCGCTCGTTGCGGTCGAGGTGGGTGCGGCGGGAGCCCATGGCGCCGACGTACGCGACCGGCAGACGCAGCGCGAGCTGAATCAGCGGTACGTCGAACTTGGCGTCGTGGGTCAGCACGCACAGCACCGTCCGGCCGTCGACCTCCGTGCGCTCCAGGTACTTGTGCGGCCACTCCACGACGATCTCGTCGGCGTCCGGGAAGCGGGCCTCGGTCGCGAAGACCGGGCGGGCGTCGCACACGGTCACGTGGTAGTTCAGGAACTTGCCGATCCGCACCAGCGCCGACGCGAAGTCGATGGCGCCGAAGACGATCATCCGGGGCGGCGGGACGGACGACTCGACGAGGAGGGTGAGCGGGGCCCCGCAGCGCGAACCCTGCTCACCGATCTCCAGGGTCCCGGTGCGACCCGCGTCCAGGAACGCGCCCGCCTCCGCCGCGACCGTACGGTCCAGCTCGGGATGGGCGCCGAAGCCGCCGTCGTACGTGCCGTCGGGGCGGACCAGCAGCGCGCGGCCCATCAGGTCGGAGGGGCCCGACACGATCCGGGCCACCGCCGCCGCCTCGCCGGCCGACGCCGTGGCCAGCGCCGCCGTGACCACCGGACGGGCCGGGTCCTGCACCCGTACCGGCGTCACCAGGATGTCGATGATGCCGCCGCACGTCAGCCCGACCGCGAAGGCGTCCTCGTCGCTGTACCCGAAGCGCTCCAGGACCGTCTCGCCGTCCTGCAGCGCCTGTTGGCACAGCTCGTAGACCGCGCCCTCCACACAACCGCCGGAGACCGAGCCGATCGCCGTGCCGTCGGCGTCGACCGCGAGCGCGGCGCCGGGCTGGCGGGGTGCGCTGCCGCCGACCGCCACCACGGTGGCCACGGCGAAGTCGCGTCCCTGCTCGACCCACCGGTGCAGCTCTTCGGCGATGTCCAGCATCTGTCGGTCTCCTTAAAGCGGTCGTGTGGAGGGCGGTACGCGCACGGCTAGTGCACGCCCATCCAGCTCTCAATGGGATTGAGGGCGAAATAGACGATGAAGATGCCTGTCAGGGCCCACATGAACGCCCCGATCTCCCGCGCCTTGCCCTGAGCGATCTTGATGGCCACGTACGAGATGACACCGGCGGCGACACCCGCGGTGATCGAGTAGGTGAACGGCATGATCACGACGGTGAGGAACACCGGGATCGCGGTGGCCCGGTCGGCCCAGTCCACGTGCCGTGCGTTCATCATCATCATGGCGCCGATCACGACCAGGGCCGCAGCCGCGACCTCGCCGGGCACGATCGCCGTCAGCGGGGTGAAGAAGAGACAGGCCGCGAAGAACAGGCCGGTGACGACGGAGGAGAGGCCCGTACGGGCGCCCTCGCCGACGCCGGTCGCCGACTCGACGAACACCGTCTGGCCCGAGGCCCCGGCCACGCCGCCGATCGCACCGCCCGCGCCGTCGATGAACAGCGCCTTGGACAGCCCCGGCATCCGGCCCTTGTCGTCGGCCAGCTTGGCCTCGGTGCCGACGCCGATGATCGTCGCCATCGCGTCGAAGAACCCGGCGAGCACCAGGGTGAACACGATCATGCCGACCGTCATCGCGCCGACCTCGCCCCAGCCGCCGAACTCGACGTTGCCGAAGATGGAGAAGTCGGGCATGGACACCGCGCTGCCGTGCAGTTCGGGTGCGGAGCCGCCCGCCCACTGCTTGGGGTCGATGACGTCGAAGGCGTTGAGGACCAGGGCCAGGACGGTGCCGCCGACGATGCCGATCAGGATGGCGCCGGGGATGGCGCGCGCCTGGAGCATGAAGATCGCGAGCAGCGTGACGGCGAAGAGCAGGACGGGCCAGCCGGCCAGTTCGCCGGCCGGGCCGAGGGTGACCGGAGTCGCCTCGCCCTGGTGCACGAAGCCGGCCTTGTAGAAGCCGATCAGGGCGACGAACAGGCCGATGCCCATGGTGATCGCGTGCTTCAGCGCGAGCGGGATCGCGTTCATGATCATCTCGCGCAGGCCGGTGACGACGAGCAGCATGATGACCACGCCGTACATCACACACATGCCCATGGCCTGCGGCCAGGTCATCTGCGGGGCGACCTGCGAGGCGAGGACGCCGGAGACGGAGAGGCCGGCGGCGAGGGCGAGCGGCACCTTGCCGAAGAAGCCCATGAGCAGCGTGCTGAAGGCCGCCGCGAACGCGGTCGCGGTGATCAGCGCCTTCTGGGCGAGGGTGTCCCCTGCCGCGTCCTTGCCGGACAGGATGAGCGGGTTGAGCAGGAGGATGTACGCCATCGCCATGAAGGTCGTGACGCCGCCGCGCACCTCGCGCGCGACCGTGGATTCTCTCTTCGTTATGTGAAAGTACCGGTCGAGCCAGGACCTGCCGGCCGGGACGCGGGTGCCTTCTCCCGCGTCTTCGGCTGTGGTCGCCGGCTCCAGTGACTGCTGGGTCATGTGGGCCTACTCCCAAGGTTCAAAGGGACACCCGCGCCGACCGCCCTGACGGTCGACCAACCGCGAGCGCGGCTGCGGGATTTGGGAAGGTGCTTCGGCCGCACGACCCGGGGGACGGCCCGAGACGAACGAACAGGATCTGTGGTGCAGGTACTTGCGTGTCCCCGACCCGCCGCGAGCGGTGCGGCACATCGAGTACTCCGGGCGGTGCGACGGAGTGTGTGACGTTCCCACACACCGCCCGGAGGGTCTTGCGGGGTTTCCTTACGCCGTACCGGTGAGGTGTTCCGGTCGTACCGGCGTCCGGTCGAGCTCCAGCCCGGTCGCGCTCCGGATCGCCGAGAGGACGGCCGGGGTCGAGGACAGGGTGGGTGCCTCGCCGATGCCACGGAGCCCGTACGGCGCGTGGTCGTCGGCGAGTTCGAGCACGTCGACCGGGATGATCGGCGTGTCGAGAATCGTGGGGAGCAGGTAGTCCGTGAAGGAGGGGTTCCTGACCTTCGCGGTCTTGGGGTCGACGATGATCTCCTCCATCACCGCGATGCCCATGCCCTGGAGGGTGCCGCCCTGGATCTGGCCGAGGACGGACAGCGGGTTGAGCGCCTTGCCGACGTCCTGGGCGCAGGCCAGCTCGATGACCTTGACCAGGCCGAGCTCGGTGTCGACCTCGACCACGGCGCGGTGCGCGGCGAAGGAGTACTGGACGTGTCCGTTGCCCTGGCCGGTGCGCAGGTCGAAGGCCTCGGTGGGGCGGTGCCGCCACTCGGCCTCGATCTCGACGACCTCGCCCTCCAGCACGTCGACCAGGTCGCCGAGGACCTCGCCGCCGTCGGTGACGACCTTGCCGCCCTCCAGGAGCAGTTCGGCGGTGGCCCAGGCCGGGTGGTAGGAGCCGAACTTGCGGCGCCCGATCTCCAGTACCTTCTCGCGGACCAGCTCGCAGGAGTTCTTGACGGCGCCGCCGGTGACGTACGTCTGCCGCGACGCGGACGTCGAACCGGCGCTGCCCACCTGGGTGTCCGCCGGGTGGATCGTCACCTGCGTGACGCCCAGCTCGGTGCGGGCGATCTGCGCGTGGACGGTGACGCCGCCCTGGCCGACCTCCGCCATCGCGGTGTGCACGGTGGCGACGGGCTCGCCGCCGATGACCTCCATGCGCACCTTGGCGGTGGAGTAGTCGTCGAAGCCCTCGGAGAAGCCGACGTTCTTGATGCCGACCGCGTAGCCGACACCGCGTACGACGCCTTCGCCGTGGGTGGTGTTGGACAGACCGCCCGGCAGCTGCCGTACGTCCGAGCCCTCGCTTGACTCCCACTGCCGCTCCGGCGGCAGGGGCATCGCCTTGACGCGGCGCAGGAGTTCGGCGACCGGCGCCGGGGAGTCGACCGGCTGCCCGGTCGGCATGATGGTGCCCTGCTCCATGGCGTTGAGCTGCCGCAGCTCCACCGGGTCCATGCCCAGCTTCGCGGCCAGCTTGTCCATCTGCGCCTCGTAGGCGAAGCACGCCTGGACCGCGCCGAAGCCGCGCATGGCGCCGCAGGGCGGGTTGTTGGTGTAGAGGGCGATGGCCTCGATGTCGACGTCCTCGACCACGTACGGGCCGATGCTGAGCGAGGAGGCGTTGCCGACGACCGCCGGGGAGGCCGAGGCGTACGCCCCGCCGTCCAGCACGATCCGGCACTTCACGTGCGTGAGCTTGCCGTCCTTGGTGGCCCCGTGCTCGTAGTACAGCTTGGCCGGGTGGCGGTGGACGTGCCCGAAGAACGACTCGAAGCGGTTGTAGACGATCTTGACGGGCTTGCCGGTGCGCAGTGCCAGCAGGCAGGCGTGGATCTGCATCGACAGGTCCTCGCGGCCGCCGAAGGCACCGCCGACGCCGGACAGCGTCATGCGGACCTTGCTCTCGGGCAGCCCGAGGACCGGGGCGATCTGACGCAGGTCGCTGTGCAGCCACTGGGTGGCGATGTACAGGTGGACGCCGCCGTCCTCGTCCGGCACGGCGAGGCCGGACTCCGGGCCGAGGAAGGCCTGGTCCTGCATGCCGAAGGTGTACTCGCCCTTGACGATCACGTCGGCCCGCTTGGCGGCCTCGGCCGCGTCGCCGCGGAAGATCGGCTGGCGGTGGACGATGTTCGGGTGCGGGACATGGCCGCTGTGGTGGTCGTCGCGGCCCTCGTGGACGAGGATCGCGTCCGGGGCGGTCGCGGAGGCCTCGTCGGTGATGACGGGCAGCTCGCGGTAGTCGACCTTGATCTTCGCCGCGGCGCGACGCGCGGTCTCCGGGTGGTCGGCGGCGACGATGGCGACCGGCTCACCGTGGTGACGTACCTTGCCGTGCGCGAGGACCGGGGTGTCCTGGATCTCCAGGCCGTAGTTCTTCACGTCGGTCGGCAGGTCGTCGTACGTCATGACGGCGTAGACACCCGCCATGGCGAGGGCCTCGCTGGTGTCGATGGACACGATCTCGGCGTGCGCGACGGTGGACCGGAGGATCTGCCCCCAGAGCATGTCCTCGTGCCACATGTCGGACGAGTACGCGAACTCGCCGGTGACCTTGAGGGTGCCGTCCGGGCGGAGCGTGGACTCGCCGATGCCGCCCTTGGTCTGGGAACCCTGGGTGATCTTGGTGGGAGTGCCGTTAGGAGTGGACACGTCAGACCGCCTCTCCCTGCCGGGCGGCCGCGAGGCGGACCGCGTCCATGATCTTCTCGTAGCCGGTGCAGCGGCACAGGTTGCCCGACAGCGCCTCGCGGATGTCCGCGTCGGTCGGGTTCGGGTTGCGCTCCAGCATCTCGTCGGCGGCGACCAGCAGACCCGGCGTGCAGAAGCCGCACTGGACGGCGCCGGCGTCGATGAACGCCTGCTGGATCGGGGAGAGCTCGGTGCCCTCACCGGTCTGCGAGTCCTGCCCCTTGGCCGCCCACTGCTGAGCGTCCTGGAGGGACGTCCCACACGCGCCGGTGGCGCAACCGCCGTGCTCGGCGCGCTGTTTGGCGAAGTCGGCGAGCCCCTCGACGGTGACGACCTCGCGGCCCTCGACCTGACCGGCGGCGACCAGGCACGAACACACCGGGACGCCATCGAGCCTGACCGTGCAGGATCCGCATTCGCCCTGCTCACAGGCGTTCTTGGAACCGGGAAGGCCCATGCGCTCCCTGAGGACGTACAGCAGGGACTCGCCCTCCCACACGTCGTCGGCTTCCTGCGGACGTCCGTTGACAGTGAAGTTGACGCGCATTACGCAGCTCCCTCCGTGGTGCGGCGGGCGCCGCGGTACGACTCCCAGGTCCAGGTCAGCGTGCGGCGCGCCATGACGCCGACCGCGTGCCGGCGGTAGCTCGCCGTGCCCCGGACGTCGTCGATCGGGTTGCAGGCGCCGGAGCACAGCTCGGCGAACTGCTTGGCGACCGACGGGGTGATGATCTTGCCGTTGTCCCAGAAGCCGCCCTCTTCGAGCGCCGCGTTCAGGAACTCCTCGGCGGCCTTGGCCCGGACCGGCGTGGGAGCGGCGGAGCCGATCCCCGTGCGCACGGTCCGCGTCTCGGGGTGCAGCGCGAGCCCGAAGGCGCACACGGCGATGACCATCGCGTTCCGCGTGCCGACCTTGGAGTACTGCTGCGGCCCGTCGGCCTTGTTGATGTGGACGGCGCGGATGAGCTCGTCGGCCGCCAGAGCGTTGCGCTTCACGCCGGTGTAGAAGTCATCGATCGGAATACGGCGGCTGCCGCGCACCGACTCGACCTCGACCTCGGCGCCCGCCGCGAGGAGCGCGGGGTGGGCGTCGCCGGCCGGGGAGGCGGTGCCGAGGTTGCCGCCGACGCCGCCGCGGTTGCGGATCTGCGGGGAGGCGACCGTGTGCGAGGCCAGGGCGAGGCCCGGCAGCTCGGCGCGCAGGCTCTCCATGATCCGCGTGTACGGCACAGAGGCGCCGAGCCGCACGCTCTCCTCGCCGACCTCCCACTCGTAGAGGTCGCCGATGCGGTTCAGGTCGAGGAGGTACTCGGGCCGGCGGTGGTCGAAGTTGATCTCGACCATCACATCGGTGCCACCCGCAATCGGCACAGCGGTGGGGTGCTCGGCCTTCGCGGCGAGCGCCTCCTCCCAGCTGGCGGGGCGAAGGAAGTCCATGACCGGCTCTCTTCTTCGTCTCGTGGGTCGTACGGTTTGAGCCAGATCAGGTGCGGCGGGCCCGGCTCGTTCATGTGCTGTTAACGCGCATTGACGTCAGTACACAGCGCCCGACTCGACCTGGGTCAGTCACGGAAACCATGAAGGAGTTGGCTGGCCAGGGTGGGCATCTTGTAGATTCGTATGAACGGAGGTCACCAGTAACCTCCACGTCTTTCTCTGGAAACACCGGGCACGGCCCTGTGACCTGCGACACCGTCCGAAAGACGACGAGCACCGCCCCCGGCGCCGCTCATCGGCCCGCCGACCGGGCCTCACCCACAGACCCATCAAGATTCATCGTAGATATCGAGACAAAGAACGGCGGCGACGAGAATGCGGCTGCGCGCACTGCTGGACACCGACGCGCTGGGCCTCAAGCTGCTCGGCGGCGAGGATGAGCTGGACCGCACCGTGCGCGGTGTGATGACCACCGACCTCAGGGATCCCAGCCGCTATCTCTCGGGCGGGGAGCTGGTGCTCACGGGGCTGGCCTGGCGGCGCGACGCCGCGGACTCCGAACCGTTCGTGCGCCTCCTGGTGCAGTCCGGGGTGGTGGCCCTGGCGGCCGGTGAGGCCGAGCTCGGCGACGTCCCCGACGACCTGGTGCTGGCCTGCGCCCAGCACCGTCTGCCGCTGTTCGCGGTGAACGAGTCGGTGGCGTTCGCGACGATCACCGAGCATGTCGTACGGCAGGTCAGCGGCGAGCGGGCCGGTGACCTCGCGGCCGTCGTCG
>JABFVM010000588.1 GCA_013362785.1 Streptomyces sp. | reverse complement strand
ACGGCAAGACCTGCCCGGCGAACTCGGCCAGTGCGACGCCTGCCGGTTCGCGTTCAGCCCGGACGCGCGCCGGATCGGCGCGGCGAAATACCGGGGAGAGGTGTCCTTGTGGGACGGCGCCCTGCATACGCCGGTGGGCACACTGTCCGGCGCCCTCTCCCGCGCCACACCCGGCGTACCCGAGGAAGCGACCGTGCTGGCCTTCTCCCCGGACGGCACCACCCTCGCCGTCGCCGGGAACCAGGGCACCGTGCAGCTGTGGGACGTGGTCTCCCGGCAACCCCTCGGCCCCGCCCTGCCCACTCCGGGCGACGGCACCCTGTCCCTGGCCTTCAGCCCGGACGGCGGCACCCTGTATGCCACAGGTGAACATGTGCCGTGGCAGAAGTACGACATCGATCCGGGCCGAGCCGTCGACACGGTGTGCGACGCATGGGCCGGGCGCTCCGGGTCTTCTCGGGTTGTGGACGCACGGCGAGCGGTGCTGAGGTTCAGGTGGACGGCCGTGGCAGGGCTCTCCCCAGGGACAATGAAGCGCGCCGGTTCAGGTCCGCCCGCCGGGCTTGCGGTGGGCGGACCTGAGACCTTGCGCGGATGCCACGACGGCATCGGATGTCACGACGGCATCAGGCCGACATCAGGTCGGGTCGCCCTCGTAGTCGGGCCGGATGGCGAGCTGTTTCGCTTCCCACATCTCGAAGACGCGCTTCTTGCATTCTTTGTCGGATTTCACTTCGTCCGCGAGCCTGAGGCCGATCTCGTTGTTCTTCTCGTCCGCCTTGTTGTCCGCGTCGGAACCGGGGCGGCCACGCTCGTGCGCCTCACCCATCGCCTTGGCGAATTCCTCACCCAGCCTCTTCTTGAGCAGACACTGCCAGAACACGTGGCGAATGGAGTTCTGCATTTCCGGGTCCGTCATGTGCTCGACCAGCTGAAGTACCTCGACGTGCACCCCGGCCCACCTGATGATCTTCTGGGGGCGCTTGAGGAGCTCGTAGACCTCCGGGCCGGAAACGTTCTTGCCGATCAGCCAGACGTACTTGTCCAAGGCGGCAGGGCCTTCTTCCAGAAGGCTCTTCTCCAACTGCGACAGAACCCGCGAGTATGCCGCCATGTTCTGCGAGGTGTCCGCCAGTTTGTCGGCGATCACCTTGGATGCGGTAAGCCCGACGCCGAAGATGAACGTGCCCAAGGCGAGGAGGGGGAGCACCTCAGGAGCCAGGAACGCGATCGTGGCCACACCCGCCAGCGCCGTGGCACCGGTCTTGCCGAGATCCCGAGGAGCGAGGCCCTGCGCTGCGTCGAGTTTCCGGCGGGTCTCGATGAGAGTGTCGTAGACGTGCGCGCTCGGCACGGTGTTGCATTCGCACCGGAACTCGGCGCCCCTGGTCACGCTCATCGACATCGTCCAGTCGCCGGCTTGAGGATCCTTGACGACCAGGTACCGGACCGAGTCGCCGGACATCTTGACGAGTTTTCCGTCGTCCTCGACGTCCTCGTCGAAGGAGTTCCCGTCCGGGTCCTTGAGGGTCATGACGACGCCCTCGGGGAAATCGACCGAGCCGTCGCCCTTGGTGATGACCGAGTAGAGGAAGGGCGCGTCCTCACCGATGATCATCGTGTTCGTCAGGTTGAACCGTTCGACGTTGCCCAGCCCGTCCAGGTCCTTGGCGGGAAGGGTGTCGACCTGGCAGTACATGCAGTCGTTGTCACCCTTGACCTGCGCGGTGAACGCCGGAATGGGACTCGGCTCGTTGCTGACGTCGAAAATGCCCCAGAGTCCGCCGACTCCCTTGTCCTCGATCTCCGTCGGCTCGTTGAAGTACTGGCCTGCTATGAGCGCCGGCGTCTGCTTCGCGGCCGCTTTCCAGTCGTCGCTGAGGGATAGGCCCCACAGGCGCGAGGCGTACCGCGTGTGCCCGTCGGGCGCCCCGCCCTTCTCCTCCATGTGGCCCCAGAACCAGTCAGGTACGTCGTCGTTGTCGCGGACGTCGAACTCGCCCCAGAGTCCGAGGGCACCCTTGTCCACGATGCGGGTCGGCCGGTTGAAGTACTGCCTCTTGATCACGGCCGGGCAGTTCTGGGCGACGCTCTTCCAGTCCGCGTCGTCGGGGATGTTCCACAGCCTCGCCGAGAACTGCCGCATGCCGTTGTCTTTGGTGCCGTCGTCCTGGAACTGCAGCGGTCCGCTCGCGTGCCCCAGGAATCCGGTGGAGTCCCACAGGTAGGAACTGGCCACCGGGACCGGCGGATCCGTGATGGGCGAGGTCTCGGGGACCGGGTTGCCGGAGGCGAGGTAGAGGGCCTTGATGATGCTCTTGCCGTCTTCCCAGACGTCATTGGAGAGTTCCCAGATGATGACGCCCTTGGCGCCGACTTCCTTGAGGAACTTCAGCTTGGTGACGGCGGTGTTCGGGGTCTCGAAATAGATGTTGTGGGCGTACGGGTACTCCCCCGGCGGCAGGGGCTCCTTCAGCTTGGGGCGGGGCGTCTTCCCGTCCACCTTGATGTTCGCGTCCTTGGCCTCAAGGGCGTCAGGGAACTCGTCCAGGATTTCCTTGTACCGCAGCACCTTGTATCCCGGGGGCACGTCGCCGGTCAGGTCGTCCGGCTCCTTGGCGGCGGCGAAGTCGTATCCGTAGACGGGCACTCCGGCCGCGATCTTGCCGCGGTCCACGTCCTGGCCCTTGCCCTGCCAGTTCATGAAGAGCGGATTCGTCCAGTACCAGAGGCAGTCCTCGACCGACAGGATCGGATTGTTCTCCAGGGCATCGCCGCCCTCGGCGGACGGACCGGTGCCTGCCCTGGCTCCCGGCCAGGCGCCCTGCTGTTCGCGGAGGTACGACTCCAGATAGACGTTCGCCTCACGAATCTCGGCCGTTCCCTTCCCGCGAATCTTGTTCAGCGCGGAATGCGGGCCGACCGGGGACTTGTCCCACGACCCCGTGAGGTCGTAGGTCATCACGCCGATCCAGTCGAGGTGTTCGGCCATGCCGGGGTCGTAATTGTTCCCGTACCACGAAGTGCCGAAGACGGCCGCCGACACGATTTTGTCGGGCATGGCCTCCTTCAGCTTCTTGGCGAACAGCGTCAGACCGCGCCCCGCGGGATGCGGCCCGTCGGCCTTCGTTCGGCCGCCCTGATCCTGCTCGCCGGGCCGGCCCCACCAGCACTCCAGGTCGAGGTCTACGCCGTCCAGGCCGTTCTGGGTGACGTAGTTGACGACGTTGCGCACGGTCTGGTCGAGCTTCGGGGAGGCCGGGTTGTTCCCGATCTCCGTCATCAGGTCCAGGAACGCGAAGTCGTTCGCGCCGCCCAGCGCGATCATGGTCTTGGTCCCGTACAGGTTCGCGGCCATGAGCACGTCCGGGAGAACGGTGCTGATCTCCCTGACCGCGGCGGGGTCGAACGCGCCGGAATCCTTCTCACTGAACGTCAAGAACGCGATGATGCCGTGCGTGATGTACCGATACATCTCTCCCTTGCCGTAGTCGAATCCCTCCTTCTTCCGCCAGGTAGGGATGTAGGCGATGACATTGGCCCGCTCGGTCGACTTGTGCGGGGTCTGGTCGTACAGCTCGTCGAAGAATCGCCAGCCGTTCTTGTTGGGGTCCCCCACCCCCGGTTCCGAGGCCCAGAAAGCGGCACGGAAAATGTTGCCCTTGTATTTGACCACGGCTCCTGTCTGATAACCGCTGGGCTTTTCCTCCCACTTGGGTACGTCAGGGTAATCCGACGAAAGGCTCACTGAAAGTCACTCCCCGTGTTGTGGATCACTGAGCCCCACTCAATCATGGACCAACTTGTCGACCACAGACCGGAACAAGCCCTTCCGATCACGCCCGAACAGGCCGAAATAAACAGCCTCAATAAGTGGCCTGAAATCGATGAGTCGACCCGACGTAAAGGCCAGCACATTGTTCACGAATTCTCGACGCCTCCAAAGATGTCGGCGGGGGAGCTGGTGGTCGGCGCACGGTTGGGCCCCTCCCCCGGTCCGGCGACCAAGATCGATTGTCAGTGGTGGGTGAGAGGATCGAAGCATCGAGTCGGCGAGACAAGAGGGGGACCTGTCATGTCCGGAAGCCAGAACTACATCAATCACGTTGCTCTCGTGCTGGATGCCAGTTCGTCCATGTCGCACCTGAGCCGCAAGGTCGTCGAAGTCGCCGACCAGCAGATTGCCTATCTGGCCCGCCGATCGCAGGAGTTGGACCAGGAGACCCGCGTCACGGTGTACGTCTTCGCGGACAGGGTGGAGTGCGTCATCTACGACAAGGACGTGCTGCGCATGCCGTCCCTGCAGCAGATGTACCGGGTCGGTGGCATGACGGCGCTGCTGGCGGCCACGCTCAAATCGCAGCGAGAGCTCGCGCAGACGGCTCAACTGTACGGAGACCACAGCTTCCTGACGTTCGTGCTCACCGACGGGCAGGAGAACGCGAGTCACCGCTGCGCCGATGCCCGGAGCAGGGATCCGCGCGAACTGGTCGAGGCCGTAGCCAAGTTGATCGAGACACAGGAGGACAACTGGACGCTGGCCGTCCTTGTGCCGGACCAGATGGGCAAGCGCGAGGCCATGCAGTGCGGGTTCCCGAAGGACAACATCGCCATCTGGGACGCCACCAGCACACAGGGCCTGGAGGAGGCCGGCCTGGTCATCCAGCAGGCCACCGAGAGGTTCATGGTGGGCCGCGCCCAGGGCATCCGCGGATCGCGGGCGGTGTTCTCCACGGGTGCGGACGCCGTCAACAAGGAGACCATCAAGGCGGCCGGCCTCACGCCGGTGAATCCGTCGGAGTACCAGCTGATCCCAGTGGCCCGTGCCGCCGCGATCCGGGACTGGGTCGTCGAATGCGGGCACACCTACCGGACCGGGGGTGCGTTCTACCAACTGAGCAAGTCGGAGAAGATCCAGGCGCGGAAGCAGATAGCGGTGTTGGAGAAGAAGACGGACCGGGTGTACACGGGGCCTGAGGCCCGAGCCCTGCTCGGACTGCCGGACACGGAAGCTCGCGTCACGCCGGACCACAACGACGACTTCACGATCTTCGTGCAGAGCACCAGCGTAAACCGGAAGCTCGTACCGAACACGCGGCTACTGCTGATGCTCTGACGCCTCGGGGAACCCCAGACGCACGTCGCGGAGTTCACCGAGAAAGTGGCCGGCGCACGGCAAGGAAGTGCTCAGGCCGACCGCCACGTGACGTCAGTGTCCCGGCGTCTCAGCATCATCGATCAGCACCGCTCCGTACACCGGCCCCGGGGATGTCATGGCTGATCCCCGGGGCCCGAATGCACTACGGCCTCACGGTTCGACGGCGCCCGCTCCGGGTGCCTGGAAGCCGCCGATCCTCTGCTCAAGGAGTTCGGCCAGCCGCAGGGGGGTGCGGTCCTCGAACATGGGGCCGATGAGCTGCACTCCCACCGGCAGACCCTCGGGGGACCTGCCTGCTGGTATCGCGGTGGCGGGCAGGCCGGGCATGGTGGCGACGCCGGCCCAGACGAGTTGGTCGAAGTACGGGTAGTCGACGCCGTCGATGTCGATCCGGCGTCCCCTCGGATCGGGGCTGTGGTCGTGCGGGAACGCCGGGGTAGGCGTGATGGGGCACACCACGGCGTCGTACTCGGCGAAGAGCTGCCGCCAGTCGTGGCGGTGGAGTTCGCGACGGCTGTTCGCCTCGATCCAGTCGCGGTGGCTGAACACCATGCCGCGCAGCCGCGCCGCATCGAGACTCCGGTCGTCCGCGCTCAGCCCGGCGGCGAGCGCCCGCAGTTGCTCCAGCGCTTCGACGGGAAAACGGGCGACGGAGCTCGAAAACAGCAACTCCGTGTAGAGCACTGCGGCTTCGGCCAGGTCGGGCGTCAGCGGGCTGTGCCGCTCGACGCGGGCGCCGTCGTCGACCAGCGCGGCGGCCACCCGGTTCACGCCCGCCCGCACGGCGGATCCGGTCGGAATGAGGGGATGCTCTTCGAGGACCAGGACCCGGAAGTCGCGGAGCCGCTCGTGGCGCGCGGGCGGCAGCGTCAGGTGGTGTGCCATACCGAGCGTCAGCGGGTCCGGTCCGGCCATGACGTCGAGCAGGAGCGTGAGGTCGCGGGCAGAGCGCGCCATCGGACCGACGACGGCGAGGTCATGGTCCGTCGGCAACGCCGGCCCGGGCGGCGGGACCATGCCGCGGCTCGCCGCCAGCCCGAGGGTCGGCTTGTGCGCGTAGATGCCGCAGAAATGCGCGGGGGTGCGCAACGAACCGGCGAGGTCGGAGCCGATGGACAACGCGCCGAATCCGTTTGCCAGGGCCGCCGCCGAGCCGCCGGAGGATCCGCCCGATGTACGACGGTGGTCCCACGGGTTGTTGGTGGTGCCGTAGATCTCGTTGAAGCTCTGGATGTCCTGCAGTCCAAAGGGCACATTGGTCTTGCCGAGCACCACCGCGCCCGCGGCCTTGAGCCGCGATACCTGCACCGCGTCCTCGGCGGGGAGGTAGTTCCGGTGCGGCGGCATGCCCCAGGTCGTGGGCAGCCCGGCGATGTCGTATGACTCCTTGACCGTCACCGGGATGCCGAGCAGCGGCCGGTCCTCCCCGCGGGTGCGCGCCTGGTCGGCGGCGCGTGCGGCGGCCCGTGCACGGTCGAAGTCCGGCACACAGATCGCGTTGATCGCCTTGTCGTCCCGCTCGATACGGGCGATCGCTTCGTCGGTCAGTTCCATCGAGGTCACTTCACCGGCACGCAAGGCAGCGGTGAGTTCTTCGGCCGTCGGCAATTTCCACTCCATGAATCCGACCGTATCGGCCTTCGGGAGAGGCCATAAAACGCCACTTCGCGCAAGAATGTTCTCCCGGAGGGCGGACACGGCCCGGGGCTCAGCTGCGGCGGCCCGGATCGACTCCGGCCAGCGCTGTCCCGAGAAGGACGAACGCGGTGAGGGCCAGGATCGGTATGTGGCCGCCCGCCCGGTCGATGTCGTCGGTGAAGTACCCGGAGAGCCCCAACCAGGCAAACCCACCGACGACCACCAGCACGGTGTTGCCGGCCTCCCCCATCATCCGCATGCCGGCCCACAGCAGAAGGGGCATGAGAATCCAGGAAGCGGCTGTGGTGAGCGCGAACTCGAAGGCGCCGGAGAACGGCGAGTCTCCGCTCTCGTCCGCGCTGTCGCGTGCCCACGCGAAGCCGGCGGACATGAGGGCGTGGCAGGCCGCGGTGGCGGCGGCGACGGTTACGGCCCCTTTGACAAAACGTGCGTACCGCATTGCGGAAATCCTCGCTCTTCGCAGGCCGATGGGCCCCAACGCGGATGCGTTGGGACCCACGGATGTGTGCGGACGGAGACCTTGAGTGGTCTGTCCGTCAGGTGCTACAGGGAGCGCTCCAGGGCATTGGCGTAGAGCCGGGCACCGGAGATCTTCGGGTGGAACGACTTCATCGACGGTTCGGGCGCATCGGCGTCCGCCTCGGACCGGCCCGTCAGGACGATACCGTTGATGCTTTCGGGGTCACCGCAGATCGCCTTGTTCTTGAAGTCGGACGCGGGGTCCACGAATGTGGCTCCCACCGACGTCGCGGCAGCCTTCATCTCCTGGGCCAGCTTCGGAGCGACTTCGTCGTTCAGCCAGGGCGCCTCCTCGGTTCCGATCCCCGGGATGCACTGACCGTTCCCGGACAGCAGCGGCGGGTAGCCCACGAGGTAGATCTTGGCCTGCGGCGCACGGGCCTTGATCTCGTTGAGCACCTTGACGATCCTCGGCTTGACCTGGTTGGTGATCCAACCCGGCATGAAGTCCTTGAGCGGACCGCTCATCTCGCCGGTCTTGTCACCCGTGTCCGGGTTCCGCTTCTCGATCTCGGCGTCCTGGCAGAGCTTCAGTCCGGCCGCATAGACGCATTCAGTGAACACGTCCGTGAACAGGGAGTCGTTACCGCCGATGGCGATGGTCACGATGTCCGTGTTCTGGTCGAGGTAACCGAGGTCCATCTGCGGCAGCGAGTTCTGCTGCCCCTTGCCGCCCGCCCAGACGTTGAAGGTGCGGGCGCCGGAGCAGGCGATGAAGCTCAGGTCGACGTTGCCGAAGTCATCGGAGATCTTGCCGATGGACTGGGTCCTGCCGGGCAGGGTCGCCTGCCGGATCCAGGCCTGCTTGGAGCGGTGGCACTTGTTGACGACCTCGCTGTTGCCGAGCTTCTCCTTGTAGTCCGTCTCCCGGAAGTAGTCCTTGCCGCCCTCGGTGTCGGCGCCCTCGCCGGAGGCGAAGGAGTCGCCCATGCCGACCACGTGCGTGGGGTTGGCACCGAGCGTCTGGAAGGCGACGGCGTCCCAGGCGATGTCGACGCCCGGAGCCTCGTCGGTGGTGTTGGACAGGGCAACCGACGGGGTTCCGGTGAAGTTGAAGACGCCGAGCGAGCGCCACTCGTTGCTGCGGATGCGCTGCGGGGCGACACGGAACGGAGACTTGGAGTCGGTGCCCGACACCGAGTACCTCGCCTGCTGGGACCGTGCGGCCACGTTCGGCATGTGGACCAGGACCCGGGTCCAGCCCTTGACGGCGCTGGGGCCGGTCCAGGTGCCGGTGACCTTCAGTCGCTGGTCCTCTCCCGGGGAAGCGGCCTTACGGGTGGTGGAGAACCAGATGTGGTTGCCGTACCCCACACCGAGCTGATGGGTGTCCATCTTCGCCGAGGGTGTGGAGAAGTCGAACTTGAAGGATCCGGCCGACGTGCCGGTGTCGAAGCAGCGTCTGCCGTCCTTGCCGGCGATCCGCTGACCGGAGTTCACGTTGTCGACGATGTACGTGCCGCCCGGGAGACCGGAATCGCAGCGGGGCGGGTGGGAGTTGCCGTCCGCCTCTTCCGGGTAGGTGTTGTTGAAGCGGAAGATCTCGTTGCCGCAGTCACCGGCTGCGCAGTTCTTCCACTCGACCTTCTTGTTCCACCAGCACCGGAAGTCCGTGCGCTGGCAGGGACCCGTCGAGGGAGAGTCGTTCGACGCGCCTTCCTTGATCTTGCTCGGGTCGCACTCGTTGGAGCCGTCACAGAACAGTGAGACCCGCGGCTTGGCCAGGGTGCGGAACGCGGGCTCGGTCCACCAGGCCGGCCGGAAACCGTGGACGAGGGTGCCCGGCGCCTCCAGCGCCTCCAGCGGGCGCGCGGCCCAGCCGATGACCTTCTCCGGGTACGGCCAGAACTGCGGCTTGGCGGCGTGGGAGTAGTCGTCGCCGCCGTTCTCGTTCTCCAGGAACGGCGTCCGGTTCGGCTTGTAGGTGGGGTTGGCCGGGTTGTTGGCCCAGCCCACGCCCCACTTGCCCCCGTTCTTGCCCGCGTCCGCCTGCGGGTAGAACCCGGAGTTGTAGGCCCACAGGGCGAAGAACCAGTTCTCGATCCACTTCGGGTCACCGTTGTTCACGGTGAGACCGGCGCCGCGGGTCTGGTTCCACTTCTCGGCGAGGATGTTGACGCCGGCCGCGACGTTCGCGGTGTAGTCCAGCGCGACGGCGTCCTGGTACGCGCGCGGCTTGGACGGCCGAACCTCGCCGTTCTCGTACGGCTTGCCGGGCAGCCGCATGCCGTCGGTGACCTGCGTGATGCCGTAACCGCAGTCCGCGGCGGGCCAGTTGATGGCCCAGGGGTCGTTGACCTGGCCGTGCTCGTCGTGGACGAGGCCGTAGTAGTTGCCGATGAGGCTGTTGGCGGTGGTGCCCGGTGCGGCGAAGCGGGTGGCCTGCCACATGTTGGACTCCTGGGCGGTGATGCCGAGGAACACCTGGGCCGGGATGCGCCCGCCGCCGGAGAGCGCGGTGAGGCCGCCGACGAGGGCCTGCGGCCGGTAGGCGCCCATGCCCATGTTCTTCCAGTTGGCGGCCCGGTTCACGTGCTGGTCCATCGTGCCTTCGATGGCCCGGTCGACAGCCCACTCGATCTGCCGCGGCTTCGGCTGGAAGGCCTGCTTCTGCGGGTTGCCCCGCTCCACCGCGCAGGTGCGCTCCGACTCCGGCTCGGCGATGTTCAGCCGGGACGCCTTGCCGCCGCCCACGGTGCCACCGCTCTTGGCGGGGGCGGTGCCGAGGGCCGGCGAGCGGTTCGCGCCCTCGGCGGGGTCCGGATGGACCGGGGACGCGGCCGGGTTGGACTCGAACACCGGCTTGCTGCCGGTGGGCAGGTGCTTCATCTCGATGCGGGCCGTGCGCGCCGTCTCGTACTCGGAGGGGCGGACACGGGTGTCCTTGCCGTCGGCCCACGTGGAGTTGACGAGGGCGCGGGCCTTGGTGGAGGCGGTGGCGTCCTTGTCGATCCCGCCCGGGTTCCGCACGTCCTTGGGCAGGGTGCCGACGTTCTTCGCCGTGCCGGTGACGATCGCGGTGCCGTCGGCGGCGCGGGTGAGGTCCATGCCGGTCAGGTGGCCCTCGGCGACCGTCCGGGCCTTGGCGGCCTTGACGGCCTTGCCCTTGAGCTGCTCGCCGGTCAGGTACTTGACCTCGGAGGTGTTGCCGGCGGACGCGGCCTCGACGGGCTTCGCGTCGGCGGCGCGGGCCCGCACGTCCTTCGCGGTCCGGGCGTTGAATGTGCGGTCCAGGAAGGCGATGCCGCCGTCCTTGGTGACGGACAGGCTGAAGGGCGTGCTGTCCGTGCTTGTGACCAGCTCGGACTTCCCGCTCGCGGTGATCCGGACGATGGCGTTGCCCTGCGCGGCGACGATGCCGTCGCGGGTCGGGACCGCGGAGGTGACCTGGCCCTGCACCGTGATCTTCTTCTGCGTCTTGCCCGTACGGGCATCGACGGTGATCAGGCGGGTCTCGTTCCTGTCCGACGTGTTCTCGTCGGTGAACTGCGACAGCACCGCCTGCTCACCGTCGCCGCAGCCCGGCGAGAAGTAGGCGAGGCTCGCCTGGAACGGCAGCTTCGTGACCTCTCCCGAGTTCAGATCCACGGCGGCCGTGAACGCTCCCCGGGCCATGAGGTTGGGCTTGTTGGTGAAGGTGCGCGGCGCGTAGGCGACCAGGGCGCGATCACCGGAGGCGGTGACACAGGCGTTGCCGATCCAGGTGTCGGTGTCGGAGAACCCGGGTTCGACGAGGGTCGCCGCGGTCTTCCAGCGGTAGCCGTCGGCCTCATCGGCGGTCATGAAGTGGAAGCCGGTGGCGTCACCGATGGTGGTCCACGCGGTGTCGGAGGACTTGGTGTAGCCGCTGCCGAGCACCTTGCTGCGCTTCTCGGCGGGAACGCGGTCCTTGTTGCCGTCCTTGTCCGCCTTCACACCGGACGCGGCGGGGTCGGACCATCCTTCGGCGGCGTTCGGGGGCGGCGTCGGTGCCTGGGGGGCGGATTGCGCCTGGATCGCGGTTCCGAACGCTATCGCCGTGGCGATGGCGCAGGTGAGGGGAACACGCGCGTACGTGTGTCTGCTGACACGTCTCAAAGCGTTGGTCTCCTTGAGTAGGCGTGAGGAAGTGCTCGTGCGGCAGCACAGCGGAGCCTCTGCACGAGGGTGGATGCGTCGATGGGGGCGGATGGGAGCGGATGGGAGCGCTCCCGACGAGAAGGCCGACCGGTCACTCGCACGTGTCGGTGCCGGTGCGGTCTCTGCGTCAGGGACTGAGTCAGCGACCGTTGTTCTGCTTTGCCGGAAGATCGGCCAGGCTGTCCTCGGACTGCTTCCGAGCAGCGGCGCGTGCGACTCCTACGTTTCCTACGTTGTCGCCGTGATCCGGCCGACGATGGTCCTCAGGCTCCGCTATGCGGAACAGCATCGGCTCGGTGTGATGCGCGGCGGGCTTGACGGCCCATTGGCTCGGGCCGCAGCGCAGATACCTTCGGAAGGTGTCCCATTACCGTCTCTCCCCCGTCTCGGCACAACGGGAGGAACGCGGTCGTATGCAGCGCTGCGTCAGCAACGCTCGCTCCCCCCGGGCGACACACAGGGACCGGGCTGGTGAGACCAGGTCGCCTGAGTGCGAGGTCACTGTAGACACGTGGCACGAGCGGAGAAAAGTACTGGTCAGGACGTGGCAAAAAGAGGGTCATGTTGCTGAAGTGTCCGGAGATCGCGCGTCGTGACTCCTGATCAGTGATTTTCCTGTGAAGCGAAACGGGGCGGCCGAACGGCGCGCTTCGGTACGTTGGCTGATTCCGGCCCCTGAAAGGGTCGGCAGTGGCGGATATCTGGGTACCGGCAGCGACTCGTTCCGAGCAGACCGGACGATGACACAGCGCGATGGGTGGAGTTTCCCGCAACTGCACATGGAGTGTGGGTGCCGGGCCGATCTCGCGCGAGCCTGGCCGCGATGTCCGCAGGTGTTTCGGGCCGGGCCGCGCTCATCAGTGTGGGCAGCACCGCGCTGCTCACCACCGGGAGCCTGGCCGCCCACAGAGCAGCCGAGTGTGCCCTGTGGTGGACGCCTCCACCGGGCTGTGCCGGGCAGCCGTAGCATCCTCCCCCGACGACCCACATGCCGGGCCTCTTCGACCCCGCTGCGCCCCATGTGGACAATAGGGGCCATGAACGAGAACGTTTTCTTCCAGGTTTCGGCCAACGGCCAGGACCTCGGCCGCATCGTCTTCCGGCTCTTCGACGATGTCGTGCCCAAGACCGCACGCAACTTCCGCGAGCTGGCGACGGGTCAGCACGGGTTCGGGTACAAGGGTGCCCCCTTCCACCGGGTCATCCCGGAGTTCATGCTGCAGGGCGGTGACTTCACCAACGGCAACGGCACCGGCGGCAAGAGCATCTACGGGGAGACGTTCGCGGACGAGAACTTCCAGCTGAAGCACGACCGGCCGTACCTCCTGAGCATGGCCAACGCGGGTCCGGGTACCAACGGCTCGCAGTTCTTCGTCACGACCGTGGTCACGCCGTGGCTGGACGGCAAGCACGTCGTCTTCGGCGAGGTCGTCGAGGGCCAGGACGTCGTCAAGACGATCGAGACCCTCGGCAGCCGTTCGGGCTCGACCAGCAAGAAGATCGTCATCGAGGACTGCGGCCTCGCCGGCTGACAACCCCGTCGCTCTGGCGGCCCCGTACGCGCGGGGCCGCCAGAGCGCGGTCCCATGCCGGGGGGAAAGGCAAGGGGCGGGGGTGACACAAGCGCCGAGGCAGCGGGCTCAGGGCTGCGGACTGCGGGTGTCGCCTGTGTCGCTTCGGCGCTACTCATGTCCGCCGCGGCATGTGCGAAAGGTAATGCCGGCCGAGGTGGCAGTCCGCCCGCTCCGTCGCCGAATCCCCAGGCGTATGAAGCGCCGGCAGGCCTGGGAACCGTCCCATGGGTGGTCGTAGAGCACGCCCTCGGCGCGTTAGGAGGCGCCCAGGGCCTCAGCCGCGGTCTGTAGGAAGCGCTGCCGTTGAGGGGCCACGTCGATTGCCTCGTCCCAGGAACCCCGGTAGAGGATTCCTTCCGCGATTCTGATCAGCCGCTGTTGCTCTTCTCCGCGCCCGTCCGCGCTCCGATGATCGCGGCCAATCCGCAGACCTCGCCCACCTCGCCGTACCGCCGCCACGACAAGTGCGGCCAGCGCCCGGCCTACTCGGCGTACTTGGCACCGACATCGCTGGCCTGCAGCGCGGCCTTGTCGTTGAATCCGATGACGTAGCCGTCGAGGTCGCGGATGTAGAACATGCGCTGACCGGTCTCGTCCGTCGTCATCTCCTTGACGACCTCGGCGTGCTGGGAGGCCAGCTCGTAGAAGGCGTCGAGGTCGTCGACGGCGAAGTAGAACATGCCGGCGAACCCGAGGGGCTGGTCCTTGAGGACCGGGAGCCACTGCTTGAGGTCGGCGTTGCGGTAGATCATGCAGCAGAACTCCCCCTCGCGGAGGAGCATGTGGATGTCGTCCCCCGGGCGCGAGGTGCTGGAGTCGGCGTCGAAGCCCAGTTTCTTGTAGAAGGAGAGGCTGGCGGCGGTGTCGGACACGCTGATGCAAGGGACGAAGGGCACGGAGGACTCCTGAGCTGCTGGTATATGCCGGGGCTTACGCCCGTTGTGACACACCGAGCCGCGGAGCACTCGCCGTGAGGGCCATTCGGAGCAGCAGCCGCACCCGCTCGTCCGAGGCGGGCGTCAGTCCTCTGCGGGCATCACGCGGGTCACATTGCCCTGGGTGTCGGTCTCCAGGTAGCCGGAGTTGTACTTACCGCTCAGGTAGACGGCCATTCCGGCAGGGGTGTCCCAGACGTCGCTGGGCGGCTTCACCATCAGGTATCGGTTTTCCGGGTCGTCGACGTTGAGCTTCTTGTCCGCCTCTTCGAAGAGCGCGGGAACCCGGTCCCACTTGTAGCCGTCGAGGCTGAGGGGCGCCTTGGTGCTGGGCAGCGTGCCGCTGATGATGCTCTTCTGTACGCCCTGTCCGGGGCGGTAGGTGTAGGAGTCGTACTTGGTGTCGCTGCCGTTCACCATCAGCCAGGCCGACGCGTACTCCGGGTAGACGGTGAAGTCGCCGAACCTGTCGCGGCCGGTCTCCTTCTCGAACGCCTTGATGACGGTGCGGATGGCGTCCGGGGTGAGCAGGGTGCCGGTCGTCGGTTCCTCCGTCTGCTGGGCTGCCGGGGCGGCGCCGGTCACCGGGGCGGTCGGCTTCGAGGGCGATCTGGAGGACGAGGTTCCGCCCGCGCCCAGGCCACCCCGTTTCCCGGAGTCGCCGTCAAAGGGCAGCAGCCACCACACCAGGACCAGAGCACCGGCGAGTGAGGTCCCCGAGACGCTCAGCAGGGCGGCCCGTCCTGGGCCACGTCGGCGTGCCGCCCTCTCGGGCGCGGTCACCGGCTGGGCCGGAGCCTGCCCCGGCCAGGGGTGGACCGGCATCGGTCCGAAGCCGCCGGCAGTTGTCGGCGAAGCGGACGCGGCAGGTGCTGTGTGAGAAGAGGCCGGGGCACCGGGCGCGGACGGCGGGAGCAGTGGATACGACGTGGGCTGGTCCCGCACCACCGGTCCGGCCGGCCCGCGCGCGACCCCGTCAGCCGCGA
>JABFVM010000296.1 GCA_013362785.1 Streptomyces sp. | reverse complement strand
GACCAGGTCGACCATCCCGGCCATCGACTTGCCCTCGTACACCGGGTCGGTGACCATCCCCTCGGTCCGCGCCGCCAGCCGCATCGCCTCCAGTGTCGCCTCGTCCGGGATGCCGTACGTACCGGCGTGGTACCGCCCGTCCAGCTCGACGTCGGCCTCGGTCAAATCTCGCTTCACGCCGATGAGTTGACCGGTGTTCCGTGCAATCCGGGCGATCTGCTCACGGGTCGTGGCGGGCTTGGCCGAGGCGTCGATACCGAGGACGCGGCGCGGACGGCCGCCGGCCTCCTCCAGGGCGGCGAACCCGGCGACCATGCCGGCCTGGGTGGAGCCGGTCACCGAGCAGACGACCACGGTGTCGAAGAAGACCCCCGACTCCCGTTCCTGCTCGGCGACCTCGTACGCCCACCCGGCGAACCCCAGTCCGCCCAGCGGATGGTCCGAGGCGCCGGCCGGAATGGCGTACGGCTTGCCGCCCGACTCCTCGACCTCCCTGAGCGCCTGCTCCCAGCTGTCCTTGAAGCCGATGCCGAACCCGGCCCGGACGAGGCGTACGTCGGCCCCGGCGAGACGGCTGACGAGGATGTTGCCGACCTTGTCGTAGACGGAGTCGGGCCAGTCCACCCAACTCTCCTGGATCAGCACGCACTTGAGCCCGGCGCGGGCGGCGACGGCGGCGACCTGGCGGGTGTGGTTGGACTGCACCCCGCCGATCGAGACGAGCGTGTCACAGCCCTGCGCGAGCGCGTCGGCGACCAGGTACTCCAGCTTTCGGGTCTTGTTGCCGCCGTACGCGATCCCGGAGTTGCAGTCCTCGCGCTTGGCCCAGAGGGCGGCCCCGCCGAGGTGGGCGGTGAGGCGTTCCAGGGGGTGGACCGGTGAGGGGCCGAAGAGCAGGGGGTAACGGTCGTACGAGGAAAGGGACATGGGTCCTCCCGGGTCAGTCGTCGTCGGCCAGGTCCACGAGGTCGGCGAGGCTCCGCCAGATCTCCGCCGTGAGACGGACCGCCGCGCCCGTGTCACCGGAGGCGCAGGCCTCGATCAGCCGCTCGTGCAGCCCGGCCGAGCGGCAGTTGCCGCCCTCGCCGAAGCGCCGTCGCTCCAGACGGCGGATGAGCGGGGTGTAGCGGGCGACGGTCGCGGCGGCGGCACGGTTGCCGCTCACCCGGACCAGTACGTCGTGCACTTCGTCGTCGGCCCGCAGGGCCAGGTCCACCTCACCGGCCGCGACGGCGGCGGCGAAGCGCTCGTTGGCGGCGCGCATGATCTCCACGTCGGCGGCCATCAGCCGGGGCACGGCGACCCGTGTCACCAGCTCGTGCATCGCGCCGACCACGGCGGCCGCGTCCCGTACGTCGGCGGCCACGACCGGGGTCACCCGGGTGTAGCTCTGCGGCTTGCTCTCCAGCAGCCCCTCGTCCACCAGCCGCGAGAACGCCTCCCGCACCGGCGCCCGTGACAGCCCGAGCCGCTCGGCGAGCTCGGCGTCCCGCACCACCGCACCGGGCTCGATCTCCCCGGCCACGATGGCGTCCCGGATGGCTTCGTATGCCCGGTCCCTGAGCAGGGTCCGGCTTACGGGTCGTATCGCTTCCACGAACTGAAATGTTAGATGTCAGCTCGCCGTCCGGACAAGGGTGTGGCCCGCACCCCCGTGGAGTGCGGGCCACGCTCCGGGCCCGAAACGGGGCCTCAGGCCGCCGCCGCCCAGGGCCAGTCGGCGTCCCGAGCGCTCTCAAGCAGCGGAACCATCCGGAAGGCGGCGTCCGACAGGCCCCCGAACACATGCCGGTTCGCCTTCCCCGACGGGCCGTGGCCCGCCCGGTACCCGGCGAGGTTCCAGGTGTAGACCGGCACGTCGGCGGGGACCTGCTCGGTCGGGTCACCGTGGTGGCTGTACGCGTACTGCTCGTCGGTGACGATCAGCACCCGGTCCTGCCCCCGGTAGTGCGCGCGGACGGCCGAGGTGGTGTCCGTGCCGCCCAGGTCACCGAAGCGCCCCAGGATCTTGAGCACCGACTCGCCCTTGCCGAAGGCCAGGCGCCGGCTGGTGGTGCCGAACTCGACGAGGTCGGCGTCCTTCGCGCGCAGCGCCAGTGCCGTGCCGAAGATCGCCGCCGCGTCCGCCCGGTTGAGCTGCGAACGGTCGGACAGCCGACTCCACATCGAGCCCGAACGGTCCACGAGCACCAGCGTCCGGCCGGGCAGTGCCGGCACATTGGCCAGCGAGTGGCCGAGCGCCTGCTCCAGCGGGTACGCCCAGCGCAGCGAGGGCGCGTGCTGGTACGCGGCGAGGTACCGGAAGGGGAACTGCCGCGACCGTGCGACCTCCGCCGGGTCACTGATCCGGGCGGCGACCTGGGCGGCCACCTCGTCGGAGACACCGGCCTCGTCGAAGTTGCGCAGATTCCGTACGAGCGCCATGGCGCCCATCGACGGAATCACCGCCTCCCAGGCCTCCTTGTCCATCGGCCCCTGGAGCCAGCCCGCCAGCGCCTCCCAGGTCATCCCGGCCGCCGCGAGCCGCTCGGCGCCCTCGGCCGACGTGACCACGGCACGCCGCTGAGCCACGGGCACCGCCATCAGCTCGCGATGCGCGGCCAGCGTCCGGCTCGACGCGGGCGGCACGGCCGTGTCCGGGTTGTGCCGACGGTCGAGGGCGTACCGGAACAGCTCCCCCTGCCACGGCTTCGCCGGGTCCGGCGCCGCGTGCACCAGGTTGAGGATGTCGCCGAAGCGGTAGCCCTTGGACGCGGTGTCGTACTTCAGCAGCGACTTGCCGCTGTAGAGCCGCCGTACGGCGTCGGCGATGCCGCGCTTGACCGGCTTGGGTACGTTCCGGCCGTACGTCGCCGTCCAGTAGGCGAGCAGTTCGCCGGGCTCGTCCGGACGCCGGAGCACGGAGTCGACGACCTGCCGGTTGGACGGGCCGTCGGTGGCGCCCGCGTCGAGGCGTGCCTTCACGTACTCGGCGGCGCCGACGAGGGCCGCGGTGCGGAGGTTGCCCTCGCCGCGCAGCCAGCCGAGCAGGCCGGCCGTCCACCCGGGGTCGGTGAGGGCGAGCTCGCGCACGAGCTTCGCGAACCGGTCGTCGCGGTCGGCGCCGGACTCGTAGAAGGTCTGCTGCGAGACGAAGTTGGCGACGGCGAGCAGGAAGAGCTCCGAGCGCGCGTCGCGCTCATGGCCTCGGCCGCCCTCATAGGTACGGAGCACGCGGCCCGTCGACGTCACTCGCGAAACGGGACGCGGCTTGGCCGCCCGTGCGTTGAATCGTGCCATGCTGAATTCCCCCGAATTCACTGTGGTTTCCGGAAGGAGGCGCAGCAAAAGGAGGGTGCCCGAGTTCAGGAGTCGGCGACGGACTTAGCCTGGTGCTCTTCCGAATTGAGCTACACCGACCCGAAGTCGATGACGGGATTCGAACCCGCAGCCGCCAGATCCAATGAAGTAACCGTTGCCTGCGCACCGGGCACCCACCATGAGCTGCGCCTCCCGAGATCAATTCGGCGGCGGCATGGGATTCTTGTTGCAAAAGAAGTAGCCGCAGCCTGCGCACCGGGAGGTGCATGAA
>JABFVM010000107.1 GCA_013362785.1 Streptomyces sp. | reverse complement strand
CGAGACCTGGCTGGGGCTGGTCCAGCTCAGACGGCTGCCGCAGTGAGGCGACGGGTGTCGCAGTGAGCCGATGGCTGCCGCAGTGAGGCGACGGGTGTCGCAGTGAGCCGATGGCTCCCGCACTGAACCGTCGGTTCCCGCACTCGACCGACGAGGCCGCGCGAACGATCGTCGGCCCCCTGCGCCTGTGAGAACTGCGCCTGTGAGAACTGCACCTGTGAGAAAACCAGGTGCGCCGCACCCCGGCCGCTCCCCATCATGATCTGCTGTGCCCCGATTCCCGCACCCCGCCCCCGAAGACCTCCGCCGCGACCCCCTGCCCCTGCGCGGCCGTACCGCCCTGGTCACCGGGGCCAGTAGACGGGGCGGTATCGGTCATGCCGTGGCCCGGCGGCTCGCGGCGTACGGGGCGAGTGTCTATCTGCACCACCATGTGCCGCACGACGCCGCCATGCCCTGGGGAGCCGACCGGCCCGAGGATGTCGTCGCCTCCGTGCGTGAGGCGCTCGGTGACCCTGATGCCGAGGTTCTCGCCGGTCCCGGCGACCTCTCCGACCCGGCCGCGCCCGCCGACCTGATCGCGACTGCCGCCGAGGCGCTCGGCGGACGGCTCGACATCCTGATCGCCAACCACGCGCTGAGCGGCTCCGACGGCACCCTCGACGAGATCGACGCCACGATGCTCGACGCGCACTGGGCGGTCGACACCCGCTCGGTCGTGCTGCTCGTCCAGGCCCACGCCCGGCTGCGCCCGGCCGGTCCCGGTGGACGCGTCGTCATGATGACCTCGGGCCAGGACATCGCGGGCGGCATGCCCGGTGAGGTCGCCTACGCGCTCCAGAAGGGCGCCCTCGCCTCGATCACCCGCTCGCTGTCGACCGCGCTCGCCGAGCGGGGCATCACGGTGAACACCGTCAACCCCGGCCCGGTGGACACGGATTACCTGACCGGTGAGGCGTACCAGGCGGTGGCGTCCCGTTTCCCCGCCGGCCGGTGGGGCATGCCCGACGATCCCGCCCGCCTCATCGCCTGGCTGGCGACGGACGAGGCGGGCTGGATCACCGGACAGGTCATCGACTCAGAGGGAGGCTTCCGGCGCTGACCACAAGGTGGACAGTCACATGGCGGCCAGTCACACGGCGGACAGTCGCAAGGCGGACAGTCACAGGGCAGCCAGCTCGTCCACCAGGTCGTCCAGGCCCAGGGAGCCCTGCGACAGGGCCGCCATGTGCCACGCCTTGAGGTCGAACGCGGCGCCGTGCCGCTCGCGCGCCCTGTCGCGGCCCAGCAGCCACGCCCGCTCGCCGAGCTTGTAGCCGATGGCCTGGCCCGGGATCGTCAGATACCGGGTCAGCTCGCTCTCCACGAAGTCCGCCGGACGGCTGCTGTGCGCGCCGAAGAACTCCTGCGCCAGCTCCGGAGTCCAGCGCTCGCCCGGGTGGAACGGGGAGTCGGCCGGGATCTCCAGCTCCAGGTGCATGCCGATGTCGACGATCACACGGGCCGCCCGCATCATCTGCGCGTCCAGGTAACCGATCCGGTGCTCCGCGTCGGTGAGGAAGCCCAGCTCGTCCATGAGCCGCTCCGCGTACAGCGCCCAGCCCTCGCAGTTGGCGCTGACATGGCCGATCGTGGCCTGGTAGCGGGAGAGGCTCTGCGCGACGTACGTCCACTGCGCGAGCTGCAGATGATGACCCGGCACTCCCTCGTGGTACCAGGTCGAGACCAGGTCGTAGGCCGGGAAGCGGGTCTGGCCCATCGTCGGCAGCCAGGTGCGGCCCGGACGGGAGAAGTCCTCCGACGGGGGCGTGTAGTACGGCGCCGCCGCACCGCCGGGAGGCGCGATGCACGACTCCACCTTGCGGACCGGCTCGGCGAGTTCGAAGTGCGTGCCGTCCAGCTTCTCGATCGCCTCGTCCATCAGGCTCTGGAGCCAGTCACGGACCTCGTCGACACCGTCGATGTGCCGGCCGTGCTCGTCGAGGTGCGCCAGCGCCACCCACGGCGTCGCGGCGCCGGGGAGGATCTTCTCGGCCTCCTTCTTCATCTCGCCGAGCAGCCGGTGGTACTCGGACCAGCCGTACGCGTACGCCTCGTCCAGGTCGAGGTCCGTGCCGTTGAAGTAGCGCGCACAGCGGGCGTAGCGCTCGCGGCCCACCGTGTTCGGCGCGCCCTCGATCGCCGGCGCGTACACGTCGCGCATCCAGTCCCGCAGCTCTACCACGGAGGCCGTCGCCGCGCGGGCGGCCTCGTCCAGCTCCGCGCGCAGCGACTCGGGGCCGGCCGACGCGAAGTCCTCGAACCAGCCGCGCCCCTCACCGGTGTCCGCCCACTCGGTGAGCTGCTCGACGAAGGTGGCGGTCGGGCGAGGCGCCGCGTACAGCTTGCGCTCCAGACCCAGGGCGAGCGCCTCGCGGTAACCCGCGTACGCGGCCGGCACCGCGCGCAGCCGCTCGGCGATCGCCGCCCAGTCCTCGTCGGTCTCGTTCGGCGTGACGGTGAAGACCTCGCGCACCGAGTGCGCCGGCGTGGCCAGGTTGCCGACCGTGCGCAGGCCCTCGTCGGCCTCGTGCACGGCCAGCTCCGCGGTCAGCCGCTCGCGCAGCAGGCGCCCGCAGCGGCGCTCGATGTCACTGTCCGCGCCGGGCCGGCGCTCGGCCTCGTCGAGCCGGGCGAGCGTGGCCCGCTGGAGCTGCGCGAGGGCCGCCTGGCCCGTGGGCGAGAGGTCCGGGAGCTTGCTGGAACTCTCCTTCACGCCGAGATACGTACCGGTGATCGGGTCGAGGGCGATGAGCTCGTCGACATAGGTGTCGGCAACCTCACGGGGCAGCGGGCTCTTGGTCTGTGACATGCGGACCATCCTCATACGGCGACCGGTGCCGCGTCAGCCCGCTTTCTTTGGCCGTTGTCCCAAGTCAGCCCGATTTCGCTGAGGGCTTGTTCCCCGGCGCGTCGGGTGGCAGAAGCGGCCCGCAGTCCCACTGCTGGAAGATCAGCCGCGTCTCGACCCGCGCCACCTCGCGGTGGGCGGTGAAACCGTCCAGCACCAGTCGCTGCAGGTCAGCCATGTCCGCGACCGCGACATGCACGAGATAGTCGTCCGGCCCGGTGAGATGGAAGACGGTCAGTGACTCCGGCAACGCCCGGATCCGCTCCACGAAGGGCCCCACCAGCTCCCGCCGATGCGGCCTGACCTGCACGGACAGCAGCGCCTGAAGTCCACGGCCCAGCTTGGCCGGATCCAGTCGCAGCTGATGACCGAGGATCACGCCCGAACGACGCAGCCGTGTCACCCGGTCCAGACACGTCGACGGCGCGACCCCGATCTGCGTGGCGAGGTCGCGGTAAGTGGTCCGGGCGTCGTTCTGCAGGAGCCGCAGCAGATGCAGATCGACCGGGTCCAGTACGACAGATTCGGCCATTGGCCGAACGTAACACGGTGAGTGTCCGCCGGAACCCGGCCGATGTTCACTCTTCCGCCCATGGACCCAGCGAGCAGGGAGGCATACGAGGGTATGCACGGGTACGACGACGCACGCACCGCATCCAGGGCACTGGCCACCGAGGCCGTGCACGCCGGCCGCGACGACCTGGCCCGGCAGGGGCTGCACGCCCCGCCGATCGACCTGTCCACCACCTATCCCTCGTACGACAGCCGGGGCGAGGCCGCCCGCATCGACGCGTTCGCCACGACCGGCGCCGAGCCGGACGGCCCGCCCGTGTACGGGCGCCTCGGCAACCCCACCGTCGCCCGCTTCGAGACGGCCCTGGCCCGTCTGGAGGGCACCGAGGCGGCGGTCGCCTTCGCCAGCGGGATGGCGGCGCTGAGCGCGGTCCTCCTGGCCCGGGCCTCGATGGGCCTGCGCCACGTCGTCGCCGTACGCCCCCTGTACGGCTGCAGCGACCATCTGCTCACCGCCGGACTGCTGGGCTCGGAGGTGACCTGGACCGACCCGGCCGGGATCGCGGAGGCGCTGCGTCCCGACACCGGCCTGGTCATGGTCGAGTCCCCGGCGAATCCCACGCTCGCCGAGGTCGACCTGCGAGCGGTGGCCCATGCCTGCGGCTCGGTCCCGCTGCTCGCCGACAACACCTTCGCCACACCGGTGCTCCAGCGCCCCGCCGAGCACGGCGCACGGCTGGTGCTGCACAGCGCCACCAAGTACCTCGGCGGACACGGCGACGTGATGGCCGGAGTGGTCGCCTGCGACGAGGAGTTCGCCGGGCTGCTGCGGCAGATCCGCTTCGCCACGGGCGGCGTCCTGCACCCGCTCGCCGGGTACCTGCTGCTGCGCGGCCTGTCCACCCTGCCGGTCCGGGTCCGGGCCGCCTCCGCGACCGCCGCCGAACTGGCCGGCCGCCTCGCCGCCGACCCGCGCGTGGCCCGCGTCCACTACCCCCGCATAGGCGGCGCGATGGTCGCCTTCGAGGTCCACGACGACCCGCACGAGGTCATAGCCGGCGTCCGCCTGATCACCCCCGCCGTAAGCCTGGGCAGCGTCGACACCCTCATCCAGCACCCGGCATCCATCAGCCACCGCATAGTGGACGAGAACGACCGCCGGGGCGCCGGAGTCAGCGACCGGTTGTTGCGGATGTCGGTGGGCTTGGAGGACGTGGACGATCTGTGGGCGGACCTGGATCAGGCGCTGGGAGCGCGGCAGCGCCCCGAAAGGGGCGCGGGGAACTGCGCGACCAGCCACAAAACACCCGCAGCCGCCAGGTAGCCCCAGCCCCCACGGCGCCTAGGCCTTCCCCAGCTCACCCGCACTAGACAGCCGTTCAGTAACCGCCTCGTCCAAGGGGCCATCCAGGCGAGCCGTAATAACCAGGGTCCCCTCCTCGATCTGATAGTCGAGGGGGAGCCCCAACCCCCGCATCGCCGCGACCATCCCCGTGTTGGACGCCTGCGTCACGGCGTACACACTCGCGCACCCCGCATCAACGGCCATCCCCACCAGCCTGCGCAGCAACTCCGTGCCGATGCCACGCCGCTGCCACGCGTCCTCCACGAGCAGCGCGACCTCCGTCTCGTCCCCGTCCCACAGCAGATGCCCGAGCCCGACGACCCGCCCCGACGCCGTCTGTACGGCGATCGTCCGCCCGAAGCGGGGACTGAGCAGATGGCTCAGGTAGCGGTCGGCGTCACCGACCGGCCCGTGGTACCGCATCCTGAGCGTCCGCGCCGAGCACCGCTCGTGCATCTCCTTCGCGGCCGTCAGATCGCCGGTGTCCACGCGGCCCACGGTGATGTCGTTGCCCTCGGGCAGCGTCAGCACGTCCTGGCTGCGCGGCACGCGCGGGCCAAGCCGGGCGTCCAGCTCCACCAGCGCCCGGGCCCGCGCGAACTCGGTCGGCGTGAACGGCAGATACGCCCGCTCGACGGTGATCACTCCGCCTTCCGGCGCCCGCAGCCGCATCACGGTGTCCTCAAGGGCCCCCTCCACCGGTACCGGCTCCGGCCCGCGACCACCCCCGGCCGGCACGGCGGGCAGCGACCGGATGGTGCACCGGCCCAGCAACTGCCGCAGCGCCAACGGCAGTTCCGCCGCGTCCAGGGCGGTACGGGTGGCAAGTCCCAGCACCCGGGTCGGCGCGTCCACCAGATCATGGGCGTCGGCCCGCTCGATCCAGGTCCCGGCACCCCCGGCCACCGAGACCGCACGGGTGATCTCGGCCGCCGCGAGCCCGCCGGGCGCCCGCAGCAGGAACTCGTCCACCGTGCCCTCGGCCAGCGGATGCGTCTGCAGGCTCAGGATGTCCACCCGCAGCCCGGCGAGCGCCGAGCACAGCGCGGCCAGCGACCCCGGTTCGTCCTGCACCGTCGTCCGCATCCGCCACAGTGCACGCTCCACGGACGCCGTCGCCTCCTCCTCCTGTGACCGCTCGGACGGCCCGGCCTGCTTCTCGGAGCGCGGCCGGGCACCGGTATCACCGGTCGGGGGCGCGTGACCGTGGCGGCGTGCCCACCATGTGTGGAACCCCGCCGTGACCACCAGCGCGGCCGCCGAGACCAGCAGCAGCTCCGGTCCGTCGGGCCCGTGCCCGATCAGGTTCGCCACGGCGTCGGCCACCGCCACCGCCGTGAAGAGCGCGGCGAGCTCGATTACGTCACGCCGCCAGTGGTGTACGGGACGGCCGTGCTTGGCGCGCGTCACATCAGACATGTCTCGACTCATGCAGCCACTGTGAAGGAAGGGTGTTGCGTGATCACGAACGCTTTGTGACCGGGCGGTAAAGAGCCATTATGTCCAATTTGCAATCTCTTCCGTTGTCCCCCTCTCAGAGAGGGGGTGTCGGCCGGTCCCGGCACAACCGTGCCGCGCACTGGGGGATGACACCGGTGCGCGGCACGGTTCACAGGCTACGGGAGTCGCCGACCGGGCCGGGGAGTTACTGACCGACGCGGCCCGGCTGCAGAACCTGCGTGAACAGCACGGTGCCGTCCGCCTCACGCAGCCGCACCGTCAGCTCGCCGCTGCCGCCGTCGATGTCGACCTCGCCGAAGAACTGGTAGCCGCCGGCCGGGGAGACGTTCGCCGTCGTCGGAGCCTTGATGAACACCCGCTCCGGACCGAAGGTGTTGTCCAGGGTGTTCGCCGGGAACCCGCCCGCGTTCAGCGGGCCGGAGACGAACTCCCAGAACGGCTCGAAGTCGGTGAAGGCCGCCCGTGACGGCTGGTAGTGCTGCGCCGAGGTGTAGTGCACGTCGGCGGTCAGCCACACGGTGCCGGTGATCGCGCGGTGCTTGATGAACCGCAGCAGCTCGGCGATCTGCAGCTCCCGCCCCAGCGGAGCCCCGGGATCGCCCTGTGCGACGGCCTCGATGTTCGGCTTGCCGTCGCCGGTGTCCGGCACCACCAGGCCCAGCGGCATGTCCGAGGCGATCACCTTCCACACCGCCCGGGAGCGGGACAGCTCGCGCTTGAGCCAGTTCAGCTGCTCGGCGCCGAGGATGCCCTGCGCGTCGGTGGGCTGGCTGTCGGGCGAGTTGGCGTTGCGGTAGGTGCGCATGTCCAGCACGAACACGTCGAGCAGCGGACCGTGGTTGACGACTCGGTGCACCCGGCCTCCGGGGCGGCGCAGGGTCGAGATGGGGAAGTACTCCGAGAACGCCTGCCGGGCGCGGGCGGCCAGGACGTCGACGTTCTTCTCCGTGTAGCGGGAGTCGCCGAGGATCTCGCCGGGGTACCAGTTGTTGGTCACCTCGTGGTCGTCCCACTGGATGATGGAGGGGACCTGGGCGTTGAACCGCTTGAGGTTGTCGTCCAGCAGGTTGTAGCGGAAGTTGCCGCGGAACTCGGCCAGCGTCTCGGCGACCTTGGACTTCTCCTCGGTCGTGATGTTCCGCCATGTGCTGCCGTCGGGCAGGGTGACGGAGGCCGAGATCGGGCCGTCGGCGTAGATGTTGTCGCCGCTGCAGAGGAAGAAGTCCGGGTCCAGCGCGCCCATCGCGTTGTAGATCCGGTAGCCGCCGAACTCCGGGTTGATGCCCCAGCCCTGCCCGGCCAGGTCACCCGACCACACGAACCGCACCCCGTCGCGCCGCCGCGCGGAGGCCGTACGGAACGTGCCGGTGACCGGCTCGCCGGTACGGCGCGGGTCGTCCGGGTCGGCGAGCAGCACGCGGTAGTGGATCTGCTCGCCGGACGGCAGACCGCGCAGCCGGGTCGTACCGGTGAAGTCCGTGTCGGCGCCGAGCAGCGGGCCGTGCCATCTGCGCGCGCCCCGGAACGACTCGGTCGCGGACGTCTCCACGACCATCCGGGCCGGACGGTCGGAGCGCACCCACACCAGCCCCGAGTCGCGGGTCACGTCGCCGGTCTGCACGCCCCACCCCGCCTTGGGGCGCCCCGACAGGGCGAAGGCCGGTGCCGCGCCGAGGGCGGTGGGCAGGGTCAGGGCCGCCGACGCGGCGAGCGAGCCGCGCAGGACACTGCGACGAGCCGGGAACGGACGGTGTGACATGGAGGCCTCCAGGGGCGGGATCCGGCCAGTGTGCAGTGCCACAACTACTGGGGCGCCGCAGCGCACACGGAAACCACAAGTGAACAACTGACCGCATCCGCCCGGGAACCGGCGAGTCACGGGGGAGACAGGCACACGCAGGGTTCCGGACACCTCCCCGTGGTCCACGGTCACGTCCCTCTGGTCCGCGGTCACGTCCCTGCGGTCCACGGCCGCCTCCAGCGGCCCCAGGCCTCAAGTCCCGGGTCACCGCTGCCGCGCGGCGACCGCCTCCGCCATCAGCCGTACGCCCGCCCGGATCCGTGTCGGCGACAGATGCGCGTACCCCAGGACCAGCCGCACGCCCGCGTGCCCGACGTCCCCGGCACGCGCGTGCGTGTAGGCCGGCAACGCACGCACCGCCACCCCGGCCGCCGCCACGCGCGCGACGAACCGTTCCTCGGGCCCGTACCGCTGCGGCAGCGCGGCGATGACATGCAGCCCCGCGGCGATCCCGGTCACCTCCGCCCCCGGAAAGTGCTCCTCCAGGGCGCCGGCCAGGGCGTCCCGCCGCTCCCGGTACGCACGCTGGCAGCGGCGCAGCTGACGGTCGTAGTCGCCGCGCTCCAGGAACCGGGCGAACAGCGCCTGGTCCAGCGTCGGATGGCCGAGATCCATGGTCCGCTTGCGCTCGACGACCTCCTCGGCCAGCGCCTCCGGCACCAGCAGCCAGCCCAGCCGCAGCCCCGGCGCGAGGGACTTGCTGACCGAGCCCGCGTAGGCGACGCGCTCCGGGTCGAGCCCCTGGAGGGCGCCCACGGGAGCGCGGTCGTACCGGAAGTCGCCGTCGTAGTCGTCCTCCAGGACGAACCCGTCGACGGACCGCGCCCAGTCGAGCAGTTCGGTACGGCGGCGGGCGGAGTAGGCGATACCCGTGGGGAACTGGTGGGCCGGCGTCGTGACGACGGACCGAACGCCCGACTCCCGCAGCGGTCCGACGGCGAGCCCCTCCTCGTCCAGGGGCAGCGGCACGGTGGTGACGCCGGCCGCGGCGTAGAGGGCGTCGTGCTGCGGGCTGCCGGGGTTCTCGACCCCGACCTCGCGCATCCCGCGCGCGTGCAGCACGAAACCGAGCACCGTCGTCGCCTGTGACACCCCGGAGACGACCACGATGCGCTCGGGATCCGCGACCACGCCCCGGCGGCGGGCGAGCAGTTCCGCGAGCGCCGTACGCAGCCGGGGCAGCCCGCGCGGGTCGGGATAGCCCAGCTCGTGGTGCGGCAGCTCGGCCAGCACCCCGCGCTGTGCGGCCGCCCACGCGGCACGCGGGAACAGCGACATGTCCGGGGTGCCGGGTACGAAGTCGGCGCGGGCGTCGGCGGAGCGCGGAGCGAGGTCACGCGCGGGTGGCCGGGCGGCCCGCACGGCACCGCTCACCCAGGTCCCGGCACCCCGGCCGCTGCGCAGATAGCCCTCCGCGGTCAGCTGCTCGTACGCCTCGGTGATCAGCCCGCGCGACACCCCGAGGTCGGCGGCGAGATCCCGGCTCGACGGCAGCCGCGTCCCCGGCGCGAGCCGCCCCGACCGCACCGCCTCCCGCAGCGCCGCCTGCAGCGAACGTCCACGCGCGCGTGCGGGCGCCGAAGCGGCGGGAAGCAGCAGCTCCCAGGCGGGGGAGCCGGTACCCGGGTCCGGATTGGTCTCCGATGACGTCATGGAACTGGACCTTAATCCGGACCGCCGCGCTTCCTAGCGTCGCTGCCATGAACGCCACCACCACGCGCGGCACCCTCCTCGCCGCGCTCGCCTGCGTCCTCGTCGGAGGGTCCTTCACCGCCAACAGCCTGCTCGGCGGCTACCCGTACGCGGGCGGCCAGTTCCTGCGCTACGGCCTCGCCTGTCTGCTGCTCGTCCCGCTGACCGGGCGGGACGCGGCGGCCCGGCTGCGGCTGCTCGCCGCCCGTCAGTGGGGCCGCCTCACGGTGCTCGCGGCCGTCGGCATGGTCGGCTTCAACCTGGCCGTCATCGCCGCCGAACGCACCGCCGAACCGGCCGTCCCCGGTGTCTTCGTCGGCTGCGCGCCCGTGCTCGTCGCCGTCCTCGTCCCCCTGCTGGACGGGCGCCGGCCGCAACGCGCCGTCCTGTACGGGGCGCTGCTCGTGGCCGTCGGCGCGTTCACGGTGCAGGGCTGGGGCCGTACCGACGCCGTCGGCATCGCCTTCTCCGCGGGCGCGCTGGTCGGCGAGGTCGGTTTCGCGGTCCTCGCCGTGCCCGTGCTGCGCCCACTGGGCCCACGGCTGCTGTCCGCCACGGTGTGCGGGATCGCCGCCGTCGAGTCCGCGGCGGCCGGGCTGCTCCTGGACGGCACCGCGTGGCTGCGGTGGCCGGACCCGACGCAGACCGCGGCACTCCTGTGGCAGGCGGTGATCGTGACCGTCGTCGGATTCGTGTGCTGGTACATGGGCATGCAGCGCATCGGCGCCGAGCGCGCCACGCTCTTCTCCGGCCTCATCCCGGTCGCCGCCGCCTGCACCGCCCCGCTCGTCGGAACCGGTTCCTACGGTGTCCCGCAGGCCGTGGGCAGTGCTCTGGTCGGCGCGGGAGTCGTCCTGGGGTCCCGGGCACGCCAATCGCCCCCGCATTACGAGGGGTTGCCCGCACTGGCGCGTAAACAGATATGAAAGCCGGCGGGGAAGCAACCGGCCGAAGCCCGCCTCCGTATCGCACGCGCATTCCTGGAGCCCCGTGGACGCCAAGAACCGCTTCGAGACGAAGACCACCTTCGCATTCACCCGAATAGAATGGCTGGCCTTTCTGGTCGTCTCGCTCGTGCTCGCCTTTCTGCACCTTTCGGAGATCCGCTGGGGCGTCTTCCTGGCGCTCTTCGCGGTGATCGACGTCATCGGCTACATCCCCGGCGCGATCGCCTACCGGCGCAGCCCGGACAAGCGCATCGCACGCGGCTACTACGTGGCCTACAACGTGATGCACAGCCTGGTCACGGCAGGTGTCCTCGCCGGGGCGTGGGTCCTGTTCGCCGGGCCGGAATGGGCCCTGCTGGCACTGCCCATCCATCTCCTGGGGGACCGGGCCCTGTTCGGGAACTCGTTCAAACCCTTCGGTGTCGCGTTCGAACCCGAAACCCATCCGGCCTATAGCACATTCGAGCGGCAGTACCTCGCTGATGCCGTCGACGCGTCGCGGCACCGGGAGGAGGGTACGCATGTCGTCCGTGCTTGACACCCTCACCGAACACAGCGACAACCCCAGCTCATTTCTCGCCCTGAACAGCGGAAACGAGTACTTCCGTGACGAACGCCTCGACGGCATGTGCGCCTATCGCCGCTCCGGCCGCCATGTCCTGCAATTCGGCGGCCCGTTCACCGCGCCGGAACACCGGGCACAGCTGCTGGATTCGTTCGTCGCACACGCCGGACGCCGGCTGCTCGCGGTGCAGCTGCAGCGTGAGGACGCCGAGCTGTACGCCGGGCACGGCTTCACGGTCAACCAGATCGGGGCGTCGTACGCCGTCGACCTGGCCCGTTTCACCCTGCGCGGCTCACGGTTCGTACGGCTGCGGAACAAGATCTCGCGGGCCCGGCGCGCGGGCCTGGAAGTCGCCGAGGTCCAACTCGACGACGACTGCGCCGAGCTGGACCGGGTGGACGAGCCCTGGCTGCGGGAGAAGGGCCGGCACGTCAAGGAGCTGCAGTTCCTCGTCGGCCAGCGGACCGGGCCGCTGCAACGGCACCGCCGGCTCTTCGTCGGGCGCATCGACGGCGCGGCGGTCGGCTACATCAACTACTCGCCCGTCTACGGCAGCCGCCCCGGCTGGCTGCACGACCTCAGCCGGCGCAGGCCCGACGCGCCGCCCGGTGTGATGGAGGCGCTCAACGCCACCGTCATGGAACAGCTCGTCGCCGACGGCGCCGCCTGGCTGCACTTCGGCTTCACCCCGTTCACCGGGCTCGACGAGGAACACGAAGTCGACGGTCACAGCCGGATGTTCGCCCGGTTCGCCCGCCTCCTCGCCGAGCGCGGCAAGGCGATCTACCCCGCGGTCTCCCAGCTCGAATACAAGGAGAAGTGGGCCCCGCACGCGGTCCTGCCGGAGTACATCGCCTTCCTGGGCAGGCCGCGCATACCCGCCGTATGGCAACTGCTGCGCGCCACCAACGCCGTCTGACTTCATCCGGCCCCACCGCCACGGACCGGCGCGCGCCGCCGTACGACCGCCCCGCGAGGTCGCCGTCCCGCGCCGCCGTACGCCCGAAACCGACCCCCACTCGGAGGACCGCACCGGCATGAGATTCCTCGACCGTGAACGCACCACCCTGGCCAAGCTGTTGCCGGACCTGGACCCGGCCCTGCGTGAGACGCCGCTCATGGAGCTGGAGCGGCCGGACAGCCCCGGCATCGGGCTCTTCCGGGACAGCGGCGGGCCGGGGCTGCTGGTGCCTGAGGACCATCAGGGCCGGGGAGCGACGGCGTTGGACGCGCTGCGGGTGCAGCGGGCCATCGGCAGCCGCTCGCCGTCGCTGGCCGTGGCGACCACGATGCACCACTTCTCGATGGCCACGCTCGTCGGTCTGGGCGACTCGGGCGACGGACTGGAGTGGCTGCTGATCGAAGGGGTGGCGTCGAGCAACCGCATCATCGCCTCCGGCTTCGCCGAGGGACGCCGCGGCGCCGGCATCCTGGAGCCGACGATGACCGCGAAGGTCACCGAGGACGGCGTACGCATCAGCGGCGTCAAACGCCCGTGCAGCCTGGCCCGTTCCATGGACGTGCTGACCGCCAGCGTCCTGGTGCCCCGCGAGGACGGACAGGGGGACGAACTCGCGGTCGCGCTGGTGCCCGCCGAGAGCGAGGGCATCAGCGTCAGCGGCTTCTGGTCCAGCTCCTTCCTGGCCGGCGCGCAGAGCGACCAGGTCACCCTCACCGACGTCGTCGTACCGCCGGAACTGCTGCTGCGCACCGCGGCCACCCCCCAAGGGGGGATCGACGAGCTCCAGACCGCCGGGCTGGTCTGGTTCCAGTTGCTGATGACCGGCAGCTACCTCGGCGCCGCCTCCGCCCTGGTCGAACGGGTGCTGCTGAACGACCGGATCCCCGAGCACGAGCGGGTGCGGCTCTTCGTCGAGACCGAGGCCGCCATGGCCACCGCCGAGGGCATCGCCCGCCGCGTCGACGACGGCGACCTCGGCGAGTCCGCGCTCGCCCAGGCGCTGTACGTCCGCTACGGCGTCCAGGACGTCATCGCCCGGGTCGTCCCGCGCGCGGTCGAACTGCTCGGCGGGCTCAGCTTCATGACGTCCGACGAGGTCGGGCATCTCGCCGCCTGCGCCAACGGACTGTCCCTGCACCCGCCGTCCCGGGCCAGGATGACCGGCCCCTTCGCCGACTATCTGGCCGACCGGCCGCTCGCCATCGCCTGACCGGCGTATCCACGGACTTTCCCTGCACCCGCCGTCCACCGCCCAGTGCCGGCCGAGACCCGTTGGGGGAGCACACCCATGCCGCAAGACCTCCCGCGTCCCACCGCCCTGCCCGCACCGAGGACCAGCGCCGACGACCGTCCGACCCTGCTGCTCACCGGAGGCAGCGGCGTCCTCGGACGGGCCCTGATCGACGAGCTGTCCGCCGACTTCGACCTGCTCTGCCTGCGCCGCAACCGCCCGCTGGGCGACCCACGGGTGCGCGAGCTGCCCGGCGACCTCCTCGCCCCACGGCTCGGCCTGACCCCGCTCGCCTGGCACGAACTCGCCCTCGAAGTGGACGTCGTGCTGCACTCCGCCGCCGAGACCAACTGGCGGATGCCGCCCGCCGACATCGAGCGGACGAACATCCTCGGCACCGAGGCCGTGCTCGACCTGGCAGCCCGCGCCGACGCGCCCCTGTACCTGGTGAGCACCGCGTTCGTGGCCAGCGCCCCGAGCGAGGAGGACGCCCGGCGCTTCCCCGGGGCCGCCGCCTATCTCGCCTCCAAGACCAGGGCCGAACAACTCGTCCGCGACGCCGACCTGCCCGGCGCCATCGTCCGCCCCTCCGTCGTCATGGGCGACTCCACGACCGGCCGGATCGCCGGCCAGCAGGGCCTGACCAAGACCCTCGGCTCGATGGTCCTCGGACAGGTACCGGTGCTGCCCGGCGCGCCCGAGGCCCGCGTCGACATGGTCCCGCAGGACTACGTCACCCGGGCCGTCGCAGACCTCGTCCGCGGCGGCGTGAGCAGCGGTGAGTTCTGGCTCACCGCCGGCAAGGAGGCGCCCCGGCTGCGGGAGATCGCCGACACCTGCGCGGAGTTCGCCGTACACCGCGGGCTGCCCGCACCGCACCGGCCCCGGCTCATCCCCGTCGAGGCGGTGCACCGGCTGCTGCTGCCCATGCTGGAGGGCACCGCACTGCCCGCGTCCACGCGCAAACGGTTCCAGCACTACGCCGAGCTCCTGCTGGTCTTCCAGCGCGAACTCCCCTTCGACAGCTCGCTCGGGCAGCCCCACTGCGGCACCCGACCCAGCCACACCGACATCCGCGCCGCGCTCGTCCGCAACCTGGAGAGCTGGGCCGACGAACGCCCCGCCCTCCTCACCCGACACCGCGCCGCCCGCCCTGTCGCGACCCCGACCGAGGTGGCCTCATGACCATGTCCCCGGACACGACGGCCGTACCCGCACAGCAGGCTCAGACGGAGGCGGCGGCAGCCGTACCCGCACCCGGCACCGACCACCCGGCCATCGACCGCACCGACGTGGCCGATCCCACCGACCAGGACGACGTCCTCGACCTCTACCTGCGCCACATCGGCTCCGGCCGGGCCGTCATGGGCCGGGTGCTCGGCGGCATGTCCGAGGTGCGGTCCGAAGGCCCCTGGATCCACACCGACGACGGCCGCAGCGTCCTCGACTTCGGCGGCTACGGCGTCTTCATCCTCGGCCACCGGCACCCGGCCGTCGTAGCGGCGGTGCACCGCCAGATCGACACCCACCCGCTGGCCAGCCGCGTCTTCCTCGAACCCGTCGCCGCCCGCGCCGCCCAGGCGCTGGCCGCCCACACGCCGCCCGGCATGGACTACGTCCACTTCGTCAAC
>JABFVM010000298.1 GCA_013362785.1 Streptomyces sp. | reverse complement strand
GCGGCCTGAGCCGGGCCGATACCGCGTCCGCGGCCTGAGTCGGGCCGATACCGCGTCGTCGGCCTGAGCAGTGCCGAGTCCCGCGAAGTGCCACATCGTTGTCCCAAAATTCCCCCGGTCTTGGCACAACCGCCGCTTTACCGCGCCCCGACCGCCCCCGGCGTCGTACGCTCCCTGGCAGATGCACCCCACGTGACGTAAGGCGGCCCGACAAGACATGGTCAGCAGCGAGTACGAGCGCAGGATCGCGGCCCGGTTCGCCGGCTTCGACCAGGACGGCAACGGCTACATCGACCGTGAGGACTTCAGCGCGGCGGCCAAGGCGCTGCTCGCGGAGTTCGCCACCACCGCCCGCTCCGACAAGGGCCAAGCCCTGTACATCGGCGCGGAGGCGTTCTGGCAGGGCATGGCGGGGATCGCGGACCGGGACGGCGACCAGCGCATCACCCGCGAGGAGTTCGTGAACGGCGCGGTCAAGCGGCTGCGCGACAACCCGGAGCGGTTCGCGGAGATCGCCCGCCCCTTCCTGCACGGCGCCCTCGCCGTGGCGGACCCCGACGGCGACGGATACGCCACCGTCGACGACACCGCGCGCGTGCTCATCTGCCTCGGCGTCCAGGAGGACGTGGCCCGGGCGGCCGCCGCCACGCTGGACACGGACGGCGACGGCAAGGTGGCGGAGGGCGAGATCGTGACGGCGTTCGCCCGCTACTTCACGGTCCCCGAGTGACCCTCGGGGCCTAGGGCCTGATCCGCCGGACAGGCCCTACGCCGTTCCCGAGAACCGCTCCCTGAGCCGGTACTTCAGCACCTTCCGCAGGGTCTCGTTGCGCGGAAGGGCGTCCACCACCTCCAGCTGCTCCGGCAGTTTGTGCGTCGACAGCCCTTCCCCGCGCAGGTAGGAGGTCAGCTCGGCGAGTGTCAGCTTCTCCGCTCCGGTCGGCTGTTCCACGACCGCGCAGACCCGCTCCCCGCGCTCCGCGTCCGGCAGACCGATCACCGCGACGTCGCCGACCGCCGGATGCCGGTGCAGCAGGTCCTCGATCTCCTTCGCCGAGATGTTCTCGCCCTTGCGGATGATCACGTCCTTGAGGCGCCCGGTCAGCACCAGATGCCCGCTGTCCGTCAGATACCCGAGGTCACCGGTCCGCAGGAAGCCCTCCTCGTCGAAGGCCGCCGCCGACTGCGCCGGATCCAGATAGCCCCGGCACACCGCCTCCCCGCGCAGCCGCACCTCGCCCCGCACGATCCGGATCTCCATCTCCCGCGGCGGCCGTCCCTCCGTCGTCGCCAGGTTCCCCGGTGCGTCGTCCGGATCCCCCATCGTGATCATCGGCACCTCGGTCATGCCGTACCCATGGGTGAGCTGCACCCCCATCTCCCGGACCACGGCGTGATAGAGCTCCGGCGGCTTCGGCGCCCCGCCGCCCGCCAGCAGCCGCAGCGAGGGGACGGCCTTCGCGCCGTCCGGCTGCCTGCGCTGCTCGTTCAGGAACATCGAGTAGAAGGCCGTCGACCCGCCGGCGATCGTCACGCCATGTGCGCGGTACGCCTCCAGCGCGTCCGGCAGCGCGAACTGCTCGAACATCACCGCGGGGAAGCCGTACAGCAGCAGCATCACCATGTAGTCGGGGCCGCCTATGTGGGCGTACGGGAAGGCGATCGACCCGATGTCGTCGGCCGTCGGACGCAGTGCGTGCGCGAGGCACGAGCCGCCCGCGATCAGGGAACGGTCCGTGTGCAGGACGCCCTTGGGGTCGGACGTGGTCCCCGAGGTCCAGTAGATCCAGCGCACCGAGGTGCCCTCGGCGGGCGGCGGGGGCAGTAACGCGGGATCGCCGTCGGGCAGGGTGTCGTACGCCTCGAAGACCCCCTTCGCGCCGAGGCGCCGCGCCATCCCGGTGTGGTCGAAGCCCCGCCACTCGCCCGGCACCGCGAAGAACTCCGCCTTCGACTCCCGCAGCGCGAAGCCGACCTCACGGTCCCGGTAGAACGGGATGACCGGCGACTGCACCGCGCCGAGGCGGGCCAGTGCGAAGGACAGCAGGGCCGTCTCGATACGGGTGGGCAGCTGCCAGGCGACGACCGTGCCGGGGCGTACGCCCAGGTCGTACAGGCCGGCCGCCACCCGCTCGGCACGCGCGCGTAGCTCGCCGAAGGACAGCGAGCGGTCGTCCTGGAGGAGGACCGGGCGGTCGGGGGTGCGCTCCGCGCGGGCGGAGACCAGGTCCCAGAGGGTGCGGGAGGAACTCAGGGTGTGAGCGGTGTCGTACATGACGGCCCCCTGCCACCGGGATGGGTGTAGCTGACGGTCAGTCAGATCGTGGGAGAGCGTAGGGCTCACCGCCTTGTCGGTCCAGGGGTGCGGGACTTAGCCTTCCCGCAGAGCGGTATCTGACGACCCATCAGGTATGGATCAGATATGGAGTGGCCGCACATGGACCTCGCCCACACACCGCAGGAGGAGGAGTTCCGGGCTCGGCTGCGGGAGTGGCTGGGCGAAGCGCTGCCCACACTCCCGCCGAAGCCCTCCCCGGACGACTGGCCGGGACGCCGCGCCTACGACCTCGGCTGGCAGCGCAGGCTGTACGACGCCGGGTACGGCGATGTCCACTGGGGCGCCTCGCCGAGCATCCGCCTGATCTTCCTGGAGGAGACCGAGAAGGCGGGCGCGCCCTATGTGGGCGCGGGCTTCGTGGGGCTGCTGCACGCGGGGCCGACCATCGCCGCCGAGGGAACCCCCGAGCAGCGGGCGCGCTGGCTGCCGCCGATCCTGCGCGGGGACGAGGTCTGGTGCCAGGGCTTCAGCGAACCGGACGCCGGATCCGACCTCGCGGCACTGCGCACACGCGCGCGTAGGGACGGCGACGACTATGTGGTGAGCGGATCCAAGATCTGGACCTCCCATGCCGAAGTGGCCGACTGGTGCGAGCTGTTGGTGCGCACCGACCCCGAGGCCGGGAAACACCGGGGGATCACCTGGCTCGCCATGCCCATGGACGCGCCGGGCATCACCGTACGGCCGCTGCGCACCCTCGCCGGGTCGGCCGAGTTCGCCGAGATGTTCCTCGACGAGGTGCGGGTGCCGGTCGCCAACCGGGTCGGGGACGAGAACGACGGCTGGCGCGTCACGATGGTGACCCTGTCCTTCGAACGCGGCACGGCCTTCGTGGGCGAGGTCGTCGCCTGCCGCCGTGTGCTGCGCGAACTCGCCGCCGAGGCGCACAAGAACGGCCGCTGGGACGACCCGGTGCTGCGCCGGAGGCTGGGGCGGCTGAACGCCGAGTTCCGGGCGCTGTGGCGGCTCACTCAGTGGAACGTGAGCGAGGCGGAACTGACCGGCGGGGTACCGGGCGTCGGGGGTTCGGTTTTCAAACTGAGGTATTCGCACGCCCGTCAGGAGCTCTACGACGCCGCCGCCGACGTCCTGGGGCCGGACTCGCTCGACCTCGACCGGCCGTGGGTGCTCGACCGGCTGTCCTCGCTGTCGTACACCATCGCCGCCGGCACCTCGCAGATCCAGCGGAACATCGTGGCCGAGCGGATCCTCGGGCTGCCGAAGGGGCGATGACGGATGCGTTTCCAACTCACAGACGACCAGCGGGCGTTGCGGGACGGCGTACGGGAACTGCTGACGCGACGCTTCGGCGCCGAGGCGCTGCGGGCCGCCGCCGAGCCCGCTGACGAGCCCGGGCGCCTGGACCGGGCGCTGTGGCGGGAGCTCGGCGAGGCCGGGTTCTTCGCGCTACGGCTGCCGGAGGCGGACGGCGGTGTCGGACTCGGGCTGCCCGAGGCGGTGTTGGCCTTCGAGGAGGCGGGCCGCGCACTGCTGCCCGGGCCCCTGGTGGCCACGCATCTCGCGGCGGGGGAGGTGCCCGGAGCGGCCACCGGCGAGGTCGTCGTGGCGGCCGTCGGCAACGGCCTGGTGGAGTGGCTCGCCGAGGCCGACGTCGTACGGGGCGACGCGACCGGGGCCGTACCGCTGCGGTCGGTCGACCCGCTGACGCCCCTGCACCGGGTCCCCGTGGCATCGGACGCGGACCCCGTCGCCGTACTCCTCACCGCGGCCGAGCAACTCGGCGGCGCCACGCGCGCGTGCGAGCTGGCCGTGCAACACGCCCGGACGCGCGAGCAGTTCGGGCAGCCGATCGGGGCCTTCCAGGCGATCAAGCATCTGTGCGCGGAGATGCTGGTGCGGACGGAGACCGCCCGCGCGGCCGTCTACGCGGCGGCCGTCACCGCCGACCCCGCCGACATCGACACCGCCCGGCTGCTCGCCGACGAGGCGGCCGTACGCGGCGCCCGGGACTGTCTCCAGGTGCACGGCGGCATGGGATTCACCTGGGAGTTCGAGGTCCATCTGCATCTGAAGCGCGCATGGGTGCGGACGCACCGTACGGTGGACGCTACGGAGAGTGAGGAGCGATTGGCGGCCGCGTTGCTCGCCGAATCGAGGTGAAGGGCCCTGGTCTGCGGTGTCGCCGATCGACACCCGTACGGATGTCGCGGATTGTGGCATACCGGAATTACGGAGCGTTGATATCGGGTTGTGTCCTACGCGTGACTCGTCACGGCCTGGAGTCGGCGGCTCGCTCCGGTACCTTGTGTGAGATGCGAGTGGTTCCGAGCACGAGCCGTGCCGGAGTTGCCCTTGAGGTGGCTCCGGAATCGGCGGTGCGCGCCGTTGCTCGCTGGGTGGGAGGGCCTTCTGGCCCCGCCTGTTCGACTCCTCGCAGCAAGCGTCGCACAGTATGCCGCACGGGTACTCCTTCGCGCTGGAATATGCCCGAAGCGCTTGTTGGGGTGACTGTACGTCAACCATGCTGTCAGCTAAGGGATTCACGTTCCGTGACCCTGGCTTTGGCCATTGTTCTGGCCATGAAAAAAATGGCTAGGATCGTGGCCCTCGTGAGGCGCGGGGCTATGTGTCCGCCGGTTCGGATGGTGTGAACGGTGCAGGTGCTTCAAGTGCAGCTGGAGATCCGGCCCGACCCCGCTGAAGTGGGGCGAGCCCGCCGGTGGGCCCGTTCGCGGCTCGCCGGGTCCGGGATAGAGGTCGACGAACCGCTCGCCGAGACGCTGATCCTGCTTGTCTCCGAACTGGTCACCAACGCCGTCGTGCACACCGGCTGTCCGGCCGTGCTGCGGCTGTCGCTGCCCTGTCCGGCCGAGGAGTGCGCCACCGTACGGCTGGAGGTGGCCGACCGCAGCGGCCGCGCGCCCGTGCCACGCTGTGTCGACGAAGACGCCACGGGCGGCCGGGGCCTCGCGCTCGTCGACGGTCTCGCGGACCGCTGGGGCTGGAGCTCCGAGGGTGCCGGCAAGCGGATCTGGTGCGAACTGGACCGCGCCGTCGAGTCGGAGGGGCCCGCCTCCGCCTACGGCAGTGGGGCGTCGGCCTATGAGGGCCTCGCCTACGAAGCGGTCTGACGGGCGCACGCCGTAAGAATTCGACTGGATTCGATGCACGGTTGCGGAAAGCGCTGTCATCGCAGTTCGGGCAGGCGTGGATGCGCCGGGTCGTGCTTCCATGCGCGTCTTCTGCAAATAGGGCGTAAGTAACAAATCCCCGAGTGGGTGTTGACGCCGCGTGTCCGGTTGATCACGCTTGTGGTCAGCGATTCGCCGCGAGGGGACGACGAGGGCTTCGGTGACGGAAGCCCTTGCCGAGTGTGGGTCGTGATTCGGCGTCGGTTCTCTCGGGGCCACGAGGACCGGGGCGGGTACGCCGGAGTCGGATGGCGGCGCGCGGTGCCGTGCTCGGGGCGGTGGGGGCACCTCCCGCTCGGACGAAGCCGAGAGTGGGATGCCGCGCCGCCAGCCGACCTCAGTGACTCAGTCGTGGGGCGGCCGGTCGCGGCGTCAGAGTATGGCCACGGGTGCCACGGGCGTCCCCGTGCCACCCACGAAGGGCTCGGGCATCGCCGACAGCAGGAACGCGTAACGGCCCTCTTCTCCACAGGCTGTGGACAACTCTTCGAGATTCCAGTTCTGCCCCTGGAGCATCCCCATCTCCACCAGGTCGAGCGCGTGCACGGGCAGCCACAGATCCTCCATCTCCGGCGGAAAGATCTCAAATGTGAGCGTGTCGTTCGCCACCGCCGCCACGTCGCGCGCGTGGAACCACTCCGGCGTACGGATCGACAGACCCGGCGAGGGGTAGCCGTACGCGTGCTTGTCCCCGGCGGCGTAGACCTGGATCTGCCCCGTCCGTACGAGCACGATGTCGCCGGCGCGCACGCGTGTGCCCGCCATTTCCTCGGCCGCCTCCAGGTCCTCGGGGGTGACCGCGTGCCCGCCGTCGAGCCGAGTGACGCCACGCGCGCGTGCCACGTCCAGCAGCACACCCCGCGAGACGATGTGCCGGGCCTTGTCGATGCCGCTGAACTCGGCGCCGCCGTGCGGGGTGATGGTGGTGGCGGGGCGGCCGTTGTAGAGCCGGCCCGAGTGCGAGACATGGGTGAGCGCGTCCCAGTGGGTGGCCGCCTGGAGCCCCATGGTCACGGCGTCGTCGCTGCAGGCGACGGTTCCCGGGCCGAAGATCTCCTGGTTGATCTGCACCATGGCGTGCAGCGGATTGACGCGTCCGGGGATCATCCCGGTCTGGACGCCGTCCTGTTGCAGGGGGAGGGCGAGAGGGACGCGACGGCCGGTGCGGACGCAGGCGGCGGCCTCGCGGACCACCTCGTCGGTGATCAGGTTGAGCGTGCCGATCTCGTCGGCGGACCCCCAACGCCCCCAGTTGTTCACGCGCTTGGCGATCTCGTGGAACGCGTCCGGCAGTGACATGAGTCCTCCCCGGGGCTTGTCTCCGTGTATCTGACGGGTCGTAGAATCTGATGCGAATCTAACGGACCGTCAGAAACTGCGGGAAGGGGCCGGGGCGTGGGGAACTTCTTGGCAGGCAAGGTCATCGCCGTGACGGGCGCCGGACGGGGGATCGGGCGGGCCGTCGCGCGCGCGGCCGCCGCCGAAGGGGCACGGGTCGTCGTCAACGACTACGGCGTCTCCATGGACGGCGCGTCGCCCACCAGCGAGATCGCCGAGGCCGTGGTGAAGGAGATCGAGGCGGCGGGCGGCGAGGCCGTCGCGGTCGCGGACGACATCTCCACGATGGCGGGTGGACAGCGCGTCGTGGATACGGCCGTGTCGGCCTTCGGGCGGATCGACGGGGTCGTGTGTGTCGCCGGGATCCTGCGCGAGCGGATGCTGTTCAACATGACCGAGGAGGAGTGGGATCCGGTTCTCGCCACTCATCTGAAGGGGACGTTCACGGTGTTCCGGGCCGCGTCGGCGGTGATGCGGAAGCAGCGGGCCGGGACCTTGATCGGGTTCACCAGCGGGAACCATCAGGGGTCGGTCTCGCAGGCCAACTACAGCGCGGCCAAGGGCGGGGTCATCTCGCTGGTGCGGAGCGCTGCGCTGGGGCTGCACAAGTACGGGGTAAGCGCGAACGCCGTCGCGCCGGTCGCCCGTACTCGGATGTCCGCCAACGTGCCCATGGAGTTGGCGGAGATCGGGGAGCCGGAGGACGTGGCCGCGTTCGTGGTCTACCTGTTGTCCGATGCGGCTCGGGAGTTGGGGGTCACGGGGCAGGTGTACACGGTTGCCGGGCCGAAGATCGCGGTGTGGGCGCAGCCGCGGGAGGTGCGGGCCGTTTATGCCTCCGGGGGGTGGACGCCGGAGGCGATTGCCGAGGTGTTGCCTGGGTCGGTGGGGGTGGATCCGATGCCGATGTTGGGGCGGGTGGAGGCGATGTCGAAGGCGGCGCGGGAGGGTGCGCGGCCCAACGCCTAAGAGCTCGGGGGGATGCGTTGCGGGGCGGCTGCGGGGTCGTTGTGGCTTGTCGCGCCCACGCGGCGGAGCCGCACATCGATACAGCCCCGCGCCCCTAGGGGGTTTCATCAGCCCGCGCTAAGAGGAGATGTCAGTGGACTTTGGATATACCGCCGCAGATGAAGCGTTCCGTGGGGAGGCTCGGGCTTGGCTGGCTGAGCATGTCGATGGGGCGCAGGATCGTCGTACCTGGGAACGGACCCTTGGGAAGGCCGGGTGGGTCGGGCTCGGGTGGGGGGAGGGTGGGTTCGGGAATCGGACCGCTTCTCTGATCCAGCAGGTTGTGTGGGCCGAGGAGTATGCGCGGTCGGGGGCGCCTGTGCGGTCTGGGCATATTGGGGAGAAGTTGCTGGCCCCTACGTTGCTTGCGCATGGGAGTGATGAGCAGAAGGCTCGCTTTCTGCCGGCGATCGCCGTTGGGGAGGAGCTGTGGTGTCAGGGGTACAGCGAGCCCGGGGCGGGGTCTGATCTCGCCGGGGTGCGGACGAAGGCCGAGCTGGGGGCGGACGGGACGTATCGGGTCACCGGGCAGAAGATCTGGACCTCCCTCGCTCATGAGGCCGACTGGTGTTTTGTGCTGGCCCGGACCGAGGCGGAGTCCCGGCGGCATCACGGGCTGAGTTTCCTGCTGGTTCCGATGGATCAGCCGGGGCGTATCGAGGTGCGGCCCATTCGGCAGATGACCGGGACCAGTGACTTCAACGAGGTGTTCTTCGACGGCGCGCACGCGCGTGTGGAGCATGTCGTCGGGGGTGAGGGCGCTGGGTGGAAGGTCGCGATGAGTCTGCTCGGGTTCGAGCGGGGGGTTTCCACGCTCGCCCAGCAGATCGGGTTCGCGCAGGAGCTGGGGCGGGTCGTGGAGGAGGCCGTGCGGTCCGGGGCGGTGGACGATCCTGTGGTGCGGGAGCGGCTGGTACGGCAGTGGGCCGAGCTGCGGGTGATGCGCTGGAACGCGCTGCGCACGCTGGGGCGGGCCGGTGACGCGGGGGCGCCCAGTGCGGCCAAGCTGCTGTGGGGTGGCTGGCATCAGCGGCTGGGGGAGCTGGCGATGCAGGTGCGGGGGGCGGTGGCGGGGGTGGGGCCGCGGGACTGGGCGCCCTCGTCGCCGTATGAACTCGACGCTTTGCAGCATCTGTTCCTGTTCTCCCGGGCCGACACGATCTACGGGGGCTCGGACCAGGTTCAGCGCACGATCATCGCCGAGCGGGTGCTCGGTCTGCCCAGGGAGCCCAAGGGGGTCGTCTGATGCGCGGTGTGTTGTTCGACGGCAAGCGGGTCGAGGTCGTGGACGACCTGGTGGTGCGGGATCCGGGGCCGGGGGAGGTGCTGGTCGCGATCTCGGCCGCCGGGTTGTGCCACAGCGATCTTTCGGTGGTGGACGGGACCATACCTTTTCCTGTTCCTGTGGTGTTGGGGCATGAGGGGGCGGGGGTGGTCGAAGCGGTTGGTGTGGGGGTCACCCATGTCGGGCCCGGGGACCATGTGGCGCTGTCCACGCTCGCCAACTGTGGTGTGTGTGCCGAGTGCGACCGGGGGCGGCCCACCATGTGCCGGCAGGCCATAGGGCGGCCGGGGCAGCCGTTCACGCGGGACGGACGGCCCGTGTTCCAGTTCGCGTCCAACTCCGCGTTCGCCGAGCGGACCGTGGTGAAGGCCGTGCAGGTGGTGCGGATCCCGAAGGACATTCCGCTGCCCTCGGCCGCGCTCATCGGGTGCGGGGTGCTGACCGGAGTGGGCGCCGTGCTCAACCGGGCGAAGGTGGACCGCGGGGACAGTGTGCTCGTGATCGGCACCGGGGGGATCGGGCTCAATGTCCTGCAAGGGGCGCGGATCGCGGGTGCGTTGCGGATCGTCGCCGTCGATGCCAATCCGGCGAAGGAGGCGGTGGCGCGGCAGTTCGGGGCGACGGACTTCCTGACGTCGGTGGAGGGGGTGCGGGAACTGCTGCCGACCGGGGCGGACCATGCCTTCGAGTGTGTGGGGCGCGTCGAGTTGATCCGGGCGGCCGTCGATCTGCTCGACCGGCATGGACAGGCGATTCTGCTGGGGGTTCCGCCGGCCGGAGCCGAGGCGTCCTTCGTCGTGTCCTCCATGTACCTGGACAAGTCGATCCTGGGCTGCCGGTACGGGTCGTCGCGGCCGCAGCGGGACATCGCGCTGTACGCCGATCTGTACCGGGCGGGGCGACTGTTGCTGGACGAGCTGGTGACGCAGGCGTATCCGGTGGAGGAGTTCGAGAGGGCGGCGGCGGACGCGGAGGCGGGGAAGGTGGCTCGTGGAGTGCTTACCTTCTGAGTGCTCAACGGCCTTTGGCGGGAGCTCTGTTGGAGTCTTCGGCAGGCCGGTAACGCGAGTTTTCCACAGGCCGGGGACATGGCTGCCGGGTTGTCAGTGGCGGCGCTTACGGTCTTCTGCATGACCTATCGAGACGTCGCCTCCAGGCAGGTTCTGATCTGGGCCTGCACTGCCGTCGCCGCCCGTATGCCGGTCGCCATGACGCCGTTGGCGCTGGTGTTCCTGGTGCGGGAGCGGCCCGGCGGCTACACCCTGGGTGCGGCACTCGCGGCGGCCTATGTGGTCGGCGAGATCATCGGTGCCCCGGTGTTGGGGGTGCGGTTGGACCCGGCTCGGGGGCGGCGTCATCTGGCCGTCGGGCTCGCGGTCGGGGCCGTGGGGTTCACGGGGCTCGGGGCGCTGGCCGGGGCGCATCCCGTGGTGCTGGGGGCGTTCGCGTTCCTGTCCGGGGCGGCACCGGCCGCGGTCGCCGGAGGGCAGCGGGCGCTGCTGACCTCGCTGGTCCCGGAGCGCTCCGTGGCGCAGGCGCTGTCCGTCGAGTCGATGCTGATGTCCGGCGTGTGGGCGGTCTCGCCGGTCGCGGTCGCCGGCCTCGCCCTCGGGGTGGCGCCACGGGTGCCGCTGATCCTCGGGGCCGTCCTGATGGCGTCGTCGATCGCGGGCCACTGGCTGCTGCCCGCCGGCTGGGCCAAGGGGGAACCGGGCGGGGAGGCGGGGCGCGTCAAGTCACGTGTGCTGATACGGGCCTGGCCGGTGTTCGTCACGGGCGCGGCCGGCCTCACCCTGCTCGGCCTCGCCGAACTCACCCTGCCCGCCCTGCTGGAACAGCGCGGCATCGGCGTCGGCTGGTCCGGCCCGATGCTGGCCGGCATGGCCACGGGGGCGGGTGTCGGGGCGTTCCTGTACGGGCTGCGGTCCTGGCCGGGGCGGCTCCGTACGCGCAGCGTGGTGCTGATGTGCGGCATGTCGGTCTTCGTCGTCCTCGCCGCGCTGATACCGGGCGCGACCGGCATCGCGATCGCCCTTGTCCTCGCGGGCACGCTTCAGGCGGGCGCGCTGATCACCCGCAACCTCTCCCTGCGCGAGGCGCTGCCGCCGGGCGCCCTGGCCGCCGGGTACTCCGTGATGTACGCGGCCGCGGGCGCGGGCTACGCCGCGACGGGCTCCCTCGCGGGCGGCCTCCTCCAAGTGGTGGCACCGTCCACGGCCGTCCTGGCGGGGGTGCTGGTGACGTTGCTGCTGACGGGGCTTGGCTGGTGGGGGGAGGGGCGTCGGGAAGGGGGCCGTCAGGGAGAGAGGCGTCGGGAAGGGGGCCGTCAGGGAGAGGGGCGCCGGGGTGAGGTGCGCCGCGACAACGCCGGGTGGGGCGAGGTGCGCCGCGGTGAGGTCGGTCGGGACGGGGTCCGGTTCGGCGAGGCCCGTTGTGAAGAGGCAAATCGGGACGAGGCTCGTCGCGAAGAGGTGCAGCCAGGCGAGGCCCGTCGGGGTGACGCCCGGCCCGACGGTTCAAGTGGCGCTGGGGACGCGGATGTCGACGTTGCCGCCCGCGCGGAAGGTGCGCCGGTAGCTGGTGGGGGTGACGCCGAGGGCCGTTTGTAGGTGCTGTCGCATGGACTGGGCCGTGCCGAAGCCGGCGTCCCGGGCGACCTGGTCGACGGACAGGTCGGAGGACTCCAGCAGGTGCCGGGCGCGTTCCACCCGCTGCTGGGTGAGCCACTGGCCGGGGCTGACGCCGACCTCCTCGCGGAAGCGGCGGGTGAAGGTCCGTACGGACATGGACACCTGGTCGGCCATGTCGCGGAGCTGGATCGGCTCGTGGAGGCGGCCCAGGGCCCAGACGCGGGCCGTGGTCGTGGACGCCTGCTGGGGGTCGGGGACCGGGCGGTGGATGTACTGGGCCTGGCCGCCGTCCCGGTGCGGCGGTACGACCGTGCGGCGGGCCACGTCGTTGGCGACCGCCGTGCCGTGGTCGCGGCGGACGATGTGCAGGCACAGGTCGATCCCGGCCGCCACCCCGGCCGAGGTCAGCACGTCGCCGTCGTCGATGAACAGGACGTTCGGGTCGACCTCGATCTGCGGGAAGAGCGCCTGGAAGCGCTCGGCGTCGGCCCAGTGCGTGGTGGCGGGGCGCCCGTCCAGGTACCCGGCGGCGGCGAGGACGTACACGCCCGTGCAGATGGACGCGAGCCGGGTGCCGGGGCGGATGTGGGCGAGGGCGGCGGCCAGTTCGGGGGTGAGGACGCCCTGTTCGTAGAGCGGGCCGCTTTCGTACAGCGCCGGTACGAGGACCGTGTCCGCGGTGGCCAGCGCCTCCGGGCCGTGCTCGACCTGCACGGCGAAGTCGGCGTCGGTCCGTACCGGGCCCGGTGGCCGGATCGAGCAGGTGACGACGTCGTACAGATACCGCCCCCGGGCGTCCCTGGGGCGGCCGAAGATGCGGTGCGGGATGCCCAGCTCGAAGGGGAGGAGGCCGTCGAGGGCGAGGACGACGACGCGATGCGGTCGGAAGGGGTCCTGGTCCTGCTCGGAGCGCGCCGCGCCGTTGGCCGTATCCATGGCCCGATCCTAGCGAATGCTGTCCCCCGGGCCACTCGTTTCGGACGATCACAGGCCCGAAGCTCTATGTCGTGACCCAGACAACCGAGACGACCGAGGCAGCAGCCACCGCAGAGGACAGTCGGCCGATCAAGAAGTCCCGCCCGTGGCGGAACCGCACAGTGTCCGTGCACCGCGCCTGGTTCGTCGCAGCCGTCGCCTTCGTGACGATCCTCGGCGCGGCCGCCTTCCGCTCATTGCCGGGGCTGCTCATCGACCCGCTGCACGACGACTTCGGCTGGTCGCGCGGCACGATCGGGGCGGCCGTCTCCATCAACCTCGCGCTGTACGGTCTGACCGCCCCGTTCGCCGCCGCGCTGATGGACCGCTTCGGCATCCGGCGGGTCGTCGCGGTGGCCCTGATCCTGATCGCGCTGGGCTCGGGGCTGACGTACTGGATGACGGCGGCCTGGCAACTGCTGCTGTGCTGGGGCCTGCTGGTGGGACTCGGCACCGGTTCGATGGCGCTGGCCTTCGCCGCGACGGTCACCAACCGCTGGTTCACCGAGCGGCGCGGCCTGGTCACCGGCATCCTCACCGCCGCCTCGGCCTCCGGGCAGCTGATCTTCCTGCCCCTGCTGTCCTGGATGGTCGAGAAGCCCTGGATGGGCGAGAAGCACACCTGGCAGCCGGCCGTCGTCACGGTCGCCCTCGCGGCCCTCGCGGTGGTCCCCTTCGTCTGGCTGCTGCTGCGTGACCACCCGGCCGACGTGGGTCTGAAGCCATACGGCGCGCAGGAGTTCGTGCCCAAGCCGGCCCCCGTGCAGGGCGCCGCGCGCCGGGCGGTGACGGTGCTCTTCTCGGCGGCCCGCACCGGACCCTTCTGGCTGCTGGCCGGCACCTTCGCGATCTGCGGCGCCTCCACCAACGGCCTCATCCAGACCCACTTCGTGCCCGCGGCCCACGACCACGGCATGCGCATCACGGCGGCCGCCTCGCTTCTCGCGGTCATCGGCGTGTTCGACGTGGTCGGCACGATCGCCTCCGGCTGGCTGACCGACCGTTTCGAGCCGCGCCGGCTGCTCGCGGTGTACTACGCCCTGCGCGGCATCTCGCTGCTCTTCCTCCCGATGCTGCTCGCGCCGAGCGTCCACCCGCCGATGCTCTTCTTCATCGTCTTCTACGGCCTCGACTGGGTCGCCACCGTCCCGCCCACCGTCGCCCTGTGCCGCGAGCAGTACGGCGACGACAGCGCGATCGTCTTCGGCTGGGTCCTCGCCTCCCACCAGGTCGGCGCCGCGCTGGTGGCCTTCCTCGGCGGGGTCGCGCGGGACGTCTTCGGTACGTACGACATGGTCTGGTACGCCTCGGGGGCGCTGTGCGCGGCGGCGGCACTGATGGCGCTGGTGATCCGTCGGCGTCCGGCTCCTGCGGTCGTGGCGGCCTAGGGGCTGTCGTTGGTAAGGGGCAGGCCACACCGGGACCCCTCCCGTCGAGGCGGCTCGACCATGTGCCGGACGAGGGTTCGCGACGTGCCGCGGCCTTGGCGGGCGATCCGGGTGGAAGCGGCCGAACAGTCCCGGCCGGGCGGCAGCCCCTCCTGAGGCGGAGACCTCCTGGGATCCGAGACCTTCTGGGATCCGAGACTTCCTGGGATCCGAGACCTCCTGGGAGGGCCACGCAGTACGCCTGACCGCCTAGAGGAACCGACCCTTGTGGAACAGCAGCGGCGCCTCGTCCCCGTCGCTCGCCCCCAGGGCGTCCACCCGGCCCACCACGATCAGATGGTCGCCCCCGGTGTGCACCGCGTGGATCGTGCAGTCGATCCACGCGAGCGTGCCCGCGAGGCGGGGGGAGCCGGACACGGGTGCCGCGTCGTAATCGACCCCCGCGAACTTGTCCGCCCCGCTCACCGCGAAGGCACGGCACAGCTCGCCCTGACCGGCGCTCAGGACGTTCACACAGAAGGCGCCCGCGCGGGCGATACGCGGCCATGTCGTCGACGTACGGCCGACCATGAAGGCGACCAAGGGCGGGTCGAGGGAGAGGGAGGAGAAGGACTGGCAGGCGAAACCGGCGGGGGAGGCGGCCTCGTCGGATGGGGCTGCCGTGACAACGGCCACGCCCGTCGCGAAGTTCCCGAGCACGCGCCGGAACTCCTCCGGCCCGACCGGCGCCCGCTCGTCCTCGCCGACGCACCGCAACTCCGGGCGCGGCAGCACTTCGACGCGCTCCCGTTCGGGGGCTGCCTGGACCGACCTGAGGTAACGGACGGCGGCTGCCGCCATCCCTGCGTGTCCCATCACGCCATCCATTGAAGCTGACGGTTCGTCAGATAGGAAGCCTCGTGCGGGGCCCGTACTCGCCGCCCCTTCTCACCGCCTCTTCTCACCGCCCTTTGTACTCGGCGCTCCTGCGCTCCACGAAGCTCGCCATGCCCTCCCGGGCGTCCTCCGTCGTCATGTTGATCTCCTGGGCGGCCGCCTCCGCGGCGAAGGCGGTGGTGCGGTCGGTGTCGAGGGAGGTGTTGACGAGCTGTTTGGTGAGGGCGAGGGCGCGGGTCGGGCCGGTGGCGAGGCGTTCGGCCCACTCGCGGGCCGTCTTGGTCAACTCCTCGTCCG
>JABFVM010000448.1 GCA_013362785.1 Streptomyces sp. | reverse complement strand
CGGCGGGTCGTGTCGCGCTGGGCCGCGTCCAGGTGGGAGAGGGGCTCGTCGAGGAGGAGTACGTCCGGTTCGCGGATCAGTGCCCGGGCCAGGGAGACCCGTTGTTTCTGGCCGCTGGACAGGCCCGCCGGGCGGGCGTCGAGGATGTCGGTGAGGTCGACGCGTTCGGCGATCTCCCGGACCTTGCGGTCGACGTCTCCCCGGTCGGCCCGCTTGCGTGCCTTCAGGCCGAAGGCCAGGTTCTCCGCCACCGTGAGGGGCGGATAGAGGGCGTAGTTCTCGAACGCGACCCCGATGTTGCGCTCTTGCGCCGGGCGGGCGGTCACCGACGAACCGCCGACCAGGATGTCGCCGCCGGTCACCGTCTCCAGACCGGCGATCATCCGCAGGGTCGTGGACTTCCCGCAGCCCGAGGGGCCCAGCAGACCGAGCAGCTCGCCGGAGTGCAGGGCCAGATCCAGGCCGCGTACGGCGTCCACCGACGGGCGGCCCCGCGCCGAGAAGGTCTTGCGCAGATCACGTAGCTCCAGCTCGGTCATCGCTGCCCTTCGTCACGTCGTCACGGTCGGTGCCTCAGGACCTGTCCTGGCGCAGACCTCGTAGGTGACCTTGTGCTCGTCCAGGTCCCGCAGCGCCTCCGCCGACGCCCCGTCGTCCACGAGGAGCAGGTCGAAGCGGGAGAGGGGGACCACCCGGTGCAGGGCGACCCGGGCGAGCTTGGTGTGGTCGATCAGCAGCACGTTGCGGGCGGCCGCGTCGAGCATGGACCGCTTCACCGACACGATGTGCTGCTCCTGGTGGTAGGCGTAACCCCCGTGCACGGCCGACGTGGAGGTGAAGCAGACGTCCACGCGCAGCTGCTCTATCGCCTCGACGCAGGACACGCCGAGGAAGGAGGAGTGCAGCGGGTCGTAGTCGCCGCCCAGGGCCATGAGGTGGATGCCGCGCTGGTCGGAGAGGAGGTTGATCGCTTCCAGGAAGTTGGTGACGACGGTGAGCGGGGTGACCTCGCCGGTGCGCAGCCCGCGGGCTATCTCCAGGGTGGACGTGGAGTCGTCCAGCATGATCGCCATGCCGGGCTCGATCAGCTTCAGGGCGCGGTCGGCCACGGCGGCCTTCTCGGCGCGCATGGTCTTCAGCCGGTACTGCACGTTCGACTCGAAGACCCCGGAGGGCTGCGCGGTCACACCGCCCCTGGACTTCCTTACGATGCCCTGCCGTTCGAGCTCGTCCAGGTCCCGGTGGATGGTCATCAGGCTGACCCCGAAGCGCTCGGCCAGCTCGGCGGCGGTCGCCGAACCGTCGGCGAGGACCTGCTCGGCCATGGCGGCCTGCCGGGCGGCGGGGCCCTGCGGACCGCTGCTGTGGTTGCTCATGGTGTCTCGATCCGTCGTCCTGGACGCTGCGGCCGGTCGGCCTCGAACAGCAGCAGGTTCTCAGGCCGGACCGACAGGCGTACCGGATCGTCGGGCCGAAGGCTTGTCGCCTCGCCGCGCGGCACCACCAGCGACACATGCTGCTCGCCGAGCCGGACCGTGACCTCGACGGACCGGCCGAGCACCTCGGTGACGTAGACGGTGCCGGAGAGCTCGTGGCCGGGGCCCTCGCCGAGGGTGAGGTCGCGGGGGCGTACGCCGATCAGCACCTCCGTGCCGGGGGACGGGGGTGAGGCCGGGGCCGGGGTCGGGGTCGTAGGCGGGGACGCTTTTGTGCGGAGCGGCAGCTCGACCTTTCCGTCCGGGGAACGGAAGCCGCCGTCGGGTGCGATCGTGCCCGGTAGGAGATTGATGCGGGGGCGGCCGAAGGCCCGCGCCACCTCCGTGTCGTAGGGCCGGCACCAGATCTCCTCCCGTGTTCCTGTCTGCACGATCCGCCCCTCGCGGATGACCCCGATCCGGTCGCCCAGCGCCAGTGCCTCCACGGAGTCGTGGGTGACGTAGAGGGTGGTCGTGTGCCGTACCGCGCCGATCGCCTTCAGCTCGGCCCTCATCTGCTGGCGCAGTTTGGCGTCCAGGTGGGAGAGGGGTTCGTCGAGGAGGAAGGCGCGGGCCGGGCGGACCAGGACCCGGCCGAGGGCCACGCGCTGGCGCTGACCGTTGGAGAGCCGGCCGACCGGGCGGTCCAGCAGGGCCGAGATGCCGAGGAGTTCGGCGACCTCGCCGATCCGCTCCCGGGCCCGGTCCGCGGGGAGGCGGTGGCGTGGGGAGCGGAGCGGCGAGGCCAGGTTGTCGTAGGCCGACTTGTGCGGGTAGAGGGCGTAGCTCTCGAAGCACATCGCGACGCCACGGTCGTACGGCTCCACGCCGCGCATGTCCTTGCCGTCGAGCTCGACCGTGCCGGCTTCGGGGGTCTCCAGCCCGGCGATCGTCTTCAGGGTCGTGGTCTTGCCGGCGCCGGAGGGGCCGAGGAGGCAGAAGAACTCGCCCTCGCGGACGTCCAGTTCGAGGTCGTCGAGTGCGGTGACCTTGCCGTATGTCTTGCGGATGCCCGACAGCCGGATCATGACTTCACCGCCCCGAAGGACAGCCCGCGCACCAGATACCGCTGGATGGTGAGGGCCAGCAGCAAGGGCGGGACCACGGAGACCAGCGCTGCGGCGGCCGTGAGGTTGTACTTGGGGCGGTCGCCGCCGAGGAAGGACAGGGCGCCGACGGTCACGGTCTGGGCCTCGTTGGAGGTCAGGATGAGCGGGAAGACGAAGTTGTTCCACGCGAAGATGAAGGCCAGCAGGGAGACCGCCGCCACCCCCGGCTTCACCAGCGGCAGCGCCACTCGCAGGAACGCCTGCTTGCGGGTGTAGCCGTCCAGCAGCGCCGCCTGCTCCAGCTCGGGCGTCAGATCGGCGAAGTACGAGCGCATGATCCACACGATCAGCGGCAGCGTGACCAGCTGGAGCACCCACACCATGCCGACGTACGTGTCGAACAGGCCGAGCTTCTGGTACAGCACGAACAGCGGGATGATCACGGTGAGTTCGGGCGCGAACCGGAACGACAGCAGCGTGAACATCAGGTTCTCCGAGCCCTTGAACCGCCAGCGCGCCGAGGCGTACGCCGCCGGGAGCCCCACCAGGAGCGACAGGACCACCGCGCCCACCGACACGACCAGGCTGTTGACGAAGAACCGCACGAACGGGATGCCCTCGCTGTCGCCGAGGACCGTGCGGTAGCCGTCGAGGGTGGGGGAGAAGGAGAAGTAGGTGGAGAAGAGTTCGTTCGTCGGCTTCAGGGAGAGGATCACCATCCAGGCGATCGGGAACAGCGCGAAGACGAAGTAGAGGATGAGGGCGGCGTCCGCCAGCCACCCCAACAGGCGCTTGCGCATGGTCATTTCACCTCCGCCGCCTTCCGCTGGATCTTGCCCAGGTGCTTCACCAGCACCATCGCGGCGAGATACACGACGGCCCAGAGCACGATCGTGTAGCTGATGCCGAACGAGTACCGCTGGAAGCGGATCGCCTCCAGGTAGGCGCGGATCTGGAGGACGACCGTCGAGTCACCCGGGCCGCCCTCTGTGAGGGCGTAGATGATGTCGAACACCTTCAGCGAGTCCATGAACCGGAAGATCACCGCGACCAGGACGTACGGCCACAGCATCGGCAGCGTCAGCCGCCGGAAGGTGTACCACCAGCCCGC
>JABFVM010000321.1 GCA_013362785.1 Streptomyces sp. | reverse complement strand
GAAGCGGGCCTGGCTGAGGGCACGGAAGGGGCCGCCCTGCTCGGTCAGCCAGGTCAGGATGGGGGTGAGGGGTATGTCGCCGGTGCCGGTGGAGAGGTCGGAGGCGCGACGGTCGGTGATGCCCGCGCGGGATGCGGCGGTCCCCTCCCGCTGGGCGGTCCCCGCCCGCTCGGCGGGCGCTGCGGGTTCGGCGAGCTCTCCGCGTTCGGCGAGCTCTGCGCGTTCGGCGAGCTCTGCGCGTTCGGCGAGCTCTGCGCGTTCGGCGAGTTCCGCGAGCTCGGCGATCGTGGGCCGTTCGAACACGTCCCGTGGCGAGATCGCGAACCCGGCCGCCCGCGCCTGGCTGACCAGCCGCATCGACACGATGCTGTCGCCGCCGAGCGCGAAGAAGCTGTCGTGCACCCCGACCGAGTCCAGCCCCAGCACCTCGGCGAACAGGATCGCGAGCCGCTCCTCGACCGGGTTCCGGGGCGGCTGCGCGGCCGGCCCCGCGGACCGGGTCGGCGCCGGAAGGGCGGCGGTGTCCAGCTTGCCGTTCAGGGTGAGCGGGAAGCCGTCCACGGGGACGAAGGCCGACGGCACCATGTAGTCGGGCAGTACGGCGGCCACGGCCCGGCGCAGCAGCTCCGCGGTCTCCTCGGTCGGCGGTGCGGACAGGATGACGTAGGCGATCAGGCGCCGTGCCCCTGGGGTGTCCTCCCGGACGACGACCGCCGCACGCTCGACGAGGTCGTGCTCCAGCAGGACCGCCTCGATCTCGCCGGGTTCGATCCGATAGCCCCTGATCTTGACCTGGTCGTCGACCCGGCCCAGGCACTCCACGAGGCCGTCCTCGGTCCAGCGGGCGATGTCGCCGGTGCGGTACATGCGGCCGCCGGGGGCGCCGGAGAAGGGGTCGGCGACGAAACGGCTCGCGGTGGCCGCCGGTTGGCCGAGGTAGCCGCGGGCCAGGCCGGCGCCCGCCACGTACAGCTCGCCCTCGACTCCGACGGGGACGGGGTTGAGGTGCCCGTCCAGGATGTAGAGGGTGCCGCCTGCCACGGGGCGGCCGATGGCGGGGTGGTCGGTGAGGGCGAGGTCGCAGTCGGCCGAGTCGACGGTGCATTCGGTGGGGCCGTAGAGGTTGTGCGCGGCGAGTCCGTCTGTGTCGCGCAAGGTGCGCCAGAGGTCGGGCGGTACGGCCTCGCCGCCGACGCCGATGACCTTCAACTCGGCCTGCCAGTCGCCGCCTTGGGCGACCAGCTCGCCCAGCAGGGACGGGGACAGCTCGATGAACTCGATGGCGTGCCTGGCGAGGAAGTCCCGTAGGGCGGCGGGGTCGCGGCGGATGTCCTCGGGGACCATGTGGAGCTCGTGGCCGGCGAACATCCACAGCATGGGTTGCCAGGAGGCGTCGAAGGCGGTGGGCCAGGCGTGGCCTATACGGAGGGGGCGTCCGGCCGTGGCCTTGGAGGCCGGGTTGTGCAGGGCTGTGTTGTGGGCGGTGAAGAGGTTGGTTATGGCTCGGTGTGGAATGACCACGGCTTTGGGGCGGCCGGTGGAGCCGGAGGTGTAGATGACGTAGGCGGGATTTTCTGGGAGTGGTGATGTGTCGGTGAGGTTGGAGGGGTTGGTGTGGGTGAGGCGTTCACGTGTGTCGGGGGCGTCGAGAAGCACGAAGCGGTGGGGTGGTGTTGCCGGTTGACGGCTGCCGGTTGTTTGTGGCTGATCGCGCCCACGCGGCGGAGCCGCATGTGTCACAGCCCCGCGCCCCTTAAAGCAGGGCATTGCAGTGGTCGTGGTGACAAGGGCCACCGGGCGTGCGTCCTCCAACATGCCCTCGATGCGCTCTTCTGGCCACGCCGGATCCAGCGGCAGATAGGCCGCACCCGCCTTCTGGATCGCCAGGAGTGCGGTCATCGTGTCCGGGGTCGGGGGCAGGGCGAACGCTACGATCTGTTCCGGTCCCGCTCCCAACTCGACTAAGCGTCGCGCCAGTTGGTTCGCGGCCGTATTCAACTCCGCGAACGTCAGGCTGCGACCGTCCCCGACCACCGCCACCGCGTCCGGCGTGCGAGCCGCCTGGGCCTCGAACACCTCCGGCATCGTGCGGTACGGCGCCGACAGCCGCTCCCCCGCCCCGCCCGCCAGCAGCGCTGTCCGCTCCTCGGGGGCGAGGGCGTCCAGGCGGGCCAAGGGGACGTCGGGGGCGGCGAGCACGGCCAGGAGCAGGCGCTCGAAGCGTGCTGCCAGCCTCTCCACCGCCGTCCGCTCGTAACAGTCGGGGCGGAACTCGAAGACGACACCCAGCCGGCGTTCGGCCAGTACGGCCAGGGTCAGGGGGTAGTGGGTGGCGCCGGAGCCCTTAACGTCGAGAACCCGCAGGCCGGCGGATGCCTCGGCCTCGGCCACCGCGGTCTCGTCGATGGGGTAGTTCTCGAAGACGAGGAGGGTGTCGAAGAGGTCTCCCGCTCCGGCGAGGCGCTGGATCTCGGTGAGGCCCAGGTGCTGGTGGTCCATCAGGCGGGACTGCTCGTCCTGCAGTCGGCGCAGGAAGTCGCCCGCACGTTCGGCCGGCGGTACGGTCGCCCGGACCGGCACCGTGTTGATGAACAGGCCGATCATGGACTCCGCACCGGCGAGCTCGGCGGGCCGTCCGGCCACCGTCGCGCCGAAGACGACGTCGCCCCGGCCGGTCAGCCTGGCCAGCAGCAGCGCCCACAGGCCCTGGACGACCGTGTTGACGGTGATGCCCCGGCTTCGCGCGAACTCCTGTACCCGGCCGGTCAGTTCCTCGGTCAGGCGCAGGGTGTGCAGCTCGGGCGGAACCGGGACCAGCCCGGCGGACGTCGGCGACAGGACCGTCGGTGTCGCGCCGGTCAGCGCCTTGCGCCAGGCGTCGGCGGAGGCTTCGCGGTCGCGGGAGGCCAGCCAGGCGAGGAAGTCCCGGTACGGCCGTACGGCGGGCAGCGGGGCCGTGGTTCCGGGGGCGAGCTGGGCGGCGTAGAGCTGGAGGAGTTCGCGGACGAGGAGGGGGATGGACCAACCGTCCAGCAGGAGGTGGTGGTTGGTGAGGATCAGGAGCCAGCGGTCGGCGGCGCGGCGCACGAGCGTCAGGCGCAGGAGGGGCGGGTCGGCGAGGTCGAAGCGGGCGGTGGCGTCCGCGGCGATCAGGGCTGCGGGGTCGCCCTCGTCCTCGGCCCAGTTCACGGGTACCTGCTTCAGCACCACCTGCACCGGTTCGTCCAGGTCCTCGTGCAGGAAGGCGCTGCGCAGGTTGGCGTGCCGGGCGAAGAGTTCCTCGGCGGCGGTGCGCAGCAGGGCGGGGCGCAGGGGGCCCTCGATCTCCACCAGGGACCGCATGGTGTAGACGTCCTGGGCGCCCTCGTCGAACAGGGCGTGGAACAGCAGGCCCTGCTGGAGCGGGGAGAGCGGCAGAACGTCCTCGACCAGCGAACCGTCGTCCCCGGGTGACTTGCTCATCGAGTCCTCCACCTCGCCTTGACCTTGTCGAGCTGCGACTGGCTGAGTGACACCAGTGGGGCGCCGGTCGGAGTGAACTCCTCGGGCGCGGGGCCGGTGTCGTCGGGCAGGGCCCGGGCGAGCCCGGCCGGGGTGCGGTGGGTGAACACGTCCCGGGGGGACAGTGCGAGTCCGGCTCTGCGGGCGCGGTCGGCCAGGCGGACCGAGACGATGCTGTCGCCGCCGCGTTCGAAGAAGTCGTCGTGGACGCCGACCCGTTCCAGTCCGAGCACCTCCGCGAACAGTCCGCACAGCACCTTCTCCGGTTCGGTGCGGGGCGGTTCGAAGGTGCTGGTCTCCGTGAAGTCGGGGGCGGGCAGGGCGCGTCGGTCGAGTTTGCCGCTGGGGGTGCGCGGCAGGTCGTCCAGCACCATCACGGCCGACGGGACGAGATGGGCGGGCAACCGCTCGGCGAGGGCGCGGCGCAGGGTGAGGGGTTCCAGGGCGGTGCCGGGGGCGGCTGTCACGTAGGCGACCAGGCGTCGTGGGGCCGAGCCGTCCTCCCGGACCACGACCGCGGCCCTGCCGACATCCGGCAGCGCCCGTATCGCCGCCTCGATCTCGCCGGGTTCGATCCGGAAGCCCCTGATCTTGACCTGGTCGTCGGCCCGGCCGAGGAACTCCACCGTGCCGTCGGCCCTCAGCCTCGCCAGGTCGCCGGTGCGGTAGAGGCGGCTGCCCGGCGGGCCGAAGGGGTCGGCGACGAACCGTTCGGCGGTGCGGCCCGGCTGGTTGAGGTAGCCGCGGGCCAGACCGGCTCCGGCCAGGTACAGCTCGCCGACGGCGCCGACGGGGGACGGCCGCAGGAACGGGTCGAGGACGTGGACGCGCGTGTGCCCGATCGGCTGTCCGAGCGGCACCGGGCCTTCGCCGCCGTCGTGGACATGCACGAGGCTGTCGCCGGCCGCCTCGGAGCAGCCGTAGAGGTTGACCAGGCGTGCCCGTGGCCAGCGCCGGGTGATCGCTTCGGCGAGTTCGCCGGGGAGGGGTTCGCCGCTGGAGATCCAGGTGCGGACGGAGGCGAAGGCGTCCGGCGGGGCGGATTCGACCAGGGTGGTGTAGAGGCTGGGGACCGCGGTGAGGAGGGTGGCCCGGTGGCGGTCGGCCAGTGCGGCGAGGGCCGTCGGGTCGCCGGTCGCCTCGTCGTCGGCGAGTGCGACCGCCTCGCCGTTGACGAGGGCACCGAGCAGCTCGGTGAGGCCGTCGATGAAGCTCAGCGGGCTCTTCGAGACGCGGACACCGTGCCCGGCGTCCCCCAGCTCCCGGCCCCAGTGGAGCCGGTTGGCCAGCGCCCGCTGGGTTCCGATCACGCCCTTGGGGCGGCCGGTGGAGCCGGAGGTGAAGATGACGTACGCGGGGTGATCGGGCGACAGAGCCGGTCGCTCTCGTACGGCGGCAGCCTCCGCGCCTGGCGGGCACGTCAACTCCCGCTTGATGCCGAGCTGTTGGGTCGTCGGCGGATCGCAGATCACAAGTCGGGGCCCGGCGTCGTCCAGCATCAGCACGATGCGGTCCGGCGGGTAGCCCGGGTCGATGGGCATGCAGGCGGCTCCGGCCTTCAGTACGGCGAGGAGCGCGGTGACCAGGTCGGGGCTGCGGGGCAGGGCCACGGCGACGACGGATTCCGGGCCCGCGCCCCGTGCGGTCAGGGCAGCCGCCAACCGGTCGGCGCGGGCGTCGAGTTCGGCGAAGGTCAGGGTGGTGGTGTCGTGGAGGACGGCGGGGGCGTCGGGCGTGTGGGCCGCCTGGTCCTCGAACAGGTCGCGGACCGTGAGGTGCGGGAGGGGGTGCTCGCTTCGGGCGTACGGCTCGTGTGCCTGGGGTGGGCCGAGCCGGGCCACGGGGGTTTCCGGCCGCTCGATGAAGTCCCGGAGCAGCACGTCCAGTTGGGACGCGATGCGGGGCACGGCAGCACGGTCCAGTGTGCTCGCCCGATGGCTGAAGGTCAGTGTCAGCCGGGTGCCGGGCAACGCGGTGAGGGTCAGGGGATAGTGCGTGGCGTCATGGACCGAGACACCCGTCATGCGCAGGCCGTCGGGCCCGAGGGCGCGGGCGATGCCGTCGTCGTCGATGGGGTAGCTCTCGAAGACGACCAGGGTGTCGAACAGGACCGTGTGTCCGGCGGCGCGCTGGATGTCGGCGAGGCCGAGGTGCCGGTGGTCGAGGAGTGCGGACTGCTCGGACTGGAGGCGGGTCAGCAGGTCGGCGAGGGGTTCGGCGGGGCGTAACCGCACGCGGACCGGCAGGGTGTTGATGAAGAGGCCGACCATCGACTCGATGCCGGGGACGTCGGCGTCGCGCCCGGAGACTGTGGCGCCGAGGACGACGTCCGTACGGCCGGTGAGTCTGCCGAGCAGGACGGCCCACAGGCCCTGGAGCACGGTGCTGACGGTGAGACCGTGGGCCCGGGCGGTGGCGGTGAGGGCCTCGGTGTCCGGCTCGGAGAGTTCCCGTACCAGCCGCTCGGGCTCCTCGGCGGGCAGGTCCCGGGCGTCCGGCGCGATCAGTGACGGGTCGTCAAGCCCCTCCAGTGCGGCCTGCCATGAACGCTCGGCGGCCGTCCTGTCCTGCCTGGCCAGCCAGGCCAGGTAGTCGCGGTACGGCCGTACGCGCGGCAGTGCGTCGAGGTCGCCGTCCGAGGCGTACAGCTGGAAGAGTTCGCGGACCAGGACGGGCGCGGACCAGCCGTCCCAGAGCAGGTGGTGGGAGGAGATCACCAGGCGGTGGTCGCGTGCGTCGAGCGTGACCAGACGGAACCGCAGCAGCGGTGGCCGGGCCAGGTCGAACCGCTCGGCACGGTCCTGCGCGAGCAGCCGCTCCAGGGCCGGTTCGCGTTCCTCCGACGGCAGGGCGGACAGGTCGGTGACCTGCCAGGGCGTCCTGACCGCGCTCCTGATCACCTGGACCGGGCGCCCGGAGCGTTGAGTGCGGAACGCGGCCCGCAGGTTGGCGTGCCGGGCGAGCAGCCGCGCGACCGCCGCGCCCATCCGTGCCGCGTCCACCGGGCCGGCGAGACGGAGGGTCATCTGGCCGGTGTAGACGTCATGGCCCCGCACGTCGTACAGCGCGTGGAAGACCATTCCCTCCTGCATGGGCGACAGGGGGAGGACGTCCTCCACGGCCGGGCGGCCGGCCATCAGCCCTCGGCCCGGCGCATGGCCTCGGCGAGGCTGCGCGGGCGCATGTCCGTCCAGTGCCGTTCGATGTACTCCAGACAGGCGGCCCGGTCGGCCGGGCCGTGCACGGAGGACCAGCCGTCGGGGACGGGGGCGAAGTCCGGCCACAGGGAGTGCTGACCCTCGTCGTTGACCAGGACACGGAAGACGCCGCTGTCGTCGTCGAAGGGGTTGGCCATGGCTCAGTTCCTCTCCTGCTCGCCGGACGGATGTGCCGCGGCGTGGGTGAAGGCGCCGGTGAACTGGTCGGCCGCGCCCGGTACCGGTTCGGCGGGGTCGGCGCCGAGCGCGACGACCCGGTTGGCCTTGTCGACGTGGACGACCCGGGGCCGGTGGGTGGCACGCTCGGACTCGGCGAGCGCGGTGAAGGACATGATGATCACCAGGTGACCGGGGTGGACGAGATGGGCGGCGGCGCCGTTGATCCCGATGACGCCGCTGCCGCGGTCACCGGTGATGGCGTAGGTGGTGAGCCGGGCGCCGTTGTCGATGTCGACGACCTGGACCGCTTCGCCCTCGACGATGTCGGCGGCCTCCATGAGGTCCTGATCGATCGTCAGGGATCCCACGTAGTGCAGGTCTGCCTGGGTGACGGTGGCTCGGTGGATCTTGCCGTTCAGCAAGGTGCGGTGCACCATGACCCCCTGAGGAGACTACTTAGGTGAGGCTAACCTAATTTAACTTCGCCGGGTGGGGAAGGACGGTCGCTGAAGAACGGTCGCTGAAGAACTCCAGGAGCACCCGGTTCAGTTCGTCCGGGCGTTCCAGGTAGCCGTAGTGCCCGCAGCCCTTGATCTCCTGGTGGACGGCACCGGGGATGGCGTCGGCGACCTCGCGGCCCAGGTGCGGCGGGAGGATGACGTCGTCGGCGAAGCCGACGACCAGGCAGGGCACGTCGATCGCCCGGTAGGCCTCCAGTCGGCCGTCGGGGATCTCCAGGTCCAACTGGGCCCGGACGCCGGGCCCTCGGGGCTGCGGTGAGAACTCGAAGAGCTCCAGCCAGTCCTGGACCTGCCGCTCGTCGTCCAGGGTGGCCGGTGACAGGTTCTGCAGGGCGCGGATCCATGCGGTGTAGGCGGGCGGCAGCTCCGACCCGCTGTCGTGGAGGGCGCGTTCGGCGTCGGCCATCGCGGCGCGCAGTACGTCCGTACGGCCGCGGGTGGCGATCAGCACGCCCTGCCGGACGAGGCGGGGCCGGGCCAGCATCAGTTCCTGGACGACGTACGCCCCCATGGAGACTCCGACGAACCGGCACGGCGCGAGGCCGAGGTGCTCGGCCAGGCCGGCCGTGTCGGCCACCAGGTCGTCGACGGTGAAGCCGTCCGGGCACTCGTCGGTCGGCGGGATGCCGCGGTTGTCGAAGGTGACGACCCGGTATCCGGCGTCGACCAGGTCCGGCACCTGGTGGAGGTGCCAGGCCCGGCCCGCGGCGCCCTGGCCCATCACCAGGACCACCGGATCGCCGTGGCCGGTGTCCTCGTAGTGCAGCCGGATTCCGTTGATCCGCGCGCTCGGCATGGTTCACCGCCCTGTCGTCCGAGGCTGTGTCAGTCGGCTGCCGGGGACGCTTCGGCGGGCGCCGCCCGGTCGTCCCCGTCGGTGTCCGGCGGCCGGCTGAGCGTGGCCCTGCGCAGCCCCGGCATGGCCAGGGCCAGGGCCCCGACGCCGGCCAGGCAGACCAGTCCGCCGACCACCACGGCCCCGCCGGCCGAGCCGAGCGCCCTGGACACCAGGCCCGCCTCGACGTTGCCGACGGAGGGTCCGGCGGTGGCCTGGGCGAGCCAGAGGCTGCCGACCCGGCCCTGGAGCCGGTCCGGCGTGTAGTGCTGGAGCAGGGCGCGGCGCAGGATCTCCGAGGCGGTGTCGCCCAGGCCGGCGAGGGCCAGGAAGACCAGCGCGAACCCCAGGTTCGGGCTCAGGCCGAAGCAGGTGATCGCCACGCCCCACACCACGACCGAGCCGATCAGTGCCCGCCCGGTGTGGTGCACCCGGCCGGTCCAGCCGCTGGTCAGCGCCCCGAAGAAGGAGCCGACCGCGGGCGCGGTGTAGAGCAGTCCGACGGTGGACGGTCCGCCGCCGAAGTGCTCGGTACCGAGCTCGGGGAACAGCGCGTACGGCATCGCGAAGACCACGGCGCACACGTCGATCAGCAGCAGTCCCGCCACCACCTGGTTGCCGCGCAGGAAGCGCAGCCCCTCCCCCATCGCCTTCAGCGGATGCTGCGCCTCGGCCGACCCCTCGGGGGGAAGTTTCGGCAGCGGTGCGAGCAGGGCGAGTCCTACGACGTATATGGCCGCGTCGATCGCGAAGCACCAGGCGACGCCGGGTCCGGCCGCGATCACGCCCGCGAGGGACGGGCCGACCATGCCGCCGAGTTGGGCGGTGAGGGTGGTCAGCGCGCCGGCCGCGGCCAGTTGCCCGGGGGTCACCAGGGCGGGCGTCGCGGCCATCAGGGCCGGTCCGCCAAGCCCGGCGGTGAAGCCGGCCAGTACGGCCGCCACGAAGACGAACCACACCCGCGGGTCGGGCAGCGCCGCGTTCACCGCGAGCCCCGCGATCACGAGCGCGGTCACGGCCCGGGTGACGAGCATGACCCGGCGCCGGTCGACCCGGTCGGCGAGCAGGCCGCCGGTGATCAGCCCGACCAGCAGCGACAGGCCCAGCACCAGGCTCATCAGGCCCACTTGGACCGACGAGCCGGTGAGGGTGTAGATCTGCAGGCTGGCCGCCACCGAGGTGAGGTGGGTGCCCACCATGGAGATCGCCTGGGTGGCGAAGATCAGTCTGAAGTCCCTGCTGGAGCGCAACGGCGCTACGTCGACGACCACTTCTCCCAGTCGCACGCGCGCCCCTAACCCTGTGCGGGAACGACGTAGGGGGCGACGCTGCGCAGTTTCTCGCAGGTCTCCTCCAGCTCCCGGGCCGGTGTCGACCCGGCGAGGATGCCGGCGCCGGCCCGCAGCCAGGTGCGGCCGTCCTCCTCGAAGATGCTGCGCAGCACCAGGGCCGCGTCGAGGGATCCGTCGCCGCCGGCCCGGAGCACGGCTCCGCTGTAGATGCCGCGCGGTTCCTTCTCCAGCCGTGCGATGCAGTCGTAGGCCGGGCCCTTGGGGATGCCGGAGGCGGTCACGGCGGGGAACACCGCCCGCAGGGCGTCCCAGGCGGTGGCCGTGTCGGCGAGCAGACCGTGCACGCTGGAGCCGAGGTGCTGCACGCTGCCGCGGCGGCGGACGCTCAGCAGGTCGCGCACCGAGACCGTGCCGGGGCGGCAGACGGTGGCCATCTCTTCCTCGGCGAGTTTGACGGACAGCACGTGTTCGGAGATCTCCTTGGGATCGGCGAGGAGTTCGGCGCGCAGCCGCTCGTCCTCCCGCTCACCGAAGCCGCGGGCGCGGGTGCCGGCGAGCGGCTGGGTGACGACCTCGCCGGCCGCGCTCACCTCGGCGACGGTCTCGGGGCTGAATCCGGCGACCCGGCGTCCGCCGAGGCTCAACAGGAAGGAGCGGGCGGGGGTGTTGTGCGAGCGGCCGTGGACGTAGGTGGCGACGAAGTCGACCGGGAAGGGCACGTCGACGGAGCGGGAGAGGATGACCTTCTGGAGGTCGGACGTCCGTATCTCCTCGATGGCCTGGGCGACCATGTCGGGGTAGCGGCTCTCGGCGTCCGACACGTCGATGGGGCGGGGTACGGCGGTGGGGTGCGCGTCGGCGCGGTCGAGTAACGCGAGCAGCGCGTCCAGCGTCTCCTGGTCCGCGCTGCGGACGAGGGCGGTTTTCCGACCGAGCCTCACTTCGCTGTGCGGGACGAGCAGATGGAGCAGGTCGTCGTCGCCCGCGCGGTCGGGGCGGCCGGCGTGGAGGTGGGAGAACTCGAAGGCCATCCAGCCGTAGGCGTGCCAGCCCTCGACGGCCGTCCGTTCGAGTTCCTCGTGGACCTGGCGCAGCGGATGCGGCCCGAGCGGGGCCACGGTTTCCTCGTCGAGCCATCGGCGGCGGATCTCGGAGCGACCGACCAGGATCTCGCCGAGCGCCCCTCCGGCGAACCAGACGTCGCCGTTCTGTTCGTAGATCACGTACTGGTCGAACAAGCCCGACTCCGCCAGTTTCGCCGCCAACTGGACGGGGTCTCCCGGCAGTTCCGTCTCCGCGCTCCGATAACGCAGCAAGGACCTACCTCCCTGGACTTAGGTTAACCTAACCTAATCAGTACCGACCCTAGCCGCCCCAGCGCGGCGCCGTCCAGATCACACCCCCAGGCTTGACCGCGCTGATTCATTAGGCAAGCCTTTCCTAAACAGCAGGCGGGAGTTGAGCATGCTCGACGGTTGGGTGCCCTGGCCGGACCTGTTGGCCGAGAAGTACCGCGCGGAGGGTTACTGGGAGGGGCGGCCACTGGACCGGCTGCTCACGGACAGCGCCGAGCGCGAGCCGACGCGGACGGCGCTCGTGGACGCCGACGGCAACCGGTGGACGTACGCCGAACTCGATCTGCGCGCCGACCGGATGGCCGCGGGACTGCGACGGCTCGGCATCGGGGACGGCGACCGTGTGGTGGTCCAGCTGCCCAACACCGACGCGTTCGTAGTGCTGTTCTTCGCGCTGCTGCGGGCGGGTGCGATACCGGTGCTCACGCTGCCCGCGCACCGCGAGAGCGAGATCGTGCATGTCGCCGAGGTGGCCGGCGCGACGGCGTACGCGATCCCGGATCTGCACGACGGTTTCGATCATCGCGGGCTCGCCCGGGCCCTGCGCAAGGCCGTGCCCGGGGTCGAGTACATCCTGGTGGCGGGCGACGCCGCCGAGTTCACCGCGCTCGCCGAGGTGGACGCCGAACCGGCCCCGCTGCCGGGGCGCGACCCCGGGGACGTGGCCGTACTGCTGCTGTCGGGCGGCACGACCGGCAAGCCGAAGCTCATCCCGCGCACCCACGACGACTACGCGTACAACGTCCGTGCGAGCGCGGAGGTCTGCGGGTTCGACCGCGACACCGTCTACCTGGTGGTGCTGCCGACCGCGCACAACTTCGCGCTGGCCTGCCCCGGACTGCTGGGCACCCTGATGGCGGGCGGCACCGTCGTCCTCTCCCCCACACCGAGCCCGGAGGACGCCTTCGAGCTCATCGAACGGGAGAAGGTCACCGCCACCGCCGTGGTCCCGCCGATCGCGCTGCTGTGGCTGGACGCGGTGGAGTGGGAGGAGGCCGACCTCACCTCGCTGGGCCTGCTCCAGGTCGGCGGCTCCAAACTGGGCGCCGAGCCCGCGGCCCGGGTCGAGCCGGCCCTCGGCTGCACGCTCCAGCAGGTGTTCGGGATGGCCGAGGGGCTGCTCAACTACACCCGGCTCGACGATCCGCCCGAGCTGGTGACCGGCACCCAGGGCCGGCCGATGTCCCCCGCCGACGAGCTCCGCGTGGTCGACGAGGACGACCGCGACGTACCGCCCGGCGAGAGCGGCGAGTTGCTCACCCGCGGCCCCTACACCCTGCGCGGCTACTACCGCGCCGCCGAGCACAACTCCCGCGCCTTCACCGCCGACGGCCACTACCGCACCGGCGACCTGGTGCGGATCCTGCCCTCCGGGCATCTGGTCGTGGAGGGCCGGGCCAAGGACCAGATCAACCGGGGCGGCGACAAGATCTCCGCCGAGGAGCTGGAGAACCACATCCTCGCCCACCCGGGCGTGCACGACGCGGCCGTGGTCGGCATGCCCGACGAGACGATGGGCGAGCGCACCTGCGCCTATCTCGTCCCGCGCGAACAGGCCCCGGGGCAGCGGGAGTTGGCGGCATTCCTCACCGAGCGGGGGGTCGCCGCGTATAAGCTCCCCGACCGGGTGGAGGTCGTCGAGGCCTTTCCCCGGACCTCGGTGGGCAAGATCGACAAGAAGGCGCTCGGCCGGCTGATCGCCGACCGCCTCCGCGCGGAGGGCACTGGTGGCGACTGAGGCCGGGACGGCCCCACTTGTACGGGCGGAGAAGCAGCCCCGCAGGCGCCGCACCTCCACTCGCACCCTGGCCGTGGCCGGCGCCCTCCTCCTGCTGGTCGTCGCCGCCCTGCTCAGCCTCGCGATCGGCTCGCGCGCGCTGCCGCTCGACGTCGTGGTCGACGCGCTGCGCCACGACGACGGGTCGACGGCCGCCTCGGTGATCTGGGACGTCCGCGTGCCGCGCACCCTGGCGGGCATCGCGGCCGGCGCCGCGCTGGGCGTCGCGGGCGCGCTCATCCAGGCGCTCACCCGCAACCCGCTCGCCGATCCGGGGCTGCTCGGCATCAACGCGGGCGCCGCCACCGGAGTGGTCCTGTCCATCACCGCGCTCGGCATCACGAGCCTGTGGGCGTCGGTGTGGTTCGCCATGGTGGGCGCGGTGGTCGCCGGTCTGCTGGTGTACTCGCTGGCCTCGGGCGGCCGGGGCGGCGCGACCCCGGAACGGCTGGCGCTCGGCGGTGCGGTGATCGCGGCCGTGTTCACGGGGATCAGTCAGACGCTGATGCTGCTCGACGCACAGGCGCTGGACCAACTGCGGTTCTGGAGCGTGGGGTCGCTCGCCCGGGCCGACCGCGAGACCCTGACGACGATCACGCCGTTCGTCGTGGTCGGCCTGGTGCTGGCGCTGGCGCTGGTCCGGCCGCTGAACGCGCTCGCGCTGGGCGACGACGGCGCCCGGGCACTGGGCGCACACGTGGACCGCACCCGCTTTCTCGGCCTGGCCGCCATGACACTGCTGTGCGGCGCGGCGACCTCGGCCGTGGGACCGCTGGTCTTCGTCGGCCTCGCCGTCCCGCACATCGCACGCATGATCGTCGGGGCCGACCAGCGCTGGACGCTGCCGCTGTCGATGCTGCTGGCGCCCGCCCTGCTGCTCTTCGCGGACGTCCTCGGCCGGGTCGTCGTACGGCCCGACGAACTCGACGCGGGCGTGGTCACGGCGGTGGTCGGCGCCCCGGTGTTCATCGCCCTGGTCCGCTACCGCAGGGCGGTGACCGCATGACGGCCCAGGCACCGGCCCGCACCACCGCGCGCACCCGCTCGCATGTCGTACGCAGTCGCTCGCACCGCTTCTCCCTGCGGGTGGACGTACGCGCGGTGACCGTCTGCGTGCTGGTGCTCGCCGCGACCGCCGGAGTCGGCGTCCTGGCGCTCGGCACCGGCGAGTACACGATCTCCCCGGCGGACGTGGTCCGCACCCTGCTGGGCAACGGCAGCCCGCGCACCGACTTCGTGATCAACGACCTCCGGCTGCCCCGGCTGCTGACCGGCATCCTGGTCGGCGCGGCGCTCGGGCTGAGCGGCGCCCTCTTCCAGAGCCTGACCCGCAATCCGCTGGGCAGCCCCGACATCGTGGGCTTCACCTACGGCTCGGCGACCGGGGGCCTGCTGGTCGTCCTGCTCGTCGGCGGCACCGGCGGGCAGATCGCCGTCGGGGCGGTCGGCGGGGGCCTCGCGACCGCGATCCTGGTGTATCTGCTGGCCTGGCGGCAGGGCATCCACGGCTACCGGCTGGTGCTGGTCGGCATCGGGGTGAGCGCGCTGCTCCAGGGCGTGAACGCCTATCTCCTCGCCAAGGCCCGCTTCACGCAGGCGGCGCAGGCGATGGTGTGGCTCAACGGCAGTCTCAACGGCCGTAGTTGGGCGGACGTCCGCCCGGCCGCGCTCGGCCTGCTCGTCGTACTGCCGCTGGTGGCGCTCGTCGCGAGCAGGCTGAGGATCCTGGAGATGGGCGACGACGTGGCGGGCGGTCTCGGAGTGCCCGTCCAGCAGACCCGGCTCGTGCTGCTGGTACTGGCCACGGCGGCCTGCGCGGTGGCCACCGCCGCGGCCGGCCCCATCCCGTTCGTCGCCCTCATCGCCCCCCAACTGGCTCGCCGCCTCACCCGAACCCCCGGCCCCAACCTCCTCGCGGCCACCTGCACCGGCGCCTTCCTCGTGGTGACGGCCGACTACGCCTCCCAGCACCTCCACGAGACGGCCCAACTGCCGGTCGGCGTGGTGACCGCGGTCGTCGGCGGGGTGTATCTGGGGGTGCTGCTGCGCGGGCAGCGGAGGGCGGGGCGGATCTGAGCGCCCGAGCGCCCGTACCCCGCCCTGCCCGAGCGGCTCAGTGCCCGTGCTCCTCGGCCCCGTCGTCGTGCGCGGGCGTCTCTGCGGTGGTGGCTCCGGCACCGGCCCGGACCGTGAACGTCGCGGTGTGCACCTTGCCCTCGTGCTTGAAGTCGAGGAACAGGCGGTAGGTGCCGCTGCTCGGTGCCGTGGCTGCGAAGGAGATCTGCGGGCCGGGCTTCGTCCTGCCGTCGCCGGGTTCGCCGTTCGGGTGGACGTGCAGGTAGGCGAGGTCGCCGGAGCGCAGGGCCACCAGGTGTCCGTAGGCGCCCAGGTAGGGCTGGAGGTTCGTGACCGGGCGGCCGTCCCGGGTGACGTTCAGTTTGAGCTCGCTTTCCTTGCCCGGGTGCAGGGCGCCGTCCAGGCGGACCTCGTAGCCGTGGATCTTCGCGGTGGTGTTCGGGGCGGGCAGCTTCTGCGGGGCGTAGGAGCCGGACGCCGCCAGGTCCGCGCCGAGGACGAGGTTCCCGGCATCTCGCTTCGCCGGGGTGAAGTCGGCGAAGACGCGGTAGCCGCCGGCGCGGGGCAGGTCGACGGGGATGCTCCAGGTGCCGTCGGCAGAGCGGGCGGGGTGCAGATGGCGGTAGGTGGCCAGGTCGCGTGAGGCCACGATGAGGTGCAGTTCCTTGTCGTGCTCGCGCTGGAACGCGGTGACGGCGCGGCCGCCGCTGTCACGGATCACGAAGCTCAGGTCGGAGCGCTTGCCGGCGGTGACGCTCGGGGTCCGCAGGTCGAGGGTGTAGCCCCCCTCGGAGATCTGGAGCCCACCGGCCGCCGCCGTCTCCTGTCCAGCATGGCCGCCCGCCCCCTCCGCTTCGGGCGACGGCTCGCCGTGGCCCTCGTGACGGGCGGGCGCGGGGTCCTTCACCACGGGGTCGATGCCCTGGCCCACGCCGTAGGCGGTGCCGAAGGTGGCCGCCAGTGCGGCGGCGAATGCGGTGATCCTCAGTCCGGCATGCATGACGGTCTCCTGCGGGTCGGGGGCTTCGGTGATGCCCTTCACTGCACTTCACCATACCCCTAGGGGGTATGAAGTCAATCCGAACCCGAGCTTGCGCCACCTACCCCCTGGGGGTATACATGGACGACGGAAGGATACCCCCGCCCCGTATCAGGGTCGAACCCGGCCCCGTTTCGGACCCCGCTTCTCAGGAGGAACCCAATGGCCACCACCACCTACGCCGTCTCCGGTATGAGCTGCGCCCACTGCAAGGCCACCCTCACCACGGCCATAGGCGAGCTGGACGGCGTCACCGAGGTGGGCGTCGACCTCGCGACCGGCCGGGTCACCGTCACCAGCGCCGGCGAGCCCGACGACGCCGTGATCGCCGAGGTCGTGGACGAGGCCGGCTACGAGCTGACCGGCCGCGCCGCCTGACCCGTCCCGAACCGCCCCGGCCCGGCCGCACCGGGCTCGGGCCCCACCCGCACGAGGAGCAGCGATGACCACCACCGCGTCCCACCCCACCGCCGAGGTAGAGCTCGCCATCGGCGGCATGACCTGCGCCTCGTGCGCGGCACGCATCGAGAAGAAGCTGAACCGGATGGACGGGGTGACGGCCACCGTCAACTACGCCACCGAGAAGGCGAAGGTCAGCTACGACGGTGACGTCTCCGTCCAGGACCTGATCGCCACCGTCGAGGCGACCGGCTACACCGCGCAGGAGCCGACGCCGCCCGAGCGGGACGAGGCCGAGCACACCGACGCGGACGACGAACTGCGGCCGCTGCGGCAGCGGTTGGTCACCGCCGTGACGCTGGCCGTGCCCGTCGTCGCGATGGCCATGATCCCGGCCCTGCAGTTCGAGTACTGGCAGTGGCTGTCGCTCACACTGGCGGCGCCCGTCGTGACGTATGCCGCATGGCCCTTCCACAGGGCGGCGTTCACCAATCTGCGGCACGGCGCGGCCACCATGGACACGCTGATCTCGGTCGGCACGTCGGCCGCGTTCCTGTGGTCGCTGTGGGCGCTGTTCCTCGGCACGGCGGGCGAGCCGGGCATGACGCACCCCTTCGAGCTGACCATCTCGCGCGGTGACGGCTCCGGGAACATCTATCTGGAGGCGGCGGCCGGAGTCACCGCCTTCATCCTGGCGGGGCGCTACTTCGAGGCCCGTTCCAAGCGCAAGGCGGGCGCGGCGTTGAAGGCGCTGCTGGAGCTGGGTGCGAAGGACGTCACCCTGCTGGGCGACGATGGCCGCGAACGGACCGTACCTGCCGTCGAGTTGAAGGTCGGCGACCGATTCCTGGTGCGCCCCGGCGAGAAGATCGCCACCGACGGGACCGTCGTCGAGGGGTCGTCGGCGGTGGACGCCTCGATGCTCACCGGCGAGTCGGTGCCGGTCGAGGTGGCCGAGGGCGACCCCGTCACCGGCGCGACGATCAACGCGGGCGGACGCCTGGTGGTGGCGGCGACCCGGGTGGGCGCCGACACCCAGCTCGCCCGGATGGCCCGGCTGGTGGAGGACGCGCAGAACGGCAAGGCCGCGGCGCAGCGGCTCGCGGACCGGATCTCCGCCGTCTTCGTGCCGGTCGTGATCGCGCTGGCGCTGGGCACCCTCGGCTTCTGGCTCGGCAACGGCGCCGGTGTGGCCGCCGCCTTCACCGCGGCGGTCGCCGTACTGATCATCGCCTGCCCGTGCGCGCTGGGTCTTGCCACGCCGACCGCGCTGATGGTGGGCACCGGGCGGGGCGCGCAGCTCGGCATTCTGATCAAGGGTCCCGAGGTGCTGGAGTCCACGCGCAAGGTCGACACGATCGTCCTGGACAAGACGGGCACCGTGACCACGGGCCGGATGACCCTGCTGGCCGTGCACACCGCCGGCACCACCGACGAGGCCGAAGTGTTGCGGCTGGCGGGCGCGTTGGAGCACGCTTCCGAGCATCCGGTCGCCCGTGCCGTGGCCGACGGGGCGCTGGAGAAGCTGGGTTCGCTGCCCGCGCCGGAGGACTTCGCGAACGTGCCCGGCCTCGGCGTGCAGGGCATCGTGGACGGGCATGCGGTGCTCGTCGGCCAGGAACGGCTGCTCATGGAGTGGGCCATGGAGCTGCCCGAGGAGCTGCGGCGGGCCAAGTCCGAGGCCGAGGCCGCCGGTCGTACCGCCATCGCGGTCGCCTGGGACGGCGAGGCACGGGCGGTCCTGGAGGTCGCCGACGCGGTGAAGGAGACCAGCCCCGAGGCGATACGGCGGCTGCGCGCCCTCGGCCTCACCCCGATCCTGCTGACCGGCGACAACGAAGCCGTCGCCCAGGCCGTGGCCCGCGAGGTCGGCATCGCGCCCGAGGATGTCATCGCCGAGGTGCTGCCGCAGGACAAGGCCGATGTGGTCAAGCGCCTTCAGGGCGAGGGCCGTTCGGTCGCGATGGTCGGCGACGGTGTCAACGACGCCGCCGCCCTGGCCCAGGCCGACCTGGGACTGGCGATGGGCACGGGCACGGACGCCGCGATCGAGGCCGGCGACCTCACCCTGGTGCGCGGTGACCTCCGTGTCGCCGCCGACGCCATCCGGCTCGCCCGCAGGACGCTCGGCACCATCCGGTCCAACCTGTTCTGGGCCTTCGCCTACAACGTCGCCGCCCTGCCGCTCGCCGCGGCCGGACTGCTCAACCCGATGATCGCCGGGGCGGCCATGGCCTTCTCGTCGGTGTTCGTGGTGGGCAACTCGCTGCGGCTGCGCTCGTTCCGGGCGGCCGTGGACTGATCGACCGACGGACGGAGGGGGCGCCGCTCGTGCAGCGCCCCCTCCTCGTTCGCGCTGCTCTCAGCCGAAGGCCTTCACGGCCTGGTAGTAGGTCCAGGCGGTGCTGTCGCAGGCGGACCTGGTCGCCCCGCCGTAGCCCGCGCACACCCGCTTGAGGTCCTCGTAGAAGGCGCTGTCGATACGCGCCTTGTTGGCGCTGAACGTGCCCTGCGCCTTGTAGTTGCGGTAGCCGAAGTCGTGGCGGGCGCAGGACGTGGCGAAGGGGAAGCCGAAGGGGTTGTCGGGCGAGGAGGAGCAGTAGTCGGTGGACCAGTCGAAGCCGTAGGCGGCCCAGGCGGACTGGTTGCCGCGGGCGGCGGCCCAGGCGTTGTAGCTGGACGCGCTGGTCTGGGTCCAGCCCGCGAGGACCTGGGGCTTGTCCGCGGGGGCGGCCTCGGCGGCCGAGGCGGCGCCGATGACGGTGAGGAGGGCGAAGGCCGAGGCGGTCAGTGCGGTGGCGAGTCTGCGGTGCATGGCACACCTCCATGAGACTGCGGCCCGTCCATCGGATCGCAGGTTCATGACAAGATGATTGACGCGCCAACCGTCCATCACACCGCATGTGCCCCAATGCGCTCTTAACTCTTGGACATGACGCTCCGTCGGACATGAACGGCAGTCAGCGCCAGGGCCAACGGTCCCGGGGCGAGGAACGCGAGCGGCACCAGCATCCAGGCACAGAGGGCGGCGGTCGCCACCGCGAGCAGCACCAGACCGCTGCCGCCCACGTCCTGTACGGCGTCCCGGGCGGCCTCGCGCAGGGCCGCCCGCCAGTCGGTGAGCGACTCGGGGTGGGCGCAGGCCCTGAGGCCCACCACCGCGGCACACGCGCCGATCGCGGCGGCCGTCACCGCGAACACCGGCGCACCCGGCAGCCCTGCCCCGGCCAGCGCCAGATCGGCGGCCAGCAACAGCGCACCCGCCAGGGCGAGGGCGCCCGCCGCCAGGTCGCCGGTCCGCAGCCGCCGTCGTAGCAGCGTGAAGTACCCCCCGGCGGTGGCCGGTTCGCCCTCCCGCGCTCCCCGCAGCACCGCGCACGCCGTCGACAGCGCGGCCGGGGCGGTCAGCAGGGGCAGGCCGGCCACGGCGGTGGCGAGGCCGACGCTGAGCACGTCGGCGAACAGGGTCATGCGCGGGCCGAACACCTCGCCCGCCTCACGTGCCGGCATCCCGCTCACCCCTTCAGTCCGGAGCTGGCCATGCCCTCCACCAGGAAGCGCTGGAAGGCGAGGAAGAACAGCACGATCGGCAGCAGCGCGATCACGGACAGCGCGAACATCGGGCCGAACGCCGAGGTACTGGAGGCGTCCACGAACGAGCGCAGGGCGAGTGTGAGCGTGAACTTGTCCGGGTCGAAGAGGTAGATGAGCTGGGTGAAGAAGTCGTTCCACGTCCAGATGAAGGTGAAGATGGCGGTCGTGATCAGCGCGGGGCGGGTCAGCGGCAGGACGATCTGGAAGAAGCTGCGGAACGGGCCGCAGCCGTCGATGCGCGCCGCCTCCTCCAGCTCCCGCGGCAGACCGCGCATGAACTGCACGATGAGGAACACGAAGAAGGCCTCCGTGGCCAGGAACTTCGGCAGGATCAGCGGCCAGTAGGTGTTCACCAGGCCGAGCTGGTTGAAGATGATGTACTGCGGGATCAGCACCGCGTGATGCGGCAGCATGATCGTGGCGATCATGAACGCGAACAGCGGCCCCCGGAACCGGAACCGCAGGCGCGCGAAGGCGTAGGCGGCGAGCGAGCAGCTGATCACGTTGCCGAGGACCGCGCCGCCCGCGATCAGCAGCGAGTTGGCCAACAGGCGCCAGATGGAGACGTCGTTGACGCCGTCCAGGGCCGTGGAGTAGTTCGACCACTCCAGGTGGCGGGGCAGCAGGTCCAGGCTCGCGATGACCTCGTCGGCCGGCTTGAGCGAGGTCGCCAGCAGCCAGGCCAGCGGGTAGAGCATCACCAGCAGGGCGGCCAGACAGCCGAGGTGCAGGGCCACGCGCCCCCAGCGAACCGGCTTGCGCGTCACGGCGGTTGTGGTCATCGGTCCCCCTCGGAGGCGTAGAAGACCCAGGAGCGCGAGGTGCGGAACAGCACCGCCGTGACGGCGCCGATCACGATCAGCAGCACCCAGGCCATGGCGGAGGCGTAGCCCATGTGGGAGGCGACGAAGCCGCGGTCGTAGAGGTAGAGGGTGTAGACGAGGGTCGAGTCGGCGGGGCCGCCCTTGCCCGCGCTCAGCGCGAAGGCGGGCGTGAAGACCTGGAAGGCCTGGATGGTCTGGAGGACGAGGTTGAAGAACAGGACCGGCGACAGCATGGGCACCGTGATGGACAGGAACTGCCGCCACTTCCCCGCGCCGTCCACGGCCGCCGCTTCGTACAGCTCGCCGGGGATCTGCTGGAGGCCGGCGAGGAAGATGACCATCGGCGCCCCGAACTGCCACACCGTCAGCAGTGCCACGGCGAGCAGCGCCCAGCCGGGCCGGTTCACCCAGCCCCCGGTGCCGAGCAGGTTGTCCACCGTGCCGCCGTCGTTGAAGACCGCCCGCCAGACGAGCGCGATGGACATCGACGCGCCGAGCAGCGAGGGGGCGTAGAACGCGGACCGGTAGAAGGCCTTGCCGCGCTTCATGGAGTTCAGGGCGAGGGCGACGGCCAGCGCGAGGGCCAGTTGCAGCGGCACGGCGATGACGACATAGGTCACGGTGGTCAGCACCGACCGCCAGTAGCGCGGGTCCTCGGTGAACATCTGGACGTAGTTGCGCAGGCCCACCCAGCGCGGCGGGTTGAACAGGTCGTAGTCCGTGAAGGACAGGTACAGCGAGACGGCCATCGGCAGCAGGGTGAGCACGGTCGCGCCGAGCACCCATGGGGAGAGGAACACCCAGGCGGGGCCCTGGCGTTCGCGCCTGGGACGGCGTTTCGGGGTGGCTGTCGTGGCGGGTTTCGTCCTGGTGCGGATCGTCGTGGTGGTCATGACCTCAGCTCCGCCTTCGCCTCGGTGACGTAGTTCTCGGCCGCCTCGCGGGGCGACATGCGCGCGTACGACACCTGGTCGTAGTCGCGCTGGAAGGTGGCCTGCAGTGCGTTGTCACCGGAGGGCGGCGCCTGCGGCGGGGGTTTGAGGGTGCCCTCCAGGGACGTCTGGTAGGCGGCGATCGTCCTGTCGAAGTCCTTGAGCCCCGGCTCGATCTCCTCGCGGATGGCGTCGTTGACGGGGATGCCGCGGGTGGCGCCAAGGAGCTTCGCGGCCTGTGCGTCGTTGACGAGGAAGTCGACGAGCTGGGCGGCCTGCTCGGCGTGAGCGGTGTTGGCGCCGACGCCGAGGAACATCGACGGCTTGAAGTACTGGCCGGGGGTGCCGTCCTCCCCCGACGGCATCGGTGCGAGTGCGACACCGCTCGGTATGAGGGCGAGGAAACCGCTGGCCGGGGCGTCCCAGTTGGCGTCGGTGGTGGCCTCGCCGCGCCCCAGCGGGGTGTTCTCGACGGAGCCGTCGAGCTGGGTCGTCTGCTCGGCCGGTGAGACGACGCCCTCACGCCGGAGCTTGTCGGTGAACGTCCACCAGCGGGTCAGGTCGTCGGAGGTGAAGCCGAGCCCGCCGTCCTTCGTGTAGAGGGACTTGCCCCGACCGCGCAGCCAGACCTCGAAGCAGTCCTCGCTCTGGCCGGGATCGGTGGCGCCGGGCTTGCCGGTCCTCTCGGCCAACTGGCGCATGGTGTCGGCCCATTGGGTCCAGGTCCAGCTCTTGCCGGGGAGCGGCACTCCGCTCGCCTTCCACGCCTTGACGTCGTAGGCGACGGTCTCGGTGCCGCGGCCCTGCGGGATCGCGTACTGCGTGCCGTCCAGCCGGCCGGTGGCGAGCAGGCCCGCGTCGATCTCACCGGTGCGCAGTACGGCCTTCTGCTTCGCGAGGTCGAGCAGGACGCCGCCGGAGGCGTACTGGTCGATCTGCCGGTAGTCCAGCTGCATCACATCGGGGGCGTCGCCGCCGGCGGCCTGGGTGGCGAGCTTCTGTTTGTAGGCCTCGTAGGCGGAGAACGACGTCTGCACCCGGATGTCCGGGTGCTGTTTCTCGAACAGGGCGAGGGCCTGCTCGGTGCGCTCCGCGCGGTCGGGGTTGCCCCACCACGTGTAGCGCAGCACGACCTTGCCGCCGCCGACCGACTCCCCGGATCCTGAGCAGCCCGCCAGCACCGCGCAGAGCGCCAGTGCCGCGGCCGAAGCGCAGAACCCCTTTGTCCTGTGTCCGGGCATGCCGAGGTCACCTCTCCTCTCCTCGGGCTTTCCGTTGGCCCCCCTCGGCCCCCCTGATCCCCTATTCGCCGCCGTACGGCAGCGTCGTCCCGGGCAGGTTGTACTCGTCCCGGCGGCCGCACATCCCGAAGCCGCCGAGCCGGGTGGGCGCGCTCTCGTGCGCGGTCGCGTCGGCGAGGTACCCCGGCTCCCCCGCCTCCAGCGCGTCGAGCTGGGCGCCCGTGCGCTCGGCCGTGGCCAGGGCGCCGGCCCGCCACAGCTCCCGCCAGTTCGGCACCTTGGCGCGCACCAGCCGGGCGGCGGCGCGCTGGAACTCCCGGTACGGCCCGTCGTCCCCGGCGACGAGCGTCTCGCGCAGGGCGAGGTAGCCCTCGACGGCGAGGTCCCTGCGGCGGCGGGCGGCGGCCGCCGTCTCCGGGCCGGTGCCGGGCGGCAGGGTGGCCGCGGCGGCGTACCGCCGCGGATCCGCGAGGACCTCGGGCGGGAAGGTGAAGACGGCGTCCCCGGCCTCGGGCAGTCCGCTGTTCTGCATCAGCACGGTGATGCGCAGATCGCCGCCCTGGACCATCCGGTGCACGGTCCCGGGCGTGAACCAGGCGACCGAGCCCGGCTCCAGCGGGATGTCCCGGTAGCCGTCGGGGCTCAGCGTCTGCACCGCGCCCCGGCCGCCGGTGACGACGTAGGCCTCGGTGCACACCAGGTGCAGATGCGGGCTGCCGCCGCACACCCCGTCGGCGGCCTCCCAGTCGTAGGCGCTGAGGTGGGACAGGCCGACGGCGCCGGGCAGCGGGTGCGGCAGGTTCGGCTTCACCACGGCAGTGCCTCCAGGTGAGCGCCCACCCGCTCCCGGTCCCAGGCCCCGTCGGCGAAGACCACCCGGTAGCGGTAGGCGAAGGACTCGCCGGGCGGCAGCTCGAACTCCTCGAAGAACGCCCAGGAGAACGCGACCGTCGGGATCGGCTCGGAACGCACGAACCAGTGCGACTCGTGGATCGCGGAGCGCTCGTCCAGGTTCTCGGGGGCGTGCGCGAAGACGAGTGTGGAGTGCCCGTCGACATCGTCGTGCTCGGTAGTGAACGCGAGCCACGGGGCCTGTGTGCCCATCAGCTTCCCCGCGTCCGCGCCCGCTCCCCCGTCGAGGTCGGGACCGAAGGCCGTGCCGCCGGTGAAGTCGCGGGGCCCGCGCCACTGGAGCCCGGTGTAGCCGGCCATCTCGCGGCCCGCCGTGGTGGGCGAGCCGAAGGCCAGGGGCTCGGCGCGGAGGTTGGTCAGCCGGATCGACCAGTCCAGGGCCCAGGCGCCGGCCGCCTCGTCCACCGAGTGGACGGTGAGCCCGCGCACCTCGCGGGCCCATTCCTCGCCGCCGTTCTCGACCCAGGTGAGCTCCTCGGTGAAGGCGAGCCGGTCGTCGTCGGCCGTGAACAGCGAGAAGCCGTCGTGCCGCATCGAGCCGACCCGCTCGGGCAGCGGGAGGTAGCCCTCGCCGTGGACGTAGCAGTTGCCGCCCCAGAAGTTCTGGCCGGACAGATGGCTCGCGGTCATCTGCAGGCCCTTGTGCCAGCGGTGGTCGCTTGGCCGGTAGCCGGTCACGGTATGCCCGGCGAGGGTGCGCACGGGGTGGGCGTAAGGCTTGCGGGACTCGAACGCGTCGGGGTCGGGGCGGTAGACGTACCGCAGGATCTCGGTGCCGTTCGCGGCCGTGACCGCGATGTGGTCGCCGTGCGCGTGGGTGACGCGGATGCTCATGCGCGCTCCTTGGGGGCCCAGTGGGGGTCGTCGCCGTGCATGGCCGGGTAGAAGGGGTCGCACGGCCCGATCTCCCCCGCGAGCACCGTGCTGTCCGTGAACGCGGCCTTGTAGAGGGCGGCGGCGAAGTCGAGGGTGGCCCGCGCGTCCGGGCCGCTGCCGGGCGGCCGGACACCGTTGTCGTAGGCGTCGAGGAGGGCGCCGAGCTGGGCCGTGTGCGAGCTGGGCACGTCCGTCGCGGGGGTGCGCCAGGCGGTGGCGCGCTCGGAGGGGACATGGGGGGCCGGGGTGTAGACCCAGTCGTCGTTGCGGTGGCCGTACAGATGGGTGAGCTCGACCGTCGCGTCGGCGCAGTCGATGCGGATCCGGCTGACCTCGTGCGGGGAGAGCACGCTGTTGACGACGGTCGCGAGGGCGCCGTTCTCGAACCGTACGAGGGCGGTCGAGACGTCCTCGCTCTCGGTGTCGTGGACCAGCCGCGCGGCCATGGCCCGGATCTCCGACCAGGGGCCGAGCAGATGCAGCAGCAGGTCGAACTGGTGGATGCCGTGCCCCATCGTCGGCCCGCCGCCCTCGCTGGCCCAGCGTCCGCGCCAGGGCACCGCGTAGTACGCGGCGTCGCGGTGCCAGGTCGTCTGGCAGTGCGCCACCAGCGGGGCGCCCAGCTCACCGCTCGCGATCAGCTGCCGGGCGTGCACGGCGCCGGAGCCGTAGCGGTGCTGGAACACCACCGACGCATACGCCCCCGACGCCTCCTCGGCCGCCGCGATGTCGTCGTACTCGGACAGCGACAGACACAGCGGCTTCTCGCACAGCACCCAGGCGCCCGCCTTGAGCGCGGCGACGGTCTGCTCCCGGTGCAGCGACGGCGGCGTGCCGATCAGGACCAGATCGGGGCGTACGGCGTCCAGCATGGCGTCCGTCGAGGTGTACCCGGCGACCTCCTCGCCCGCGAGCTGCCGGAAGGCGTCCAGCCGGGCCTGGTCCACATCGACGGCGGCGACCAGCTCCGCCCGGTCCGCGTGGTGTCTCAGCGCGGGCAGATGGCTTCCGCTGACGATGGCGCCGGTGCCGATCACGGCGACGCGGCGGCGGGCGGGACTTGGGGACATGCAGTTCTCCTCGGACGGCCGGCCGGACAGCCCGCACCAGAAAGCGCTTGCACTACGAAGGTGACCCTAGGCAGGGACGGAATGTCAGGACAACCCCTCTGCGGCGAGATGGGCAAAGCCTGACCCGGACGGCCCGGCCCGCCTCCCACCCGCTCCCCTTCCCGGCCCCCGCTCAAACGGACGGAGATCACGGACGGCGCGACTCCGTGACCGGCTTCAACTCCCGCTTCTGGAGGGGCCGTTGACAGTGCGCGGGAAGCGCGTCACGGTGAGGGCTCGTCGTGCCCGGGAGGTCATCCATGGCGGCAGCTGGAACCGACGTCGATCTGGTCGCACGCGTACGGGCGCTGCGCCCTCTCGTCCGCGAGCACGCGCTGCGCACCGAACAGGAGCGGCGGGTGACGCCGGAGGTCGCCGCGGCGCTGACGGAGGCCGGGATCCACCGGATGAACGTCCCCCGGCGCTACGGCGGCTACCAGAGCCGGCTGCGCACCCAGGTGGACGCGGTGACCGAGATCGCGGCGGCGTGCGGCTCGACCGCGTTCAAGACGCTGATCCAGGCCGGCTGCTCCTACATCGCGGCGCTCTTCCCGGACGAGGCGCAGGACGAGATCTTCACCAGCCCCGACGTCAGGGTGGGCGGCACGCTGATCCCGGACGCGACGGCGGTCCGGTCGGACGGCGGCTACGTCGTCAACGGCACGTCGGGCTTCGCCACCGGCTGTCACGACGCCGACTGGCATCTGCTGACGGTCCGGGTCGAGTCAGAGGCCGCAGAGGGTCCGCCCGAGGTGCTGTGGGCGGCCGTGCCGATGGCCGAGCTGGAGATCCTGGACGACTGGTACGTGTCGGGGCTGGCGGGCAGTGGCAGCAGCAGCGTCGTGGCGCGGGACGTGGTCGTCCCCGCACACCGGGTCCTGCCGGTCGGGCCGTTGCTGGCGGGCCGTTTCCCATCGAAGGCGGGCGCCGACGACCCGTTCTACCGGATGCCCGTCCTGCTGCTGTTCTGCGCCTGGACGGCCCCGAACGCGCTCGGACTGGCCCGCTCGGCGCTGGCGGAGTTCACCGAGCGCAGCCACCGGCGGGGCATCACGTACACCTTCCACCAGCGGCAGAACGAGGCGACGGTCACCCATCTGCAGGCGGCCGAGGCGGCCATGAAGATCTCCTGCGCCGAGCTGCTGACCGCCGAGTTCGTCGCCCTGATCGAGACGCGGGCCGAGTCCGGCGAGCCGTACACGACCGAGGAGCGGGCCAGGATCCGGGCGCAGAGCGGCTATGTGGCGCGGCTGTGCAAGGAGGCCGTCGATCTGCTGGGCTCGGCGTCCGGGGCGTCGTCGCTGCACCGGGAGGTGCCGATGCAGCGGGCGGTGCGCGATCTGCACGCGCTGAGTCTGCACGCGTTCGTGAATCCCGCGACCAACCTGGAGATCTACGGCCGGGTCCTGTCCGGACTCGATCCGGGTACGCCGTTCATCTAGAACTTTTCTCTCGGAACTTTTCCTAGGACTCCTTCTGGGACTTCTTCTGGGACTTCTTCAGGAAGCGCCGGAGCCTGGTCAGCGGCCAGGTGTTGATCACGTCGTCCTTGGTGAGCCAGCCGCGCTGCGCCGTGCCGACGCCGTAGCGCAGATTGGCCAGGTGAGGGACGGCGTGGGCGTCGCTGTCGACGGCGAACCGCACGCCGTGCCGCCGGGCCCGCAGGATGTCCTCGTCACGCAGATCGAGCCGGTCCGGGTGGGAGTTGATCTCCAGAGCGGTGCCGGTGCGGGCACAGGCGGCGAAGATCTCGTCGAGGTCGGCGTCGATGGCGGGCCGTCTGCCCAGGAGGCGGGTGGTGGGGTGGCCGATGATGTGGACGTGCGGGTTCTCGCAGGCCCGGACGATGCGCCGGGTCATCGCCTCGCGCCCCTGGTTGAAGTGCGAGTGCACCGAGGCCACGCACAGGTCGAAGCCGGCGAGGAAGTCGGCCGGCCAGTCCACGTCGCCGTCGGGGCCGATGTTCAGCTCGGCGCCGTGCAGCACCCGCATGCCGCCGCGTTTGCCTTTCTTGCCGTACTCCTCATCGAGCTCGCGGACGCGTTCGCGCTGAGCCAGGATGCGTTCGTCGGTCATGCGCTGCATGGCCATGTCGGGGCCGTGGTCGGTCACCGCGTAGTAGGCGTAGCCGCGCTCGGCGGCCGCGGCGACCATCTCCTCCAGCGGGGCGAGCCCGTCGGTGAGGTCGGTGTGGGTGTGCAGGTCGCCGCGGATGTCCCGCTCCTGGACCAGCTCGGGCAGCTCGCCGCGCAGCCCGGCCTCGATCTCGCCCCGGTCCTCGCGCAGGGTGGGCGCGATCCAGGGCAGGCCGAGCCGGGCGTACACGTCCTCCTCCGTCTTGGAGACGATCTTCTCGCCGGTCTCGGTGTCGAAGAGCCCGTACTCGGAGAGCTTGAGCTTCTTGTGGACGGCGATCTCCCGGGTGCGGATGTTGTGGGCCTTCGAGCCGGTGAAGTACTGCATCGCCGCGCCCCAGGAGTCCGGCGGCACGACCCGCAGGTCGACCTGGAGGCCCTTGTCGGTGCGGATCGACGTCTTCTTCTCGCCGTGCGCGATGACCTCCGCGACGTACGGCAGCTCGGTGAAGGCCCGCATGACCGGCGTCGGCTTCTTCGACGCGACGAGGATGTCGATGTCGCCGATCGTCTCGCGGACGCGGCGCAGCGAGCCCGCGTAGGCGCAGCGCTCGCAGCCGGTGACCTGCGACATCTCGGCGACGATGTCCTCGGCGAGGCTCATCGCGACGTCGATCAGGACCCGGTCGCCGGAGGACTTCAGCAGGCCGATGCCGTGCAGGATGTTCTCCTCCGTCTTCGGCCCGAAGCCCTTCAGGTCGCGCAGCCGCTCCTCGTGGATGGCGTCGGCGAGTTCCTCAGTGGTGGAGATGCCCAGTTCCTCGTAGAGGACGAGGGCCTTCTTCGGGCCGAGCGTGGGGATGGCCGTCAGCTGCCGGACCCCGGTGGGGATCTTCGCGCGCAGTTCCTCGACGGCGGACACCTGGCCGGCGGTGAAGTACTCGATGATCTTCTGGGCGGTCGACTTGCCGACGTTGGGGATCTCCTGGAGCCCCTTGACGTCGAGCGTGGACACGTCGGCGTGATAGCCGCCGATCGACCGGGCGGCCTTCTCATAGGTACGCGCCCTGAACGCGTCCCCTCCGGTGATCGAGATCAGGTCGGCGTACTCCTGGAACAGCGCGGCGACCTCGTCGTTGGACCGAGCCACGTCTCCAGGGTAGGCAAGATGGGGCCCGGCGGCGCGGGCCGACGCCGCGGGGCCCCCGGATGCGGCCCTCTACTGGCCCAGCGGTGTGGGCGGTGTGGGCGTGGTGTCCCGCACGGGCTCGGCCGGGAGCGGGGCGTGTGCGGGGGTCGCCCGTTCCTTCGTCAGGGCGCCCGCGATCCTGCGGGCCAGGAGGGGGTCGGCCGGCAGGGTGTGGGCGGCGAACCAGCGGGCGGCCGAGGGGTCGGGGGACGGTTCCACGAACTCGGCGCCCGCGTAGTCGTCGAGCGGCGGGTCGTAGACGTATCCGGCGACCACGCCGTGGTTCACCAGACGTTCGAGGAGGACGTCGCGGTCGTGCACCAGGAGCGGCACCCGGAACAGGGACGGCGGCCCGTCGCCGGGCTGGTCGCGCAGTGCCGGGGAGGCCCAGGTGGTGCCGGACAGCAGGGAGACACCGGTCCTGCGCCGGGCCAGGTCACCGTCGATCAGGGACATCCGCATCCCCAACTGCCCCCGGACCAGGGCCCCGTGGCGGGAGCGGAAGCCGTGCAGGTCGACCCGTACCCAGGGCTCGTAGGCGGTCAGGCTGGGCGCCTTGCGTGCGGTGCCGGCGAGGCGGGGCGCGTGCAGGGCCATGCGGAAGTCGTCGCGTTCCAGCAGGCCCAGGCGCTGCATGGTGCGCCACACCGGACGGACCAGGTGGAGGGTGCGTACGGTGGACCGGGCCAGGGGGCGCAGGGTGGTGGACAGGTCGTCGCGCAGTCGGCGCGGGGTCAGCAGGTCGTCGCGCAGCAGCTCCAGCTCCCGCCGGGTGCGCGCGTCGTCCACGGCGAGGAAGCCGCCGGCCATCGCCGCGACGTGCTTGGACAGGCTGAACGCCGCCGCTCGTCCGAAGGTACCGATCGGCTGTCCGTCGACGTGCGTGCCGATGGCGTGCGCCGCGTCCTCGATCAGCGGGATCCCCAACTGGTCGCAGCGGCGCCGCAGTTCGACGACTCGGTCGGGCAGGCCGTACAGGTTGGTGGTCAGTACGGCGTCCACGTTGCGCCACGTGGACTCCGGTACGGCGGCCGGGTCGATGTTGCCGTCCCACCGGGACACGGGTGCTTGGACGGGGCGCAGTCCGGCCGCGAGGACGACGAAGAGGATCACGTCGTCGTTCACCGGGGACATCAGCACCCGTGCGCCCGGCCGGCACCAGCGCCGCAGCGCCAGGTACAGGGCGAGTCGGGCCGAGGGCGTGTAGACGCATTCGCGTCCGATGCGCCGTGTCATCATCGCGGCGAGCCGCGATCCGTACGGCATGGTCACCTCTTCCGTGGAAGCGTCCGTGGCAGGTCGCCCGAGGCGGGCGGTGCGGGCTCTCGAACGTCGTTCGAGGCCACCGCTGGGAGATGGGGGACCGCGGCGGGCCGTCGATACGGCGCCTTCGCATGACGAGTGCCGGGAGTGCCCCCGCTCAGCGGGCGCGGGCTCCCACACCCGGCGGGTTGGCCGGGCGAGAGGTGCGCAGGGTGCCGACGGTCTTCAGCAGCCGGTCGGCGGGGTCACGCAGCCTGGGGTGGGCCAGAACCGTGTTCCGCAGGCCGCGCACCGGTCTGCGCCACATGCGGTGGGCCGCCGCCACCGGGTGCGGGCGGGCCGCGAACCCTTCGGCCACCCGCAGTTCACGGGTCTTGAGCCAGTCCTTGTACTCCTTCTCGCCGCGCCCCATGTCCATCAGCGTCACGCCGTCCCGGCCCGCGGCCTCCGCCATCCGCAGGTGCATCATCAGGCCGGGCGAGTAGTAGCCGAACTCGGGGTCGTAGGCCGTGAACCAGGCCGCGAACACCGAGCGCGACCGCGGCCCGAAGTGCGCGGCGACCGGCCGGTCACCGGCGTAGACGACGGACAGGATGCCGGTGAAGTACTCCTCGCGGACCTGGAAGAGGTGGTCCACCAGATCGACGATCCAGGGTCTGGAGAACCGGTCCATGCGCCCCGTCCTGCGGTACTGGGCGGACTTCCAGCGCATGAGGGTGCGCAGCAGGCGCGGGTCGCGCTCGTCGTACACGAACCGCACCTCGCCGGCGTCCCGGCCCAGTCGGCGCTCCTTCTTCAGCGTCGTCTTGGCCAGCCCCGGGTAGGAGGCGCGCAGCCACTCCGGGTAGCCGCCCTCGCCGGGCTTCAGGTCGAGCACGGGCGAGGCGAACGTGCCCGTGACGTACGGTCCGAACGGCTGCTGTTCCTCGACGAGGTGGTCGAACTCGAAGACGGAGAGCCCACAGGCTCGCAGCAGCTGCCGGGTGTCCCAGGTGACGCCCGGCCGGTGCACCAGCGCCTGGCAGTCGGAGAGACCCAAGCCGATGGCGCGGCCGACACCGTAGGCGTTGCGCTCGTACGGGAAGAAGCCGACGGCCTCCCCCTTCTCGTGCAGCACCGCCACCCGGGCCCCACCGCGGTACCTGCCCACGCCCAGGGTGAACTCCGGCGAGAGAAAGGGGTTGGCGTAGTCGGGCGACTCGTCCATGGCCCGGTGCCACGCCCGGCGCAGTGACTCGCTCAGGTCGTCGGGTCTGTGAATCGTGATGGCGCTAGTGGATCGCATGGCGATACCGCTCCCCCCAGAATCCCCCCAAGACGCACTTACTGGCGCCTCACCACATTTTCCCCCATGTCGAACTTTGTGGTGAGGCTCAAACGTCGCGAAACCGTACGCACGCTGTCAAGGTGCCGGTGTGAACCTTTAGCTGTGCTTGGTGTGGCCCCGACCCGGCGGACAACGTGGCCTACGTCAGCGGACGGCGACGACGACCTGACTCTCGCCGTACTGCCAGACGACCCCGACATGCCCGAACCCCGCCTGCCGCAGCAGCCGTTCATGTGCGGGGGGGCCGAAAGTCACCGCTGTCCGTCGGCCGGTCGTCCGCGAGGTCCGGAACTGCCCATTCCGTGGTAGGGACACTGCAGTTGACGCGATCGACGGCTGGGGGCGCGGTGTTCGGCAGGCGGATGGCGGGGGTGGTTGTCCTGGTGGCGGCCTCGGTGCTGGGGCCGGTCGGCTGCTCCTCGGAAGAGGGGGCCGGCAGCGCGGTGGAGCCTACGGATGCGGCGGCCGGCAGCCCGCCCGCCGCATCCGGCTCGGTGCCCTCTTCGGCACCGCCTCCGGCCTCCCCGACGCCCTCGCCGGTCCCCGTCACCGGACCGGACCAGAAGCTGGTGACCATGGTGGTCACCGGTGGTTTCGCCGGGGTCCGCCAGGAGGTGACCCTGCGCGGCGACGGCACCGTGCACACCGCCGACAAGGGCGGGCGTGCCGTGCGCCGCACCGACGCGGCCCAGTTCACCGAGCTGCGTACGCTGCTCGGCGATCCGGCCCTGGACGATGTCGCCGACCTCACGAAGAACAGGGAGGCGGCGGACCTGTTCCAGTACACGCTCCGGTTCGACGGCCGTACGGTCATGACCGACCGCTCCGCCGAGGAGCCCGCCCTCGACCGGCTGATCGAAGCCCTGAGCGCATGGCTGCCGAAGTGACGCCCCGGGCAGGCCCGTTCAGCGGCCCTCTCCGGCGATGTTGACCATCCAGGTGATGCCGAAGCGGTCCGTACACATCCCGAAGACGTCGCCCCACATCTGCTTCTCCAACGGCACGGCGACCGAGGCGCCCTCGGACAGCTTCTCCCAGTAGCCGCGCAGTTCGGCCTCGTCGTCGCCGCTCAGGCTCACGGAGAAGTTGTTGCCGGGGTTGTGGTCGCCCGTCGGGGTGTCGGCGCCCATCAGGGTGAGGCCGCTGGGGGTCTCCAGCATGCCGTGCATGATCTTGTCGGCCATGGGGGTGTCCTTCTGGCCGAACTCGGCGTAGGTGTTGAGCGCCAGGGTGCCGCCCAGGACCTCCTGGTAGAACTCCATCGCCTGCCGGGCGTCGCCGGCGAAGGTGATGTAGGGGTTGAGACGCGTGGCCATGAATCCTCCAGGAATAGGGCCGGAAGCCGACTCCAAGGAAGGTAGCGCGGGCCACTGACAACGGCCCGCGCACACGTCCACATGGCCCACGCCCGACGGCTACAGGGTGCGCTCCAGGCGGTCCGCCACCAGCTTCACGAACCGGGCGGGGTCCTTGGGCTGACCGCCCTCGGCGAGCACCGCCAGCGTGTGGAGCAGTTCGGCGGACTCGGCGAGCCCCGAGCGGTCCTCGCGCTCCCGGTACGCCTCGTTGAGGCCCTTCACCAGCACGTGGCCGGGGTTGAGCTCCAGGATCCGCTTGGTGCGCGGCACCTCCTGGCCCATCGCCCGGTACATGTTCTCCAGGGCCGGCGTCAGATCGTGCGCGTCGGAGACGACACAGGCCGGGGAGACGGTGAGCCGCGCCGACAGGCGCACCTCCTTGATGTCCTCGTCGAGTTGCTCCCGCATCCAGCCGAGCAGACCGGCGTACTCCTCGGCCTGCTTCTCCCGCTCACCGTCGGCCTTCTCGTCGCCCTCGGTGTCGAGGTCGATCTCGCCCTTGGCGACGGACCGCAGCTTCTTGCCCTCGTACTCGCCGACGGTGTCGACCCACACCTCGTCGACGGCGTCGGTGAGCAGCAGGACCTCGATGCCCTTGTCCCGGAACGCCTCCATGTGCGGGGAGTTCTCGATGCTCTGCCGGGACTCGCCGGTGATGTAGTAGATGTCGTCCTGGCCGTCCTTCATCCGCTCCGCGTACTGGGCGAGCGTGGTCGGCTCGTCGTCGGAGTGCGTGGTCGCGAACGAGGAGACGGCGAGGATGGCCTCGCGGTTCTCGGAGTCGGTGACCAGGCCCTCCTTGAGGACGGTGCCGAACTCCCGCCAGAACGTGCCGTAGCGGTCGTTGTCCTTGGTCATGAACTCCTTGACCGTGGACAGGACCTTCTTGGTCAGCCGGCGCTGCATCATCCGGATGTGCCGGTCCTGCTGGAGGATCTCGCGGGAGACGTTGAGCGAGAGGTCGGCCGCGTCGACGACGCCCTTGACGAAGCGCAGGTAGGGCGGCAGCAGCGCCTCGCAGTCGTCCATGATGAAGACGCGCTTCACATAGAGCTGGACGCCGCGCTTGAAGTCCCGGGTGAACAGGTCGTGCGGGGCGTGCGAGGGGACGAAGAGCAGGGCCTGGTACTCGAAGGTGCCCTCCGCCTGGAGGCGGATCGTCTCCAGGGGTTCGCGCCAGTCGTGGCTGATGTGCTTGTACAGCTCGTGGTACTCGTCGTCGGACACCTCGTCACGCGAACGCGCCCACAGGGCCTTCATCGAGTTCAGCGTCTCGGGCTCGGGCGTGGTGTCGCCGTCACCGTCACCGGTCTCCGGGACCATGCGGATCGGCCAGGTGATGAAGTCCGAGTAGCGCTTGATGATCTCCCTGACGGTCCAGGGGGAGGTGTAGTCGTGGAGCTGGTTCTCAGGGTCGGCGGGCTTGAGGTGCAGGGTGACGGACGTGCCCTGCGGCGCGTCGTCCACCCTCTCCAGCGTGTAGGTGGCCTCACCGCGCGACGTCCAGCGGGTGCCGTGGCCCTCACCGGCGCGCCGGCTCACCAGCGTCACCTCGTCGGCCACCATGAAGCCGGAGTAGAAGCCGACGCCGAACTGGCCGATGAGCCCCTCGGCCCCGGCCGCGTCCTGCGCTTCCCGCAGCTCCTTCAGGAACGTGGCCGTCCCCGAGTTGGCGATGGTGCCGATGAGCTTGCCGACCTCGTCGTACGACATCCCGATGCCGTTGTCCCGGACCGTGAGGGTGCGGGCCTCCTTGTCGACGTCGATCCGGACGTGCAGATCGGTCACATCGGCGTCCAGGGTGTCGTCCCGCAGCTTCTCCAGGCGCAGCTTGTCCAGCGCGTCGGAGGCGTTGGAGACGAGCTCCCGCAGGAAGACATCCTTGTTCGAGTAGACCGAATGGATCATCAACTGGAGCAGCTGACGGGCCTCTACCTGGAACTCAAACGTCTCGGTCGACATGGTTCGCGACTACCTCACAGGCTCAGTCACCGGAAATGGGTCGCAGTCACTGTAAGACACGAGGTCAGCGCGGAGTGCGGCGGTTCGGCAAGGAACTGGGCCCGGGGAGCGGGCGATTCAGGCGAGGTGGGCGAAGACGACCAGGTTCGCGGTGTAGTCCCTGGCCTGGCGGTCGTAGTCCCCGGCGCAGGTGATGAGCCGGACCAGGCTCCGGGAGGTGTCGCCGTACACGCGCCTGCTGGGGAAGGTGTTCTTGTCGAACGTCTCCACGCTGTCGATCACGAAGGCCGCGCTGCGCCCGTCCGCCCTCAGCACCTGGAAGCTGTCGCCCCGCTCCAGTTCGCTCAGTCGCGCGAACACCGCGGGGGACGTCGCCGTGTCCACGTGCCCGGCGATGATCGACGTGCCCGGCTCGCCGGGGGACGCGCCCTTGGCGTACCAGCCCACGAGGTTGGTGTTGTGGGCCGGTGGCGGTTCGAGCTGGCCCGTACTGCCGATGGCGAGGTCGGTGAAGGGCGCGCTGACGGCGATCTTGGGGATGAGCAGACGGAGCGGCCGTGCCCTCGGCAGGTGCTCGCCCTCGGACTGCGGGGCGGGCGTGGCCGTCGACGTGGCGGACGGCTCGACCGCCGGTGCGGCGTGGGGCGCACGGCCGGATTCGGGTGTCTCGCCGTCGCCGCCGGAGAGTGTCACGACCAGGACGACGGCAGCGACCGCGCCCCAGAACATCGTCACGGCCGTACATCTTGTCCGCCGTGAGGTCGCGGAGCAGGTATCGGGGAGGGCCGGGTCGGCATCGGGGGGCGAGGGACGGCCGACAGCCATCGGAACACCACCTCATTCAGGCATGGCAGCGGATACAGCTGAGGGGGAAAACGGGCGGGGCCGTCGCGACGTGGGGCGCACGTGCGACGGCCACAGCGGTTATGTCGTCCGGCATCGGGTCAGGCGACGGAGCCGGAGGCCTTCCTGCGGCGCATGGCGTACACGCCGGTGCCCGCGACGGCCAGCGCGGCCAGCCCACCGGCGGTGACACCCGCGTTGTCGGCGAGGCCGCCGCCACCGGTGTGCATGCCGCCGTGCGGCTTGCCGTGTCCGCCGCCCCAGGACTCCTCGTCGTGGTCGCCGCCCCAGTCGTCCTTCTCGTGGTCGCCCTTCCACGAGTCGTCCTTGCCCTGCTCGTGGTCACCGCCCCAGGAGCCCTTGTCGTGGTCGCCGCCCCAGTCGTCCTCGTTGTTCACGAGGGCCAGCGCTCCGCCACCCGTGTGCATCCCGCCACGCGGACCGTCGTGCTTGCTTTCCTCGCCGTGCTCCTTGCTGTAGTCCTTGTCGTGTTCGTTGCCGGAGTCCTTGCCGTGCTCCTCGCTGTGGGAGGAGCTGTCTTCCTGGTCCCAGTCACCCGCCGTGACGGCGTAGGCGGCGGGTGCGATCGCCAAGGCGGCCGTGGCCGTCGCGGTGGCGAGCAGCATACGGACAGAGCGCATAGGTGAGTCCTTCCGTCATGGCCTGGGTGGCTGACATGTCATCACCACTGGTGCCAGGCCTCGACGTGATCCACCGTCAGCCATTCCGCCCGGACGCACCATTCGGAGCGATCACACGGGTTACGGCCACACCCCTACGGCCCTACGGCCTGCACCGCCCGTGTGGATGACCGCGCGGCGAGGTTTACGCCCTCCGGAAGTGGTGAGGCGCGTGGGATGTCTCAGCACCTCCAGACAGCTGTCGCCTCCAGAGAGGCCGCACCGCCCAGGCCCCCCAAGGAGCGGGACGCGTTCTACGACAACGCCAAGTACGCGGCGATCGTGCTGGTGGCGATGGGGCATGCGTGGGAGCCGCTGCGCGACGGCAGCCGGTTTGTCACCGCCATGTACATGCTTGTGTACGCCTTCCATATGCCCGCATTCATCATCATTTCCGGCTATTTCTCGCGCGGCTTCGACGGCCGCCCGGAACGCCTCAAACGCCTGGTGACCGGGCTCGTCGTCCCCTATGTGGTCTTCGAAACGGCGTACACCCTTTTCACCCGGTGGACCGACCAGGAGCCGGACCGCCCGGTCAGCCTGCTGGACCCGCTGTATCTGACGTGGTTCCTGGCGGCACTGTTCCTGTGGCGGCTGACCACCCCGCTGTGGCTGCGGGTGCGGTGGCCGCTGCCGCTCGCGCTGGCCCTCGCGATGCTGGCCACCCTCTCGCCGTCCATCGGCAGTGATCTCGATCTGCAGCGCACCCTGCAGTTCCTGCCGTACTTCGTGCTCGGTCTGCTGCTGAGGCCGGAGCACTTCCGGCTGGTCAGACGTCGTGCGGTGCGGCTCGCGGCCGTACCCGTGTCCGCGGGTGCGTTCTTGGTGGCGTACTGGGCGGTGCCGCGGATGACGGGCGGCTGGTTCTACCACCGCGACAGCGCCGAGCAGCTGGGCGCGCCCGCCTGGTACGGGGTGGTGATGACGCCGGTCCTGTTCGTCTGCTCGCTGGTGCTGGTGGCCTGCTTCCTGTCCTGGGTGCCCGGGCGGCGGATGTGGTGCACGGTGCTGGGTACGGGCACGCTGTACGGCTATCTGCTGCACGGCTTCCTCGCGCAGGGCGCCAAGTACTGGGGCTGGTACGACCCCGCCTGGATCCACCGGCCACTCGGCGCGATCGCCGTCACCGTCACGGCCGGCGCGGTCGTGACGCTGCTGTGCACACCGCCCGTACGGCGTGCCCTGCGCTTCGTGGTGGAGCCGGATCTGGGATGGCTGTTCCGGCGGGAGGCGGAAGAAGGGGGCCGGGACCGGGTCGCCGTGCCCGGGTGACGTCCCCCGTCAGGGCTCGCTCACGAGTCCGGCCATATGCGCGGTGACGGTGTCGAGGATGTCGTTCCAGGCGGCCGCGTCACCGAGCACGAGGTAGTTGAGGGTCAGTCCGTCGGTCATGGCGGCCAGGTAGCGGGCCACCACGGGGGCGGGGACGTGCAGGCGCAGGCCCATGGTCTGTCGCAGCTGCTCGATGAGGTCGGCGTAGGTCTCGGCGTACAGCTCGTACTGCCGTCGGGCCAGATGCTCGAATCCGGGCCGGCGCAGCGCGTACTGGGTCAGCTCGTAGGTGAGCATGTGCTCGTCGGGGTGGGCGCGCACATGGTCCCAGTACGCCTGGAAGCCGGCCCGGACGGTCTCCTCCAGGGTGGCCCGGGGCCGTAGCGCGTCCTTCACCACCGTCACATAGTGGCCGGTGATGGTGGTGATGACGGATTCGATCAGCTCCTGCTTGGAGTCGAAGCAGTAGTGGAAGACGCTCAGCGAGACACCTGCCTCGGCGGCGATGGACCGGGTCGTCGTGTTGGGTACGCCGTCCCGGGCCATCGCCCTGATCGCCGCCTCGGTGAGCTGTCGCCGCCGCTCGGCGGACGGCAACCGTGCCATGGAGCCCCTCTCGTGGGTGTCAGCTGCTGTGGACGCCGACCTCGGAGAGGGAGTAGCCCCAGTCGGTGCCGCGCTCCAGCCCATGGACGCGTACATATCTGGCCGGTGTGGCGGTGAACACGGCCGTGTCCAGGCCGCCGTCGCCGGACGTCGTGGACCAGGCGGTCCGCCAGTTCACGCCGTCGGTGGAGAGCTCGATGCGGTACGCCTTACCGTACGCGCGCTCCCAGTCGAGGGTGACCCGCCTGACCGGGTGGGTGGAGCCGAGGTCGACCTGGAACCACTGGTCGTCGCTCCAGTCACTCGCCCAGCGGGTGCCGCCGTCGCCGTCGACGGCCCTGCCCGGCTGGTAGCTGGTGAACAGGCTCCACTCCGAGGAACTGGCCGACGTACTCGCGCCGCGCGCGAGATTGGTCCCGGCCTTGTGGTTCTCGGAGGCCCCCCAGGTGTCGAGGTAGGACTCGGCGCCCCGGAAGAGGTCGTCGACCACGTCCTGGCCGCCGACGCGGCGGATGTCCTCGATCCAGTCCGGGACGAGGCCGTAGTGGGCGGCGCCGTCGGTGTTCAGGTCCCAGGTGCGTTGGCCGGTGGTCTGGCGGTCGATGACGGAGCCGCCGTCGACGCTCTTGAAGGGGTACGTCACCTTGTTCGGGGCGTCCGCTCCGCGCGGTCCCGGCCAGCCGCCGACGCCGTTCATGTCGGTGCCGTAGCCGTAGCCCACGCCGTACTTGTCGCGCAGCGCCTCGGTGCGCTTGGCCTCGGAGATGAAGCCCTCGGAGCCGTGCATGTACTGGGCGATGAAGCCGCCGAGGCCGTAGACCCGTTCGGTCCAGTCCATGTCCATCCAGCTGTGCGAGGAGAGCACGCCGGGGTAGGACTCGGCCTCGAAGATGTCGAGCGCGCGGCCGGCGGCCTTGACGCTCATGTGGTCGATCTCCAGCATCATCTTGCGTTTCATCATGCCGCGTACGGCGTATTCGCCGAGGTCGGTGAGTCCTCGGACGTTGCACTGGGCGTCCGCGGCGTACGAGGGGACCGCCACGCCCGCCGGGAGTTTCTTCTCGGCCTCGGCCGCCGAGGCGTTGCCGATGGGGTTGTCGTGCTGCGGGCCCTTGCAGGTCTCGGTCTTCCAGAAGGTGCCGGTCGACAGGAACTGGCCGACGTTGATGGCCGTTCCGAGCCCGCCGGAGTCGAAGCGGACGCCGCACAGGGCGTTGTCGAACTTGTGGCACAGGAACATGCTGCGCACGCCCAGCGAGTACAGCTCGTCCAGGCCCTTGTCGATGTCGGCCTTGCTGCACTGCGCGATGTCGAGGATCTGCTTGCAGCCGAACGGCTCAGAGGTCTCGACGCCGAGGATGACCGCCAGTTTGCCCTGCTGGATGACCTGACGGGCCTGCGCGCTGTCGGTGACGACCCGGAACCAGCCCTTTCCGGTGCCGCCGTACATCTTGTCGACGAAGGCCTGCATGTCGTACGTCAGCTTGGCCTGCAGCCGGATCGACGTCATCTCGTCGCAGCTGCGGTCCTTGAAGAAGTACACCGAGCAGATCACGCCGTTGGTGACGAGGTCGTTGACCAGGACGCGCTGGCCGCCGCGCCAGGCCCGCTCCACCCAGGCGTAGTAGTTCTGCTGGTGGGTCAGCGAGTCATGGGCGGGCCAGTCCTTGAAGGTGGGCCAGCCGTTCGGGTCGTGCTTGCCGTCACCGCCGTTGGTGATGAAGTCGAAGATGGCGAGTGAGCCGTCGGGGTAGTGCTCGGGGCAGTCCTTGAGGGCGTCGGCCACGCCCTGTTCGGAGAATGCCTTTCCGCAGATCAGACGGCCGCCGAAGGCCTCGTTGGCGAGGATGTGGTCGTGCGCGTCGACGAAGCCGCGGACCTCGCCCTTGGCGTTGGTGCCGGTGAAGGGCTCCCCCGTGACGTTGACCTGTGAGTCCGGCGCGGGCCGTGCGGTCGGGTCCCACCAGTTGGCACCGGCCGCCGAACTCGGCGTGGGGCCGAGCGCGATGGACAGCACCAGCAGGAGGAGCGACATCACGGTGACGTTCTTGCGTCTGCGATACGGGCGTCCGGCAGTGGTCACGGCCCACGTCCCTCGGTCGGCGGATGGCGCGGTCGGATTGTCATGACCTCGCAATATGTGCGACGAGGATGGCCACTCCCGCATGCCGAGTCAAGAGTCCGGGACAGATGACCTACTCGCGGGAAACAAATGAACTGCTGACGGCGAATCGGTTCACACCGCGTGGGTGACCCGGATCTTGGACTGGCCGTGCGGGAGTTCCTCCCAGTCCGTCATGAAGCGGGCCCGCAGCCCGTGTTTCCCGGCCAGCGCGAGCAGGGTCTCGGTGCGGTAGTAGAAGTCCTCCCGCAGGACCTGGTGTTCCTCGCCCTCGGTGCGGTCGAAGGTGAAGTCGAACCAGCCGCCGGGGGCGAGCACCCTGCCGACGTTGGCCAGGCACTCCTCGATCACCGGGAGCGGCGAGTGCGAGAAGACGCTGTGCGCGTGGACGACGTCGAAGTGGGCGTCGGGCAGGAAGCGCAGCGTCAGGTCGCGCACCGGGGTCAGCGTGGGGAGCCGTTGCCGCAGACCCATCTCCACGACGGTGTCCTGCGCGGCGAAGAGGATGTCGGGCGAGATGTCGATGCCGTAGTAGTGACCGGGGTCGAGGTGGCGGATGAACCGCCAGCCGCCGCGCAGGTTGCCGCACCCGATCTCCAGCATCCGGTGCTCGGGACGCAGGCCGTGCCCGACCAGGTAGTCGAACTGCATCTCCCCGAGCGCCAGCCATCGTTCCCTGCTGTGGCTGCCGACCGCCGCGTCCGGGTCGGCCCGGGTGTCGGAGCGCATCACGGCTCGGTAGTAGGAGACGTGGTCCGGGTGGCGGCGGCGCAGCCACATGTCGCGGGCGGTGCGGGCCAGGTGGCGGGGCACTCGGTCGGGGTGGCGCAGGGCGTAGGCGAGGCGGTGGCCGAGGGCCGTGCGGTTGACGGTGAGGTTCTTGGCCGGCATGGGGTCCTGCCTTCCTCGGGGACTTTCCGGGGACGGGGTACCACCGAGGATGCGCAGCGGAACGGCGGGGCGCCACAGGTGGGGATCGGCGGATCGCTCGTGCCCAGTCTGGACCAATGCCGCCGCATGGCCCATGATGACGGCGCCATGACAACGACGCCTTTGGCGGTGATGACCGTGCGCGGATCCCTGGGCGGATCCCTAGGCGGATCCCTGGCGAGAGCAATCCTTGCCGCCGTACTCCTGCTGGTCCCGCTGACCTCGCTGCCGCGGGCCGAGGCCGCGGCCGAGCCGCGCCCCGCACCCGCCTCGCAGGAGTGGACGGCGCCGCTGAGCACCCGTGGCCGCTGGATCGTCGACGCCGACGGTGACCGCTTCAAGCTGCGCTCCGGCAACTGGCATGGCGCCAGCGGTACTTGGAACGGCTCGGGCGACACGGCCGACGACGCCAACCACCACGCCGGCGAGAACTCCGGCCGGATACCGCTCGGCCTGGACCGGGCACCGATGGCCGAGATCATCGCCGGGTTCCGGGAGATCGGGATCAACAGCGTCCGGCTGCCCTTCTCCAACGAGATGATCCACGACACCGTGCCCGTCACGGACGACGCCGTCGCGGCCAATCCCGCGCTGCGCGGTCTGACCCCGCTCCAGGTCTACGACGCCGTGGTCCGCGAGCTCACCGGCGCCGGCCTCGCCGTGATCCTCAACAACCACACCAACACCACCCGTTGGTGCTGCGGGGTCGACGGCAACGAGCGCTGGAACGCGAGCCAGAGCACGGGGACATGGGAGAGCGACTGGCTCCTCATGGCCCACCGGTACCGGGACAACAAGCGCGTCGTCGGCGCCGACCTCTACAACGAGGTCCGCCGCAACATCTGGGACGACCCCAACTGGGGACTCGGCGACGACCATGACTGGTTCGCCGCCTCGCAGCGCGTCGGCGACCGCATCCTGACCGAGGCCAACCCGGATCTGCTGATCTTCGTGGAAGGCATCAACTGGACCGGGATCCCCGTCGACGGCTTCCCGCACGAGCGCCCCACCCTGGAGCCCGTACGCCGCCTCTCGCACACCCTCGTCGACTCCGGCAAGCTCGTGTACTCGGCCCACTTCTACGACTACACCGGCCCGAACCACAGCGGCGCCACCGGGACGGGCGAGACCAGCGACCCCCGCTACCGGGACCTCAGCCCCGCCGAACTCACCGCCGTCCTCAACCGGCAGGCGTTCTTCGTGACCGCAGAGCAGGACCGGCACTTCACCGCCCCTGTCTGGATCAGCGAGTTCGGCGTCGGGGGCCGCGAGGAGACGGGCGCCAAGCAGCGCGCCTGGTTCGAGAACTTCGTGGACGAACTGATCCGCGCCGACGCCGACTTCGCCTACTGGCCGCTCGTCGGCTGGCACGAGGACCGCAAGGGCAACGGCTGGGCGCTGCTGCACTGGGATGCCGAGGGCCGGCGTATGGGCCTGTACGACGGTGACGACTGGCGGGCCGCCGCCTGGACGCGGCTGATCTCGGCCGACGGTCGTACGGGGCGGGTGGCGCCGGTCGCCGAGTGGTCCATGCTCAGCCCCGACCACGGTGACTTCGTGCAGTCACGGCGGATGCGTGCCCTGCCCGACTGGGACTCCGGCGCCCGCAAGGCGGTCTGCCCGGATGGGCAACGGCTGCTCGGCCTCGCCCACACCGGCAACCGGGGCCTGTGCTCGGACATGACCGCGGGTGCCCTATGGGATCCGGCGGGCGGGCACGAGGTGGTGGTGGACGAGCGGCATGTCACGCCGGGCGGCGACTGGGCGTCCGGGTACACCAAACTCCAGTGCGCGGACGGGCAGTTCCTCATCGGGTACAGCGTCCGGGGCTCGGCCGTGTCGGCGGCCCTGTGCGCGTCCGCCCCGGCCGGGCAGCTCGGCGGCAGCGGCCGTACGGTGTGGTTCGACCGGGGCGACAACCGGGGGCCCGCACCCAAGGGCGGTGACTTCGCCAACGGCCGCTACAAGGGGCAGTGCGCGGACGACGAGTACGCGGCCGGCATCGCGTACACGGGCCGGGTGGGGTCGTCGCGGACGCCCGACGCGTTGTACTGCCGAAAGCTGGGCTGAGCACCAGGATCGAGTACGACACGCCGACGGAGCCAACCGGACAGGGGCGGCGGCGGGATCGCGCCGGGGGATGCTGGAAGCCGGATGCGGATCACATGTGCTGTCGCCGTGCTCGCCGTCGCGAACCTGCTGAACAACTGGCTCGCGCGGAGCACCGGCATGTATGTGGTGATCTGCGTGACCGCGACCGCGGTCCTGCTGCTCATCGCCCGCTGGGACGGACTCGGCCGGGCCGACCTGGGGCTCGACGCGGAGGGGCTGCGCCAGGGGATGCGGTGGGCTCCCGTGCTGGCCGGAATCGTCCTGCTGGTCATGGTGGTCCTCCTCGCCCTGCCGGCCGGGCGTGAGGCGTTCCGGGACTCGCGGGCCGCGAATCTGTCGCTGGGGCGAATGCTGTTCGGCGCGCTGGTGCGAGTGCCGTTCGGAACGGTGCTGCTGGAGGAGACGGCCTTCCGTGGCGTGCTGTGGGCGATGATCCGGCGGCGGTACGGAACGGCGTGGGCCACCGGTCTGTCGTCGCTGCTGTTCGGGCTGTGGCATGTGATGCCCTCGCGGGGCATCAACCGCTCCAACGCCGCGGTGGGCTCGGTCTTCGGCGACGGCCCGGCGGGCGTGGCACCGACCGTGGCCATGGCGGTCGTCGCCACGGCCCTGGCCGGAGTGGTCCTGTGCGAGCTGCGCCGCCGCTCCGGCAGCCTGCTCGCACCGATGGCCCTGCACTGGGCGGTCAACGGTTTCGGCTATGCGCTGGCCTGGGCGGCGGCCCGCTGGTGGCTCGGCTGAACCTCAGAAGTTGATCATGTGGCCGGCGAGTCCGTGCACCGCTTCCTTGACGGCCTCGCCGAGGGTCGGGTGGGCATGGACGTTACGGGCGACCTCGTGGACGGTGAGGTCCCACTGCTGGGCGAGCGTCAGCTCGGGCAGCAGCTCGGTGACGTCGGGGCCGATCAGGTGGCCGCCGAGGAGTTCGCCGTACTTGGCGTCGCTGATCAGCTTCACGAAGCCGGTCGCGTCGCCCAGGCCGTGCGACTTGCCGTTCGCGGTGAACGGGAACTTCGCCACCCGTACGTCGAAGCCCTGCTCACGGGCCTGCGCCTCGGTCCAGCCGAAGCTGGCGATCTGCGGCTGGCAGTAGGTGGCGCGCGGGATCATCACATAGTCGAGCTCCATCGTCTCGGCGTCCGCGATGGTCTCGGCGGCGACGATGCCCATCGCCTCGGCGGCGTGCGCGAGCATCAGCTTCGCCGTGACGTCACCGATGGCATAGATGTGCGGGACGGACGTACGGCAGCGGCCGTCGACGTCGATCGCGCCGCGCCCGTTGACGGTCACGCCGGTGTTCTCCAGGCCGTACCCGGTGACGTTGGGCGCGAAGCCGATCGCCTGGAGCACCTTGTCGGCCTCCAGGACCTGCTGGGCGCCGTCCTTGCCGGTGACCGTGACGCGTACCTGCTCGCCGGACTCGTCCACCGTGTCGACCCGGGTGGAGGTGAGCACGTCGATGCCCAACTTGCGGTACTGCTTGGCGAGTTCGGCGGAGACCTCGGCGTCCTCCAGCGGGGCCATGCGGTCCAGGAACTCGACGATGGTGACCTTCACGCCGTAGTTGTGCAGGACGTAGGCGAACTCGACGCCGATCGCGCCGGCGCCCGCGATGACGATCGAGCGCGGCAGCTCCTCGGCCAGGATCTGCTCCTCGTAGGTGACCACGCGGGCGCTGCGCCGGGTGCCGGGCAGCAGCTTCGGGGTGGCGCCGGTGGCGATGATGCACTGGTCGAAGCCGATGGTGCGGGTCTCGCCGTCGTAGCCGGCCACCTGGAGGGTGTGCGGGTCGAGGAAGGTGCCGCGGCCGTCGATCTCGGTGATCTTGTTCTTCTTCATCAGGTAGTGGACGCCCTTGACCCGGCCGTCGGCGACCTTGCGGCTGCGGCGGAACGCCTCGCCGAAGTCGAAGCTGACCTGCCCGTCCACCTTGATGCCGAAGGTCTTCGCCTCGCGGGTGAAGATGTGCGCCAGTTCGGCGTTGCGCAGCAGCGCCTTGCTGGGGATGCAGCCCACGTTCAGACAGACGCCGCCCCAGTACTTCTCCTCCACGACCGCCACCCGCTTGCCCAGCTGGGCGGCGCGGATGGCGGCGACATAGCCGCCGGGGCCCGCTCCGAGGACCACGACATCGAAGCGATCGTCCTGCTCGACCATTGGAGAGTTCCCTTTCTGAGGGCGTCGTCCTGCTCTGCCGGTGCCGGACGCCGTCAGAACGGCGTCCGGCTTCTTCCAGCATGACCGCATCCGCGGCGTTGCGCGGCGGAGCGGCAGGGTGACGGTGATCTCAGATGGGTGCGCTGCCCGGTCGGGCCGGTTCCCGCCGAGGTCAGCCGAGGCAGACCAGGTTGAGCACGCAGAGCTGCGCGGGAGAGGTCTCCTCCGGGGCCGGGCTCGTCGGCGCCGGGGTCGCCGCGGAGTCCGAGTCGTCGGTCGGTGTGGTGGCCGGCGGCTGCTGCTGCTCGGCCGCGCCGCCGCCGGTGCTGTCACCGGAGTTCGCCCCTCCGGGGGCCGGGGAGGCGGTCTGCGTCTGCGGGACCGTGGTCGCCGCGGGGCTCGGCGTGCCGGCCACGTCCGGTCGGGTGAAGTGCCGCGTGGCGCGCGGCGTGGTGATGGACTCCCGGGCGGCGTTCGTCGGGGTCGGATGTGAAGAAGGCGTGTCGGCGCGCGCATCCTTGTGCGTGTCCGGCGGGGTGGACGCCGGGCGGGTGAGCTCCGACTCCTGCTGCGGGAGCCCCACGTTCGGCCGTTCCGGCGCGGTGGCCGCCTGGGCCTTGTCCGCGGTGCCCCGGTTCATCGCCGAGACGGTGAGGCCGCCGCCGACCAGTGCGACGGCGGTGGCGACCACGGCCCGGCGCTGGTTCTTCTTCCAGCGGGCCCGCTGCCGACGCCGCGCCGCCCGGCCCTCGGGGGCGACGGCCACGCCTTCCATGTCGCCCTCGACCTCGCCGGACGGGGCGCCGGGCGCGGTCTCCTCCGGGCCGGCCGGCGGCGCGGTCTCGTCCCGGAAGTAGCCGTCGTACCAGCTGGTGTCGGCGGGGGTCCCGACGGGGGTTTCCCACGCCGCCGTCCCGGTCGCCGCCGCGCCCGGCACGGCGGAACCCGCTGCCGCGGAGGGAGCGATGTCCGGGGCGTAGGCACCGCACCCGGGGCACACGAGGGCCCCGTTGAGATGCCGCCGGCACGAGGAGCAGTAGTCCATCTGCGGTCTTTCTGGCTTGACTGCGCCATCGGCCCCTGGTGGGCCGCGGCCTGGTCACATTCGTATAAAGGGTCGAACGGCCGCAACGCTAACGAGGCTTTGGACAGGCTGTGTGCAGCCAAAGTGATGCTCCTGCGCAGATGTACCAGGAAGTGTGTGTGGACCATGACCGGCCCACAGGTCACAGATCACAGCACCCCTCGCGGCGCATGAGGCGGCTCACCTTCAGCCACTCCTCCCACTCCCCCTCCGCCCGCCGCTCCGTGGCGGTGTCGAAGGCGTCGACCAGATCCCTCTGTTCGAACGGGACGCCGCCGCGCAGGACCGCCACCGTACGGATCAGTGAGGAGAAGTCGGTGAACGGGTCCCCGTCCACCACCGTGAGGTCGGCGAGCTTGTCCTCCTCCACCGTGCCCAGGTCGGCGGCGGCGCCGAAGACGCGCGCGGGCAGCAGTGTGGCGGTGCGCAGCACCTCGGCCGGTGTCAGGCCGGCGCGGTGCAGGGCGCGCAGGGCCAGGTGCAGATGCAGTCCGACCGGGACGAGCGGCTGGTCCGTGCCGAGGGCGATCAGACCGCCGCCCGCGAGGATCCGCCGGTAGACGCTCATCTCCCTTGCCAGTGTGGCCAGTTGCGCCTCGGTGGGCGGCTGTCCGGCCTGCTCGCGGACGAGCGCGGTGTCCCACGGCGGCATCAGCGCGGTGACGCGCGGGTCGTCCGCGAGCGCGGGGTCGGCGCCGAGCAGGGCGAGCGAGGTGAACGGGGTGGCGACGAGATGGAAGCCCGCGCGGGTGTAGATCTCCTCGACGTCCTGGTAGGAGCGCCCCGTCGCGGAGGTCGCGTGCCCGAACTCAAGCCGCTGCGTCGCCTGCAGATGGGTGGTGAGGTCCTGGCCCAGCTGCACACCCGGGGTGCACAGATGGCTGCCGCTGCGCACCCCGAGCCGTTCGTGCCCGAAATCGGCGGCCTCCTTCATCACCCAGCCCGGGGCCCGTACGTACGTCTTCACGAAGTCCCAGTCCAGCGCCTCCCCGCGCGCCAGCGAACGGCGCAGGCCCTCGTGGGTGCGGTGGGCGCGGCCCATGCTGTAGGCGACCCGGGCGCCGTCGAGGAGTTCGCCGGTGGTCAGCAGCCGGGGTCCGGCGAGGGCTCCGGCGGCGACCGCCTCCCGGATGCGGGCCTGCTCGTAGGCGAAGCCGCCCAGGGAGACGGCCGTCGTGATGCCGTACGCGAGTTGGAGCGCGGTCTGTCGGCCGCCGTACGTGGACTGCCAGGGGTGGGTGTGGGCGTCCCACAGGCCCGGGATCACGGTGCGGTCGCTCGCGTCGACGCGGTGAGCGGCCGGGCGGCCGGCCCGGTGCGGGGCCACCTCGGCGACACGGCCGTCACGGATGACGACGTCGATGTCCTCACGGACGTCCGAGCCGGTGCCGTCCCAGAGGCGGCCCGCGTGCACGACCGTGTCGGCCGGGCGCGGCCTGCGGTGGTCGAGCGGGACGCGGACGGTACGGGTCCTGCCGTTGCCGATGTCCATCAGGCGCAGGGTGCCCGCGGAGAGGTAGAGCAGGGTGCTGGAGTCGGCGGACCAGGACGGGTGGTCGGCGGGTTCGGTGGTGAGCTGGCGGGGCTCGCCGTCCGGGGTGCCGTCGGCCCGCACCGGCAGCAGCCACAGCGCGGACTCGGCGACGACGGCCATCCAGCGGCCGTCCGGGGACCAGACGGGGCCGGAGTCGTAGCGGTCGGAGAGGGAGGTGTGCGGGGCGAGGGCGTGCAGGGTGTCGGACCTGGTGGTCGTGTCCACGACCCGGATGAGGTTGTAGCCCTCGCGGAACCGCTGGTTGAGGCGGTTGCGGTCGCACAGGGCCACGTACCGGCCGTCGGGCGACCAGCTGGGACGGCCGGGCAGCCCGCCCGCGCCCAGCGGTGCGGCGAGCACCTGCTCGGCGCCGTCGGGCAGGTCGCGCACGACGAGGTTGCCGGACATGTCCAGGCAGGCCAGCCGGGTGCCGTCGGGCGAGAGGGCGGGGAAGACCCGGCCGCCGCGCGCCAGCACGGTCTCCTCGCCGGAGCCGAGGTCACGGCGCCGTACGGCGAACAGCGCGTCGCGGTCGTCGGCGTACACCAGCGCCGTGCCGTCTGGTGTCCAGGCCGGCGCCAGGACATAGCGGGTGGCGGGGACTTGAAGGACCTTGCGAGGTGCGCGGCCGTCCCTCGTGCCGCCGATCCACAGGGCGTTGAGCGCGGCGAAGGCCACGCTGCGGCCGTCCGGTGACAGGGCGGGCAGGTGCAGCGCGCGGACCGGGCGGGTGCCGGCCGCGTCGAAGTCGTACTCCTTGCCGCGGTAGCGGGGCCGGTCCACCGGCAGTGCGGCCGTGAACGGGATCTCCTCGCCGCTGCCCGGGGCACCCGGTTCGACCAGGCGGAAGTGCCCGTCGACGGTGAGGAGCAGACGCTCGCCGTCCGCCCAGCGGGGCGGCGCGGGGAGGAGGTCGCCCGTCACGGCGACCGGCTCGCCGTCCACGACGAGGGTGCAGGAGGCGGCGGGTGAGGGGGTGGTGCGCAGATAGGCCAGGCGGCCGGAGGGCGCGACGGCGGGGGTCATGAGCTGGGCGCCGGAGTCGTCGGTGTGCTCGGTGGTGACCGGGCCCGAGCCGTCGGCGGCCACCGAGGCGACGGTGGTCGCGCGCAGGGTGCCCGTGGCGGTGACGCCGGCGCGCACGAACAGCACGCGCTCCCCGTCGGGCGACCACGCCGGGTCGAAGTCCTCCCAGCGGGCGTCCTGTCCGGGGCCCTGCTGACCGGGACGCCCGGTGAGCCGGGTCAGCTCGCCGGTGCGTACGTCCACGGTCCAGATGCGGTACGGGGCGCCGGTCACGGAGTCGCCGCCGCGCTCGGAGGCGAACGCGATCCGGGTGCCGTCCGGCGACCAGGCCGGGCCCCGGTCGTCCCACGGACCGTCGGTGAGCTGCCGCAGCCCGGAGCCGTCGGGGCGCAGCGTCCAGAGGTGGAAGCCGCCGCCGCGGTAGGCGCATACGACGAGTCGGCTGCCGTCGGGCGAGAACTGCGGGCGGGTGGGTTCGAGGCCGGGCGGGGTGAGCGGGACGGCGGTGCCGCCCTGGCGCGGGACGGACCACAGCACGTTCTGCACCTCGGCGACCAGCCGGTCACCGGCCGGAGCGAGGGTCGCGGAACCGCCGGTGGCGGCGGTGAGGGAGACGGTGGTCGTGCCGGAGACAGCGGCCGCGGCCGGTGCGGCGACCGTGGTGAGCACCGTGCCGGTGACGCCGACGCCGGCTGCCGCCGTCGCGGTCGCGGTCGCGGTCGCGGTCGCGGACGCCTGGAGGAATCTGCGGCGGGAGAGCGGGCCGGAACGGAGGGCGCCGGAGGTGTCTTCGGTGTCCAAGAGA
>JABFVM010000521.1 GCA_013362785.1 Streptomyces sp. | reverse complement strand
GATGGTCATGGTCTGGTCGGGGTTGTTGCGGACCAGGTCACCGTGGCTGATGTCGTTGGTCCAGGTGGCACCGCTGTTGGCCTTGCCGGCGAAGGGGTTGCTCTCGGTGGCGGCCTGCGGGGTCCAGGGACCGTTCAGGCTGGACGCCGTGAACGAGCGGAAGAAGCGGTGCTCGCTCGCACCCCGAGCCTCGACGATCATGAGGTACTGGTTCTGGCCCTGGACCTTGTAGACCTGCGGCGCCTCGAACAGGTTCTTCACCGTGTCGCGCATGATCGTCGTGTACGACGAGCCGAAGCTGGCCGGGAAGGTCCCGAGCGACATGGTCGACTGGTAGATCTCGCCGTTGTCACCGGCGAAGAACATGTGCATGTTCTGGCCGTCGGCGATCAGGGTCGGGTCGATCGCACTGCCGTTGGGGACGCTGCCGGTGAACAGCGGCTGCGGCGCGGACCAGCCGTTGGGGTTGGTGGGGTCGCTCGACGTGCGGTAGACGAAGGGCCATTGGGTCCCCCACCCGTTCGAGGTCAGCACCCAGATGTTCTTGGGCGCGAAGTAGAACAGCGTGGGAGCCACCGCGCCCTGGTTCATCCCGGTCTGGCCGGCTGATGCCATGTCCGACCAGTTCGTGAAGGAAGAGAACCCCATCGATTTCCACGACGATCCGTCAGAGGCGGTCGCGTAGACGAGGTGCTTGCCGTTGTACGTCACGGTGGTGAAGTCCTTCAGCGAGGCCCACCCGTTCACCGGCTGCGCCAGCGGACCGGTCGAGGACCACCGGTACGTCGAGGGAAGAGCGCACGTGCCGCCCGGCGGTGCGGACGGACCGGTCCACTTCTGGTTGCTGCCGCCGTGGCAGTTCCACAGCTGCACCGCCGTGCCGTTGGCCGTGGCGCCGCCGCTGACGTCGAGGCACAGCCCGGACTCCACGGCGACGATCGTGCCGTCGGCGTTCACTCGCCACTTCTGGTTGGTGCCGCCGTTGCAGGACCAGATCACCGGCCGCGTACCGGCCGTGGTGGCGTGGCCCGGTACATCCAGGCACTTGTTGCCGTACACGGTCAGCTGGTTGTCGTCCGTCAGCGTCCACTGCTGGTTGGTCCCGCCCGAGCAGTCCCAGATCTGCAGATTCGTGCCGTCCGTCTGGCCGGCGTTCGGCACGTCGAGACACCGGCCGGAACCAACACCGCGTAAGGCGCCGCTGGTGGCCGCCTGAGCCGGGTTGGCGACGAGCGTCGCCGCCGAGGCGACCAGGGCCGCGAGCACCACGGTCAGATGCCTGCGGCTGAAACTACCTCTGCGCATGGGGCCTCATTCCTTGAGTAAGCGGTTCCCATCGCCCCGGTCAGGGGCTGGCTGGACTGGTGATGGTGATGGTCATGGCGATGCAGTGCGAGCCGCGATGTTCGTCATGTCGAACGATGGTCGAAGTGGCGGGCAAGTGGGAGGGTGGAGAGTGACTGCGATCTGCTTCCGGGGTGGGCCTCAACTGCTCACGATGCGCCATCGGTGGTCGGCCGGGGAATGTCTGCGCGTCCCAGCCGCCCGAGGCAGCCGCGCCGTTGGTGGACGGCCGGTGGTTCGCGCGGAAGTTGTACGGCAGCCGGTCGACGTCGACGAACCGCAGGTAGTTCCGCGTACGGATCTGGTTGTCCAGTCAGCGGCTCGCGGAGAGCCGGACCTGGCCGAGTTCGAACGGGTGCGCCAAGGTCTCGATATCGGCCCTTGCGGGAGCAACGGCCGCCGCACGGGCGGGAGATGCGCCGATGAAGAATCCGGTGGCAGAAGCGGTGCCGGTGGCCCCGACTACTCGCAGCAGGCGCCCTCTGCTGGCGGAAGAGGACATCTTGCACCTTTCGTTGAGGAGGGAGTGGCGCCATTCGTCCAGCAGGGCGACGGCATCGCGGCCCGGCTGCGGAGGGAGGCCCAGGGGTGACAGGAGTCTTGGCCCCTTCGCGTCTCGGCCCATCGACCCCCTCCACTCATACATAGGATGTATTAACGGATATGAACGTTGCCTCTGTCTAGTCTTGCGACACGAAATGCTCGGATGGCGCCGGAGTGTGTCCGGCCGACGCCCTGGCATCGAGCCAGACATTGGATGTGCGGATGTGCGAGAGTGCCGTTGGCCGTCCTACAGCCGCCTGCGGAGCGGGTGAAGACCGCGCCGCCGCGGGGCGGAGCCGCGACGGTACTGCAGGGCCGGCCGGGGTAGTTGTACGACTCGGGCACCCTCACCGGCCCATGTGGACGGGCCGTCCCTGCGCCGGCCGCCGTTGTCGCACGCTTTTCGGATCCTGGCGATCCTCGAAGTGCTGTCACGATGGAACGAGTTCCCGTGGGCACTGGTCGTCCTGCACGGCATCGACGTCATCACCCTCCCTGTTGGTCTGGCCTCGCTGCAGGGCGGTGACATGTTGGGTCGCGGTACGAGTCGGGCTTCGACCGGATTGGGGATCTCCCCGATATCGACGGCCGGCTTGATCGCGTGGACCTGGTCGTAGTGGGCGAGGGCTACTCGCGCCCCAGGACGTCCAGTGGTGGATCCACAAGATCCCCGACTCCGCCACCCACACCGGGTCCGTGTCCGACACCCAAGAGCGGAAGGGCCGTTCAAAGCCGAGGAGTCCGCTCCTTCGGGTGCCAGTCCGCCTCGGACCAGCCGTATTCCTCGAACTCGTCGGGAAGCTGCCCACAGGGGGCGTAGACACTGATGAACAGAGTCGTGGTCAAGTCGTTCCAGCGCACGTCGATCTGGTCGCCGCCCTCTGGATCTTCGAATCGGAAGCCCAGTTCGCGGAAGGTCGCCCCTGCACGGTCGCCTTCGTGGGTGAGTTTCCAACCCTGCTTCATCAACCGCTCGCGCACGCGCCGCTGCGCGTCTCGTGCGGTGGCTTCGGGGATGTCGGGCACGCTCCAATCGAGTCCGAAGCTACGGACGTCGCGTCGTGGCCGATCGATGTGGGCGATGCCTCTCAGTCCTCGGTAGTAGCAGGCGCCGGTATCGATCCTGCCCGAGTCCGCGGCGTACTTGTCGGGCAGGGCGAAGTCGTCGTACACCCCGTCGGACCGGTCCTTGAGTCGCTGCGCGACTGCGTCGGGGTCTGCCGTTGGATACGGCGCGCCGTTCCACACGGAGTTGCCCGTCACCGTGGCAGGGACCGACAGCGCGATCAGTACAAGCCCTGTAACGGCATACCGGACGGCCGGCCCGGAGGCCCGGACTCTATGTACGGGGGTCTTGAACATGCAGGTGACGGTAAGCGTCAGCGTGGTGCGACGCATGAGTAGCAGTACCCAGGTGACTTCGGTCGGTATCGCTCACGGCGCGGCTTCGCAACGTCGGCACGCGGCAGGCGGTCCGGCAAGCTGCTGCTGCCGGACGGCTTGGACGATCGATCCAGTCCGCGCGGATCAAGGAATCGTGATGCGCGGCGTCAAGTCCGCGTCCCTTACCGTGCTTCTGCTGCCTCCAACTCCCGCTACCCTCCCGCCTCATGGGAACCCCCTGGGCCTCGATCATCGCCGGGACGACGGCCGTTTTCAGCGCGGTCGCGACCGGTGGCGCATGGATGGCCGCGCGCCGCGCCAACTCCACCGCGGACGCGGTCGCCCGCATCGAGCGCGACCGCTGGCACGCCGACCTGACGCCGCAGTTCCGCGTCACCCTTGAGCCACGGCGGAACGGCGACAGCCCCAGGCTGATCGTGCATCTCGCCGGCCCGCTGCCCCTGGGCCGCCTCGACGAGATCCGCGTCGGGATTGCGCAGAGCGACGACGTGGACTACGCGGCCCCGTTGGCCGTCGGCCAGAGAGTGGAGCCGGAGCGGCTGGCCGCGCAGCTGTGGGGGCCGTACAAGTTCCTGCGCCGAGCGAACGGGGTGGAATCCGACGGGAAGACGGTCGGTCCGTTCGCCCTGGCTGTGGGAAAGGGGCGGACGTTCACGCTGACACGCACGGACGCGCCGCCCTGGTGGCGGGGCAACGATGCGGAGGCACGCTGGCGGGTCAGGTGGCTCGGCAAGCCCGTGCGCCTGGTCCTCACCTGCCGCCGGGACGGCTTCGAGCCGTGGGTGGTCCCGTGCGAGGTGGAGATACCGGTGGAGCCGCAGGCGTACTAGCCGTCCGGCCTTCTCGGACGGGAGCCTCCTGGTGTTCCCCTCGTGGACGGCGAGGGACACCGCGGCCCACGGCGGGACCGCTGAGAGGTCGGGCAGCACGGAACACGGCCTTCCAGGTCGTGCCCATGCGGATGGGAGTCGCTCGACTGAGGAGGTCAAGGAACCTCATTCGTGAAGCACCGGTAAGATCGTCTGCTCATGGATGCGAGTGCAGGGCCCGAGATGATCCCGGTTCCGGCCGGGCAGGTCACACTGTCGGACCGGCGGACACAGCGGAGTTGGGCGGTCGAGCTGCACCCCTACCAGCTTGCGACGTACCCCGTCACCCAAGTGCTGTACGCGCACGTGACCGGTGAGCGTCCGAGCACCGCCTGTGGGGACCTTCTGCCCGTCGAGGGCGTCTCCTGGTGGGACGCGGTCCAGTTCTGCAACGCCTTGTCGCAACGCAAGGGGTTCACGCCCGCCTACCGGCAGGTCGGCGGCGAAGACATTGAATGGGACGTATCGGCCGACGGTTACCGGCTGCCGACCGAAGCGGAGTGGGAGCACGCCTGCCGGGCCGGTACGGCGGGACCGCGTTATGGCCCCCTCGACGAGATCGCCTGGCATCGCGGCAACTCGGTGGAGACCATCCACGAGGTGGGAGTCAAGCGCCCCAATCTCTGGGGCCTTCATGACATGCTCGGCAACGTGTGGGAGTGGTGCTGGGACATCTACGACGCCGAGGTCTACGGCACCTACCGAGTTCTGCGAGGCGGCGGCTGGTTCGATGAGCACTGGAGTTGCCGGGCCTCCGTAAGGCGCCGCAGTCACCCCACGTTTCGGGTCGATGACGTCGGATTTCGCATCGCACGTTCCGTGCCGCGCTGATCCACGGTGTCACCTGGCACCCGGTCGAGGTCCGTTGCAACCGGTCGAGATCCGTTGTCGCGCGACATCACAGCTTGGTGAGGATGCGTGTCCGCAAGAGGTCGAACGAGGACCGGCCAGTACTGGACGGTGCTCTGGGCTGTCGGCTGTAGTTGCCCTGACAATCCCGTCGGTCGGCGCATCTCACAGGCGGGCCGCGACGTCGTCGGCCTCGGGGGCTCCCAGCTCTGTGAAGAGGCGGTGCGCGTCCTCCCAGCGCGCGCGGGCGTTGGCCGGGTCGTCGAGCAGTGCGTGGCAGCGTGCGATCCCGTCGAGGGCGCGGGCCTGCTGGTAGCGGTCGCCGAGGCGGGCGGCGAGCGCGGCGGCCTCCTCGCAGCGTTGCCGCGCCTCGTCCGGTTCGCCGGCCTCGCGGAGGGTCGCACCGAGTTCGACGAGCACGTCGACCTCCGCGAAGCGGTTGCCGATCTCGCGCACGATCACCAGGGCCTGCCCAAGCTGGTCCAGGGCCTCCGGATGGTCCCCGGCCTCGCGGTGGACGGAGCCCAGGCTGCCCAGCACGCCGGCCTCGCTGACGCGGTCGCCGAGTGCGTGGGCGAGGGCCAGCACATGCTCGCCCATGGTCACGGCCTCCTCGGCTGCCGCGTAAGTCTCCGGATAGCGTCCCAGCGGCTCGTACATCACGCCACGCGGAGCCGCCTCGACGCCGCCGTCGGCCAGGGCAAGGGCGACGGCCCCCGCGTCCTCGAAGCACGTGCGGGCCACGTCGTCCTCGCCCAGGTGCCGGTGCACATGGCCGAGGTTCCCCAACGCCCACCCCTGACCGGCCAGGTCGTCGGCCTCCCGGAACGCGGCCAGGGCCTGGCGGAGCGCGTCGGCGGTCTCGGGGTGACGGCCCAGGCGCCAGTGGGTCGTTGCCAGGCCCGCCAGCGCCCAGCCACGGGTGCCGGGGTCGGGGGCTGTGCGGGCACCATGGGTGTGCAACGCCTCGGCCTCGCGGTAGTGCCCGCCGATGCCGAGGTAGCGGGAGAGGATGACGGACATATGGCCGCAGTGGTCCGGCCGGTCGTGCTCCGTCGGGTGGCCGGCGGCGTGGACCGCGGTGGCGATCAACCCGGCCCGCTCGGCGTCCAGCCACGCTGTCGCGTCCTCCCAGCCGGCCTGCTCCGGAACGGGCGTGCCAGGCGCGATGACGGGCGGGCGCCGCCGGCGCTCGTACGGGGCGAAATGGTCCATCGCCAGCGACGCCGCGTGCCGGTGGTGATCGAGCAGCCGGGAGTACGAGGCCCGCCGGGCACGGGCCGGGTCCTCGTCGTGGGACCGGCTGGCGGCGTAGACGCGCACCAGGTCGTGAAACTCATAACGGTCCCGGTCCGGTTGGCGCAGGAGGCTGGCGAGGAACAGTGCGTCGAGGCCGTCGCGTGCGGCGGCCAGGTCGTCGTCGCCGGTCAGCGCGGCGGCGGCGTAGGCGTCGACGGCGGGCCCGGGGTGCAGGGACAGTAGCCGGAACAGACGGCGCTGCGCCGGGCTCAGGTGTTCGTAGGAGAGGCGGAGCGCGGGCTCGACTCCGTCGTCGGACATGAGCCGGGCGCGGTGGTCGGTGAGGCGTTCGAGGTGGTCGGCCAGGGCCCACGCGCTGCCGCCGCGCCTGATGCGGCCGGCCACCACGCCCAGGGCCAGCGGCAGGTGGCCGACCGAGGCGGCGATCCGCCCGGCCGTCTCGGGGTCGTCGTCGACCTGGCCGCTGTCCGTGGCTCGGCGCAGCAGCTCCATCGACTCGCCCGGCGTGAACGCCTCCAGCGGCAGCCGCCGGGCCCCGGGCAGCCCGGCGATGCGGCGCCGGCTGGTGACCAGCGCCAGGCAGGCCGAGGCGTCCGGGCCCGGGAGCAGCGGGCGGACCTGCTCGGCGGAGATGGCGTTGTCGAGACCGACCAGCGCCCGCCGGCCCGCCAGCCGCGCACGGAACTCCCGGACTCGGCCTGGCAGATCGAGCAGACGGATGCGGTCGGGGGACATGCCGAGCAGTCGCAGGAACCCGTCGAGCACGGCGGCCGGATCGGCTGGGGTCGTGCCAGGCGCGTAGCCGCGGAGGTCGACCCAGAGGACCGCGTCGACCCGGCCTTGCCGGCGGAGGCGGTGAGCGGCGTGGACGGCGAGCGTGGTCTTGCCCACCCCGGCCATGCCCTCGATGACCGAGACCTCGGCCGCCGGTTCGGTGAGCAGCGTGCGCAGCTCGCCTGACCGGCCCGTGAAGGTAGTGAGGTCGGCGGGCGGCGCCCCGAGGACGGTGACGACCGCCGCCTCGGTGGCCTCGCCGACGACCCGGGCGTGCGCCCGCCGCCACCGCGCGCCGTCGGCGCCCAGCACCTGGGCGATCTCCGCCACCAGGTCCCCGTTCAGCCGGGTCCGGCCGGGCTGGAAGCATCGGTGGACGGTGTCGTAGCTCGGCTTCTCGGCAACGCCGCGCGCCCGGCGGGCACGCGCCACGCGCCGGTGCACCTCCCGCTCCGACGGGCCGGCCCACACCCGCAACTCCCTTAATCGCGCGACCAGTTCGTCCAGGCTGCACGTGTCGTCCGGATCGGGCGGCGGCGGTGGTTCCATCAAGGTCACCCTCCGTCCTTTACCCCGGCAGAGCCGGGCGACGCTCCCTCGTGACCGACTTTGACCGGGAAGCGGGACGACGCGGTGGCCTGGCCAGACGATGTCGACATGCAGGCGATGGAACGAATCAACCGGGTCGTCAGTGAGCGGAGGTCGTGTCATGCCCTCGGATTTTGAACAGGAGGAGTGGGAGGAGCTGGAGCGGAAGCGGCGCGAACGGGAATGGCTCCTGCAACAGCAGCTGTCCCGCTCAACGAGCGCAACGAGGTCAACTGACTCGTACGGCCCGCCGAGTTCACCGGACTCGTCGTCCAGCTCGTCCAGCACGTACGACACGTCGAGTTCATCGGACACGTCGTCCAACTCGTCCAGCTCGTACGACACATCGAGTTCTTCGGACTCGTCCGGCTCGTCCGGCTCGTACGACTCCAGCGGCTACTGACAGAGCAGCAAGGGCGTAGAGACCTGAGCCCCGGGCCGCGGCCCGGGGCTCACGGCTTCACAGGGTCTATGCGCGACCGGCAACGAGCATGGCCTGTGTCACCCCGATGCGCCACTACACTGCGCCCTGGCATCACAGGACTCACACGGCAACTGGCCGAGAATGAACGGGGAGCGGCATGGCTACGGGGGGATGGGGCCCGGGAAACGGTCCGGGTCAGCCTGGCGGCAACGGGCCGGGAGGCCAGGGCGGCTGGGGCGCCCCCTACGGACCACCGCAGGGCGGACCGTACGGACCACCGCAGGGCGGCCCGTACGGTCCGCCACCACCGAATCCGGGCCAGTACCCGAACCCGTACCCGAACCAGCCTCCGTACCCCTACGGCCCTCAGCCCACGAGGCCCGCCGCCCGGCGCCGCGGCTGCCTGTCGTTCGGCTCGCGCTTCGGGCTCATAGGCGCGATCCTGCGCTCCGCGCACCGCGTCGCCACCAGGCTCTTCGCGCAGGAGGGCGACGGCCGGATCGAGGACCGCACCGTGGACCGCGTCCAACTGGCCCGCACGGTGCTCGGTGCCGCCGCCACCATCGGCCTGATCCTCGCCTACAACGTGAACCCGGACCGCTGGGAGGACGCGGCGTACGGCGGTGCGGCCCAACTCCTCGTCGCCCCGTTCGTGCTGATCATCGCCGCGCCCCTGGTCATCGTCGGATTCATCTACTACGCGCCCCCGCACCTGCGGCCGCATCTGCGCTCCCGGCTGCGCGCTCCGCTCAAGGCGGTCGGCTGGTACGTGCTGACGCTCGTCGTCATGGGCGGAATCCTCGTCCCGACGGCCCTGTACGCCAACGCCGACGACGGGAAGAGCTGGTGGGAGTACGTACTGGCCGTCGCCTCGCTGATCGTGATCGTGTGGGGCTTGCCCTTCTTCTTCATGGCGTCGCTGTACTCGGCCCGCAGTGCCTTCAACAGTGCCCAGGTCCACCCGATGCTGCCGCCCGTCCTCACCCTGACGCTGGTGTGGGTGTTCGCGGCGTTCAGCCTGATCGGCGACGGCATGCCGGGGGGCCCGCCCGTCGTCCAGTTCTGCTCCACGCTGGGCGGGCCGCTGTCGGTGACCGCCGTCTCGCTGTGGGAACTGCGCCGGATGAAGACCCGTTTCGGCATCACCCTGCGCACCTGATCCGGCTTCGGCGGGCCGCGTTCTCCCGGCCCAGGGTCACCGCGTCCAGGTTGGTCTGTGGGTGGGCGCGGTAGAACCGGTAGAGCCATCCTGTCGTCCCGACTTGCGAAGCAGCAGGTCAGGGGAGTGTCGGAGGTTCCGACACTCCCCTTGGCCATTTCTGATGGTTGGGCGGCATACGGCCGAGGGGCATGTCCTGGGGTCGGCTACGATCACGGCATGGTTACGGCTTGGTCGCCCCGGCGCGGCGGAGGGACCCGTCTCGGCGGGCGTCCGCTGCTGCGTGTGCTGGCCATGGCCGCCCTGCTGTTCGGCGTCCTCATGACGCACTGCGGGCACATGGAGAGCGCCGATGGGCACCTCTCCGGCAGCGCGAAGGGCTCTGCGTCACTGTCGGACGACCGGGTTCTTCATCCGGATCTGGTCATTGGGCCCGCGCCGTTCGTCACCGGCCAGATCGGCGATCACCGTGGCGGTCATGTGTCGGCGCATTCCGGCGAGCAGTGTGTGTCCGGGCAGCCTCAGCAGGGTTCCGCCGTGGCGGCGCCCTGCTTTACGGCATGGGTTCGCCGAGCGACCGGTGTCGAGGGGGCCTCGCCCCCGCGTCCGCCGGCCATCGGTCGGTCCGTCGACGGGGTGTCACCAGTGGCCCTGAGAGCCGCCTCCGTGGTGCGGCAGGTCTAGGAGACGGCGTCCTCCGACCGGCCGGCCGACTGTTCTGCTGACTGTCCTGCTGACTGTCTGTCACCGGTTCGGCCGCTATCGCGCGACGAGTGTCGTATCCCATGCTCGTGAGGGGTCGTCACATTCGTCGATGCCGTCCTGCCCCCACCCATGTCTGCGTCTCACTCCGTCCATGCCGGAGGCGGGACAGCAGCGCGGAGGACTTGTGCCGACACATTCCCGAATGCCCGCACAGACGACATGGATCCCCTGCGGGTCGTCCCGGTGGCGTCGATTCGTCTCGGCGGCCCGCGCCACCCTGGTGATGGTGCTGATGCTGTGCGCCGTCATTCACGGGGCGACCGAGCAGACGCACGCTTCGGTGTCCATGCCCGCCGTTTCGTCGGCGGTGGCCGCGGGCGGAGGCCATGGGGACCGCCATGGACCCCACGGTCCCCACAACCCCCATGAGGCCGAGGACTGCGCGGCGGACGCGATCGTGCGCACTGCCTTCCCGTCGGCCGAGGCTCCTCCCCTCGACGCGATCGATGCGGTCGTCCCCGCCGCCGGGTTCCTGGCGGTGGGAAGCCCTCCCGTACGGCGTGAATCCCGCAGACGTCGCAGCGCACGCACCGGACGAGTCGCGCTCGTCCGCACGTCTCGCTGGCGGATCTAGACCACTCGCTCGCAGCCGGCCGAACCCGTCGGCTGCCGCGCCCTCATGGCGACGACGCGGGACCGCGTGGTCCCCTTTCTCGCCAGGGACGCGAGATGAACCCGCACCGTGCATTCATCGAGCGAGAGTGAAAACACAGACATGCAGTCATTGACCAAGGCCACGGTCCCCTCGGGCCGGGCCGCCCTCTCCGGGCTGGTGGGCAACACCCCGCTGCTGCGGGTGTCGCAGCCGCTCGCCCCGGCCGGACGCGGCTTCTGGGCGAAGCTGGAGGGGTTCAACCCCGGCGGTATCAAGGACCGTCCGGGCCTGCACATGGTGGAACGGGCCCGGGCCCGTGGCGACCTGCGGCCCGGCGGACGCATCATCGAGTCCACCAGCGGAACACTGGGCCTCGGACTGGCCCTGGCCGGGATGGTGTACGGCCACCCGGTCACCCTGGTCACCGATCCGGGGCTGGAGTTGTCCATGACCCGGCTGCTGACCGCGTACGGCGCCCAGGTCAACGTCGTCTCCGAACCGCATCCCACGGGCGGCTGGCAGCAGGCCCGCCGCGAGCGCGTACAGCGACTGCTGGAACAGCACCCCGACTCCTGGTGCCCCGACCAGTACAACAACCCGGACAACGTCGCCGCCTACACCCCGCTGGCCCTTGAACTCGCCTCCGAGACGGGCCACATCGACGTGCTGGTGTGCAGCGTCGGCACCGGCGGCCACTCGGCGGGCGTGTCCCGCGTCCTGCGCCAGCTCTACCCGGAACTGACCGTCGTCGGCGTGGACACGACCGGTTCGACCATCTTCGGCCAGCCCGCCCGACCCCGGCTGATGCGCGGCCTCGGCTCCAGCATCTACCCCCGCAACGTCGCCTACGAGAACTTCTCCGAGGTGCACTGGGTGGCCCCGGCCGAGGCCGTGTGGACCTGCCGTCAACTGGCCGCCTCCCACTACGCCACCGGCGGCTGGAGCGTCGGCGCGGTCGCGCTGGTGGCCGGCTGGCTGGCCCGGACCATGCCCGCCGACGCCCGGATCGTCGCGATCTTCCCCGACGGCCCGCAGCGCTACCTGGGGACGGTCTACGACGACGACTACTGCGCCGCTCACGGCCTCCTCGACGCCCCACCCGCGCCCGAACCCGAGCTGATCGGCCGCCTGGACGAGAAGGAGGTCACCAGCTGGACCCGGTGCACCACCGTGATCGACCCCCTCACCCTGGGGCACGCGGCACAGGACGTCGCCGAGGACGCGCCGGGCGGCGGCTCCGACCTCGTGGAGGAGGGCCGGTGAAGGGGCTGCTCACCCAGGTCCGGTCGTACGAACGCAGCGTCCAGCTGTTGATGGTGAACCAGTTCACCATCAACCTCGGCTTCTACATGCTGATGCCCTATCTGGCCGCCCACCTCTCCGGCACCCTCGGCCTGGCCGGGTGGATCGTCGGACTCGTCCTCGGCGTACGGAACTTCAGCCAGCAGGGCATGTTCCTGGTCGGCGGCACGCTCGCCGACCGGCTCGGCTACAAGCCGATGATCATCGCCGGATGCGTGCTGCGCACTCTGGGGTTCGCGACGCTCGGCCTGGTCGACTCGCTGCCCGCGCTGCTCGCCGCCTCCGCGGCCACCGGGCTGGCCGGCGCCCTGTTCAACCCGGCCGTACGGGCCTACCTCGCGGCCGACGCGGGGGAGCGCAGGGTCGAGGCGTTCGCCCTGTTCAACGTGTTCTACCAGGCCGGCATCCTGCTGGGCCCGCTGGTGGGCATGGTGCTGACCGGGGTGGACTTCCGCGTCACCTGCCTGGTGGCGGCGGGGATCTTCGCGCTGCTGAGCGTCGTACAGATCCGTGCGCTGCCGGCCAGGCGGGCCGAGGGCGCCGGACGGCAGGAGGCCGGGGGCGGTGCGGGCGTGCTCGTCCAGTGGCGCGGGATCCTCGCCAACCGGCCGTTCCTGCTCTTCTCCCTCGCCATGGTCGGTTCGTACGTCCTGACGTTCCAGGTCTATCTGGCGCTGCCGCTGGAGGTGCGCCGGCTGGGCGGCGACGGGGAGTTCGGGACGGCGGCGGTCGCGGCGCTGTTCGCGGTGTCCGGGCTGAGCACGATCCTCGGTCAGACGCGGGTGACGGCGTGGTGCAAGGCGCGGTACGAGCCCGGGCAGGCGCTGGTGCGCGGGCTGGCGGTCATGGGCTCGGCGTTCGTCCCCCTGCTGCTTGCCGTCGCCGTGCCCGTACCGGAGGCGGGGATCGGGCGGTGGCTGCTCGCGTCGGTGCCGCCGACGCTGGCCGCGCTGCTGCTCGCCGTCGGCACGATGATCGCCTACCCGTTCGAGATGGACACCATCGTCCGCCTCTCCGGTGACCGCCTCGTCGCCACGCACTACGGGCTGTACAACACCATCTGCGGCATCGGCATCACCGTCGGGAACCTGGGCACGGGCGCCGCGCTCGACGCGGCCCGGGCGGCCGGGATGCCCGCGCTGCCGTGGCTCTCGCTGGTCGCGCTCGGAATGGCATGCGCAGGCGCCCTGTACGGCCTGCATCGCACAGGCCGACTGGCGGCACCGCCCGCCGCCGAGCCACTGCCCGCCACGGCCTGATCCACCGGCCCTCCGGCCCGGGGCGGGGCGCCGTTCGGTGTCCCGCCCCATGTCCCGCCCCGTGGCCCGGCCTATGTCCCGCCCCATGGCCCGCCCCGCGGTCGTCAGCGCATCCAGGCCCGGGTGCCGAACGAGGCGCACGCCCGTGACGCCACGAGGGCGGCGGCCTCCAGGGCCCGGACGAAGTCCTGCGAGGTCAACTGCCCCCGGGCGGCGAGGTGATGGGTGAGGGCTCCGTGCAGGACGTCCCCGGCGCCGAGGGTGTCCGCGACCGGCACGCTGGGCACGTCGACGGTCCCGCCGCCCTCGGGGCCCGCCCACACGAGGGGCCGTCCGCCCTGGCTGACCGCCGTCCAGGCGACTCCTCGCCGTTGGAGAAAGCGCAGGACGTCGGCGGGGGTGCGGGTGCCGGGCGGACGGAAGTCGGCGGAGCAGACGGCCACGTCGATCGACTCCAGCAGCTGCTCGGTGCCCGGCTTCCAACTGCCCGCGTCGAGCACGGTACGGCGGCCGACGGTGCGCGCGGTGCGGGCGGTGGCCGTGGCCAGTTCCATGTGGTGGCCGTCGAGTTGGACGATGTCGCAGGCCGCCACCAGCGCGCCGAGATCGCCGGGCGGGGCGAGCCGGTGTCCGGTGGCGTTGGTCGAGGCGACGGCGCGTTGACCGGTGGAGGCGGTGACCATGATCGAGGACACGGCGGGCGGGTCGGTCGCGTCGGGCGCCAGGTCCGACACGGTCACGCCCGCCCGGTCCAGATCGGCGGTGACCGCGAGTGCCAGCGGGTGGGAGCCGATGGCGGTGAGCAGTGCGGCGGAGCCGCCCAGGTGGGCGAAGGTCACGGCCGCGTTCGCCGCCGGGCCGCCCGCGGCCACGGTCTGCTCGCGGGCCGTGAGTTTCTCGTCGGAACCCGGGACATGATCGACGAGCTGGATGACATCCAGGGTGCACAGACCTACGAACAGCCCCTCGGGCCGCCGTGTCGCTCGCCGCTCCATGCAGGTGCCCCTCCTCTCGGCCCCCGCCCCTCGTCACGGTGGCGGGGGCGCCGACGTGTGGCGCGGAGCGGGTCGGTCAGACCGGTCAGGAATCGAGAAGCCCCGCCTGCCGGGCCGCCCCTAGCGTGATGGTCATGGCAACCACCGCATCCACCAAGTCCCTCGCATCCGTGACCCTTGAGGTCGCCGACCCCGAGTCCGCCCGCCACTTCTACACCTCCTTCGGCGTGGCCGCGCACATAGCCCTGCGGGCGTCCGAGGCGGAGTCCACCGGATTCCGCGGCTTCACCCTGGCGCTCACCGTGTCCGGGCCGGCCGCCGTCGACGGTTTCCTGGGCGCCGCCGTCGACGCCGGCGCCACGGTGCTGAAGCCCGCCGCGAAGTCGCTGTGGGGCTACGGCGGTGTCGTCCAGGCCCCCGACGGGACGATCTGGAAGGTCGCGACCGCGGCGAAGAAGGACACCGGCCCGGACACCCGCGAGATCGACGAGTTCGTGCTGCTGCTGGGCGTCGAGGACATGAAGGCCAGCAAGCAGTTCTACGTCGGCCGAGGCCTGACCGTCGCCCGGAGCTTCGGCGGCAAGTACACCGAGTTCGCCACCGGCTATGGCGATGGCGCCGGTGCCGGTGCCGGTGCCGTCAAGCTGGCGCTGTACAAGCGCCGCGGCCTGGCCAAGGACCTCGGCGTCCCGGTCGAGGGCACCGGTTCGCACCGCGTCGTCCTCGGCGGCACCGCCGACGCCTTCACCGACCCGGACGGATTCACCTGGGAGCCCGCCACATCGCGTACGCCCACTCCCGCACCGTCCGCGTGATGCCTCGGGCGATCGGCTTCAGCTCCCGCCGAGCCGCAGCTCCGCCCACCGGCTGGTCCCGCCCGGGTGGACCTGGACGCCGCACCGCGCGGCCAGCGCGTTCACGATGGCTAGGCCCCGGCCGTGCTCGTCCGGGTCGACGGCGGAGTCCTCCAGCCCCGTCGGGGCCGCGGGACCCATGTCGGTCACCTCGACGCGCACCGCTCCGCACCGGTCCGCCCCGCTCAGTGAGAGCCTCAGTGTCGCCGGGGGCAGGGCGTGGACGATCGCGTTGGTGAGGAGCTCCGAGACCACCAGCAGGATCTCTTCGGTGAGGTCCGCGGCCAGGTTCCAGCCGTCGAGGACCGCGCGTATGTGCCGACGTACGCCCGAGACGGCGCCCGAGGTGTGCGGCAGCGAAAAGACGTGATCGGCTGCTCCGCCGGGCGTGGCCGCTCCACCAGGCGTGACCTCTCC
>JABFVM010000117.1 GCA_013362785.1 Streptomyces sp. | reverse complement strand
GAGCGGGCGTCTTACGCGGGTGTAGTTTAATGGTAGAACATCAGCTTCCCAAGCTGAGAGCGCGAGTTCGATTCTCGTCACCCGCTCTTTTTGAAGCTCCAGGTCAGCGGCCTGGGGCTTGTTTCGTTGGGGAGTCGTTGCTGCGTTTTGCGAGTACGCCTGCACCCCGAGATTGGGCACGCAGAGGGCACGCGCACCTTGAGAGGGCGCCCCGTCACGTCGCAGCGTGGCGCTGACCTGCACTTTCACGTCGATGAGCCGGAGGCGAGCCCTCAGCCCCTGTTCCTGGGCGATGGCGGACACGCGTCCTGCATGTCTTCGCCGTGGGCGGTGCCCAAGCCCCTTGTGGAAGCAGACACTTGACCGCTTTGGGTCCTGCGTCAGAGCGGGAGGTCGTCGGGGAGTACCCGGAACGACTTGTATCGGCCCAGCGGACGTACGGCCCGGAAGTCGCGTCGGTCGAGGGTGAGAATCGCGTCCGTGTCGTAGTCGGAGGCAAGCGCCACGTTCACCGCGTCGGCGAGGTCGAGGTCCAGCGCGCGGTAGCGGACACGGACAGACTGGGCGGCGCCCAGGTGGTCGTCCGTGATCTCCGGCATGACGACACGACCACGGCTCATCCAGCGCCGCAGGTCGTCGACCGCGCTGAGGGCGGCCTCCCTGCCGAGCTCACGCGTCGCCACGTGATCCAGTTCGGCCAGCAGGAGCGGGGACATGACCAGCAGGCCGGCCGCCATGATCGTCTCGTTCGCCGCCCCGTGTTCCGGATGAGACGAGTCCAGGGCTGCCAGAAGGCCGGACGTATCGGCGATGACAATGATCACGCGGCGGATCCGGAACCCGAGTCGGTCTCACGCCGGACGGCCTCGGTGACCGTGTCGCGGACCTGCGACTTGGACAGCGTGCGCCCCGGCCCCTCGAAGGTGCGTGAGAACAGCGGCTCTTCCCAGACCCGGTTCGCCATGGCGGCGAGGTGGATGCCCTGGCGGATGATCTCGGCCTCGCTGATACCTCGACGCTTGGCGGCCTCCTTGATGATGGCCAGGTCCTCGGGGTCGGCGTAGACGTTGGTGCGTTTCATGGACATGTACCAAGAGTAGTCCATGTACCGGATTGATGTATCCGGCGCCACTTCCGCATGTCCCGTTACTGAGGACCAGCCGAGCCGACCTCACCCAGGGAGTGCGCACCTGGGTCGGGCCACGTGCGGCAAGGCTCAGCGTGGGCAGTGGCGGCTCCAAGATGTCGACCGGACTCGGCCCCTTCTACGCGTCGAGTTCCCTCGGCGGCGGCCCCACCTACACATCCGCAACCACACATGTCCTGGGCACGAGCCACCTGGACGCGGAATCCTCTCAAGGCCCGTCGCCCCATCCCCCAGACCGATTACTCCGGAACCGTGCCCATAGCGTGCCCGTAAGAACGGAAAACCACGGTCAACAGCGGTGCAATCCGGCCCAGTCCTACACCTCAAAGGCCAGGTATCTGCGCTGGTCAGAGCCCATGGAGCCCGTCCAAGCGCCATCGCTTCCCAAGCTGAGAGTGCGAGTTCGATTCTCGTCACCCGCTCCATGATTGAGGCCCAGGTCAGAGACCTGGGCCTTTTTTGCTGTCCGCTGCGATCGAGGCCTTCGTCCTGCCCGGCGCCATCCACGCCACCTCGTACCAGGCCACCAGGTAGCCGACCGCGGCCGGCTCCTACGGCGAGTCCGGCCCCGCCGCCCACGCAACGAGACCAAACCCCCACGGTCTTCACAGAGAGGAACCCCAGCCGACGCACGGCTGAGGTTCCTCAAAGGCGGTAAGTATCGGTCAGCAGGCTACGACGGTGCGCACCAGGCCCGCCTTGCCCTGCACCGACACCGCCGACCACCAGCCCGACACCCTCTTCGCGGGGGATGTGACCTTCATCGTGGTGATGGAGTTTCGCGGTGTTCGCCGCTGCTCCGGCCACTGACGACGGTGGCAGCGGCACATCCCCCGTCGACGGAGGTCACAGGGCTGTGGACGGAAGCGCACGACAGGAAGGTCACGCTCGCAGAGAGAAATATCTGTTCCCGTGGAGGGAGAAATAGACGCGGGGCGCGGAGAGTATTCCTCGACCGTCGGCCGGATCGGAATTTTCGAACGTTCAGAGCCGATCGGACCGTGCTACTGTCGATCTCAGTTGCAGGTGTGGTTGCCAGAAGGTTCATTTCCGACGGGTTAATCAGCACGGCGACACGGAATTCACGCAGGGTGAATTCCTGAAACCGCCCCGAAGGAGAAAAGACATGGCTACTGGCACCGTGAAGTGGTTCAACGCGGAAAAGGGCTTCGGCTTCATCGAGCAGGACGGCGGCGGCCCCGACGTCTTCGCCCACTACTCGAACATCGCAGCCCAGGGCTTCCGCGAGCTGCTGGAAGGCCAGAAGGTGTCGTTCGACATCGCGCAGGGCCAGAAGGGCCCGACGGCCGAGAACATCGTTTCCGCCTGACACCGGCACCGACGCGCATACTTCGCAGCTGGGGCCCGCACCTTGGGGTGCGGGCCCCAGCTCGCTGCATTTCAGGGCGCATCCCACATCGCATTGGCTCGTTCTCGCAATTCTCTGCGCCGCTCACCTGCTGCGGGAATTCCTTGATACGCGGCCGCATCAAGGAAGGTTCTGCATGAATCGCACGCGCACATCCCGCACCCGTCGCCGCTCCGGCGGAGGGGCTGCCGCCAGCCGTTCCGGCGTTCCGCACCGATCCAAAACCTACGGAAATCGACAGGCCGTACAGGGCGAGTTCGCGCCGCCGAAGACGATCACGCCCGCGCTCCCCGCCGTCGAGGCGTTCGCCGATCTCGCCATGCCTGCGAGGCTGTTGGCCACGCTCGGCCGCGAAGGCGTGACCGTACCGTTCCCGATCCAGGCGGCGACCCTGCCGAACTCCCTGGCCGGTCGTGACGTACTCGGCCGCGGTCGCACCGGCTCGGGCAAGACCCTCGCTTTCGGCCTCGCCGCACTGGTCCGTACAGCGGGGCGGCGTGCCGAGCCACGGCAGCCGCTCGCCCTCGTCCTCGTCCCCACCCGCGAGCTCGCCCAGCAGGTCACCGACGCGCTCACTCCGTACGCCCGGTCCGTGAGTCTTCGGATGGCCACCGTCGTCGGCGGGATGTCCATCGGCAGGCAGGCCGGTGCGCTACGCGCTGGGGCCGAGGTGGTCGTCGCGACGCCCGGGCGGCTCAAGGACCTCATCGACCGGGGCGACTGCCGACTGGACGATGTCGGCGTCACGGTCCTCGACGAGGCCGACCAAATGGCCGACATGGGCTTCATGCCCCAGGTCACCGCCCTGCTCGACCAAGTGCGTCCCGACGGGCAGCGGATGCTCTTCTCGGCCACCCTGGACCGCAACGTCGACCTCCTGGTCCGCCGCTACTTGACGGACCCCGTAGTCCACTCCGTCGACCCGTCGGCCGGGGCCGTCACCACGATGGAGCACCACGTACTCCATGTGCACGACGCGGACAAGCATCGGACGACCACCGAGATCGCGGCACGAGACGGCCGAGTGATCATGTTCCTCGACACCAAGCACGCAGTGGACCGGCTGACCAAGCACCTGCTGAGCAGCGGTGTCCGCGCCGCAGCACTGCACGGTGGCAAGTCCCAGCCGCAGCGCACGCGGACGCTGGCCCAGTTCAAGAGCGGGCATGTGACGGTGCTGGTGGCGACCAACGTCGCGGCGCGCGGGATCCACGTCGACAATCTCGACCTGGTCGTCAACGTGGATCCGCCCACCGACCACAAGGACTACCTGCACCGCGGCGGCCGTACGGCCCGTGCCGGCGAGTCCGGCAGCGTCGTCACCCTGGTGACCCGTGACCAGCGTCGCGAGGTGAGCCGGCTGATGGCTTCGGCGGGCATCACCCCCCGGATCGCCCAGGTGCGGTCGGGCGAGGCGGAGTTGAGCCGCATCACAGGTGCCCAGGCCCCATCCGGTGTCCCGGTCGTCATCACCGCGCCGGACGTGGAACGACCGCGCGGCGCGTCTTCTTCGTCCCCGTCCCGGGGCCGTCGGGGGCGCCGGGGCCAGGCCGGCCGGGCCCGGCCCGTCGGCGACGCGGCGCACCGCAGGCCACAGCGGCGGACCGGCTCCGGCTCGGCTGCCTAGAGCCGCTCTGCTCACCAGCCCGCCCTGCACATCACAGGCCCACCCCTTTCCAGTAGGAGGCACGTATGACGCCGGCTCAGACGAAGCACGATGGAGTGGGTCCCTTCCCCAGGGCCGTGGTCGACGGCAGGGCCGCGTCCGGACCTCGGGTCTGTGACGACATGACCGTCGAGGTGGCTCTGTCCCTCATGGCCGGTGCCCGTGTCGATCACCTCGTCCTCTGCGACGGGGACGAACAGAGCACGGGCCTGATCACCCGGGCCCGGCTCGCCCTTCTCCGCGACAGCCCCACCTACACGGACCGGCTCCGGCTACGGGACGTCCTCCACGGACCGTTCACTTCGCCCGGCGCTCTGCCCGGCGCCCTCGGTGAGCATGGCCGAACCTCTGGCATCCTCCCCCTCTCCCGCTGATCCATCGCGCCCGATCAGCCCGTCCTCCCTCTTCCCTGTGAGGCATCATGCGCTGTGTCATCGCCCGGTATCCGTTCGAACTGACCAAGAGCGGGGTGCTGGCCTCGATGAAGGGCGTCAAGCCCGAGATCGTCACCGGTGACTCCGTGACCATCGGCCGCCGTCGCTACCCGGTCAAGCAAGTAGGCCAAGTCATCACCCGACAGGACCGCCGCGACTTCACAAGCGGCGAGGTCGTCCGGGCCATGACCCGCCTCGGCTTCACCTGCCACGAGCAGCCCGAGACCGCGCCGGGGGGCATCCCCACTCCGCTACGGACCGCGTCGGCGCTGCTCGGAGGCGCTGCCCGGTGAGGTGAAGGCCCGGCGGAAAACCGCCACCAGAGGCCCGGTGAGGGCCCTGCCGACGCGCGTCGGCAGGGCCCTCACCGTCGTATCGCCGCCTCACCACCTCGTCGGCCGTGCGGAGTCTCCTGGCCAAGCAAGGCGAAGCAGCATGCCACCGCCCTCGGTGGCCGAGACGGACGGGCACTTCAGGACCGCCTGCACACGCACCCCCACGTGCGCGTCGGCCTTGTCCGGCACTGCTCCCTGGGCGTGAGGCGGCTGCCGGGACGACGAGGGGCGACTGCCCGACCAAGCTCTCTGCGGGACGGGCCACGTTCTCGCCGCCCACGACGACTTCTTCCACCCGCTATCGCGGGATCCAGGATGCCTATGACCCCTGAGCGCAAAAATCTACTTTTGCCAGAGTAGACATTGGCTCCTTGCGCAGTTACTCTTTTTCTCGTTGACACGGTCAAGCGAGACCCGGCAGACACGAACTGGCGGGTAGCAGTACCTGAAATTCGCAGGTCAGTGCGGATCTGGAGTTCCGAAGCCAAGGTGTTCGCAGAACGGTGACGGGACTGGGTTCCGTACTGGGCAGCCCGCAGGTCGAGGGGCTGCCGACAGCATCACCGAGCTGTACCGCAGTACCTGTTCACCAAGTGGTTGGTCAGAGGAAGAACGGAGGAGCAGACGCCATCAGGATCGCCCGGCCCGACAAGCTCTCGGTCCGGGTGCCGCAAGACCCCGGATTGGATGGTGGTCCCCGGTCACGCAGTTGCGATCCCCGCATCCCTCCCCACGCCGGGCCGGGAAGCGGAAACAGAAGGTCGGCGCAGCATGAGGGCCGACAGATGGTGTTGAATTCCCTTCGGGGCCCTGGTGCCGTACGGCATCGGGGCCCCTCGACGCGTTGCACAACGAGGTGACATGGCAGCAGATAATCCACTCGGCGATCGTCTGGACGACGACGACTACCCCGCGTACACCATGGGCCGGGCCGCCGAAATGCTCGGCACCACCCCTGCCTTCCTCCGAGCCATCGGTGAGGCTCGTCTGATCACTCCGCTGCGCTCGGAGGGCGGACACCGCCGGTACTCCCGCTACCAACTACGGATCGCCGCTCGCGCCCGTGAGCTTGTCGACAGGGGAACCCCGATCGACGCGGCTTGCCGCATCGTCATCCTCGAAGACCAGCTTGAGGAAGCTCAGCGCATCAACGCCGAGTACCGCCGGGCCGCGAACGCAGCGTCCGACAGCTCCGATCCCGGTTCGAGCTGACCACGCGAGCGGGGCGGCTCGTCGAGCACGTACGGCTCCGGGACGCGCCATTTCCAGACATAGGACCCGAGCTACGTATCCGCGTGTCACGACCGTACGCTCGCGCAAGCGCCGGCGCCCTGAAGCTTCTGGAGGTCGGGCAGCCGCCCAGCCCAGCACAGCGCGTGTTCGTGCACATGCCCTGCCCGACCCGCCGTTGCGGCCCGTGCCATTGCGTGCCCATAAGAGCGGACCACCGCGGTCAACAGCGGTACGCCCCTGCCGCACGATCGCTCCGTGCACCCGCTCTTCTTGAAGCCCCAGGTCAACGGCCTGGGGCTTGCGTGTTGTCAGGGGTTCTCACTTTGTCGCGGGCCTCAGCCGTGGACGGCGCCCGCCCCACCCCGCTCTTGGACCCGTTGGCCGCCGGCACCCACTCCGACGGTCAGGACACCGTCTGCTGCCGGCGCAGTTCGAAGGAGATGTGCGAGGTCAGTGCGCGGAGGAAGTCGGGCGCGTCGAAGACTTCGCCGGCGGAGGCGACACCGACCGTGCGGGTCTGGCCGGTGAGAATGCGGTGGACCGCCTCCACCGCGAGGGGTGCGCTGACCGCGTAGATGTCCCTGCCGCTTGCCACAGCGCGCCGTTCGGTGCCGCCGGAACGTACGACGGCGTCAACGAGGAAAGTCTGGTCGGACCGCCCGTTCTCGTCAGCTGCTGTCGGCGCCGGTGTGTCCGGGGCTGAGAGATCTCTGGCCGCTTCGCTCGTCATGTGAGTGCGTACCTCGGGAATGGAGAGGTGACTGGGGATGGTGACCACGTCGGCCATCGTGAACTCCCCGATGACCTCCCTGGTGCCCATCGGGTCGGGGAAGGGCCACTTCAGGAACGTCGGCGCGTCGTCGTGGTACTCCAACCGCCCGTCCGTGTAGCGGACACGCCGCCCGCCTCGACGCTCGCCGGAGACCGCACCCGCGGTGCGTGTCCCGGGCGTGGGGTGCCAACTGCTCAGTCCGTACGCGATGTTCGCCTCGTCGGCCGCCGTCCAGTCCGCCATCGCGGCGGTGGCCAGCAGGTCCCCGAGGCCGCCGTAGAAGGCCATCGCGGGGACGATCACCACTCCTGCCGCATGGGCGCGGTCCGCGAAGTGCGTGAACGTATCGAGGTTCGCCTCGATCTCGGCCGCCACATCGACGTACGGGATCCCGGCGCGCAGTGCCGCCTCGATCACAGGAGCGGCAGTCACGGCGAAGGGCCCTGCGCAGTTGATCACAGCGTCGACACCGTCCAGGGCGCGGTCGAGTGAGGCAGGGTCGTCGACCGACGCCGGCCGGACCTCGAGTCCTGGGTCGGATGCCGCCAGCGCCCGCAGCTTGCCGTCGTCGCGGCCGGAGAGAACCGGGACGAACCCGCGCTCCCGCAGCTGTGCCACCACAAAACGTCCGGTGTGCCCGTACGCGCCGAACACCGTCACCATCTGTCCCGGTCCCATGGGTTCTCCCCCGTGCTCGAATGATCTGCTTGATCTGCTTGATCTGCTTGATCTGCTTGATCTGCTACGAACATCCTGGCGAGGCCGGTCGCCTCGGCATGAGTGTCCGGAACGACGTGCCCCGTACAATTTCGGACATGGTTACTGTCGTCGCGCTGGCCGTCACCAAGGGGATGCTGCACTTCGAACTGTCCATGGCGTACGAGGTGTTCGGCGCCGCTCCGGTCGGCGTGACCGTCCCCTGGTACGACGTCGAGGTCTGCGGGTCGGACGCCGTGCGGCTCGGCCGGTTCCGGCTGGAGCCCGACCAGCGGCTCGACCGGCTCCGGCATGCCGACACCGTGATCGTCCCCGGCTGGGCGGACACCGACGAGGACCCGCCCGCCGATCTCGTCGGCGCGGTGCGCGCGGCCCACGAGGCGGGCGCGCGCGTGGCCTCGCTGTGCACGGGTGCCTTCGTGCTGGCCGCCGCCGGCCTGCTGGACGGCAAGCGCGCGACCACGCACTGGGCGCACACTGAGGCCCTTGCTGCCCGCTACCCGCGGGTGGAGGTCGATCCGGACGTGCTCTACGTGGACAACGGCAGCGTGCTCACCTCCGCCGGCAAGGCCGCCGCGATGGACCTGTGCCTGCACCTCGTCCGCCTCGACCACGGTTCGTCCGTCGCCAACGCCGTCGCCCGCCGCCTGGTTGTGCCGCCGCATCGGGCGGGCGGCCAGGCGCAGTTCGTAGCGGCTCCGGTGCCCGCCCGTGACGACCATCCGCTCGCCGCGCTGTTCCCCTGGGCGATCGAACGCCTCGACCACCCACTCACCGTGGAGGACCTGGCACGCCAGGCAGGGATGAGCTCGCGCCATCTGGGCCGCCAGTTCAGGGCGGTGACCGGCACCACTCCGCTGCAATGGCTGCTGACACAACGGATCCGCCGCGCACAGGAGTTGCTGGAGACCACCGACGACGTTGTCGACGCCATCGCGACAGCCACCGGCATGGGCACCGCCACGACGCTGCGCCGACACTTCAACCGCACGGTCGGCGTGCCTCCGGACACCTACCGCCGAACCTTCCGCTCACAGCCCCGCACCGACTCGGACGACGACCGGCCACGCCAAGGCTGACGGTGTCGATGAGGGCGACCACCATGCAGATTCCGCCCAGGGCGCCGAGGGCTGCGAGGGCGGTCAGGGCCGAGGCGGAGGGCATTTCGGCAGGCCAGGTCACGGACTTTGCAACGACTCGGTCTGTGGTGCACTCGGAGCAGCCCTTCGAGTCGACGCAGCCCGAGCGCAACGAGGGCCGCGCGCCCTCCAAGCCACCCACCGCAGCGGCGTGCCCTCCACGTACCCAGAGGAGCGGACAGCCACGGTCAACAGCGGTGCGACAAAGTCATGAAACGACGCCACCATGACGGTATCCCTGCAGGTCAGAAACCATGTCACCCCGCAAGCGCCCTCGCTTCCCAAGCTGAGAGCGCGAGTTCGATTCTCGTCACCCGCTCCAGAGAGAAACCCCAGGTCAGTGGCCTGGGGCTTTTTGTGTTTCGACCAATTTGGGGCGGCGTGTGCCCACTGTGTGCCCTCAGTCGAAGTAGAGTGCCTGCCTCCATTTCATCGAGACTCGCTGCGCCCAGAGCAGCCAGAGACTGTCGCCTCGTAGCGCGCAGACCGTGACGACTGCGTACGGTTCATCCACCGGGCGCTGGAAGCGGGGTCTGCTTCCTCGACACTGCCGACGTGTACCACCCACGGTGGGTCGGAGGAAGATCGTGGGCGGGGTGCTGAAGAGTCAGGGCAAGGTCGGCCGTGGCTCCCGCGTCTCGGTCGTTCCGCGCGGCCTGACCAGCCCGCACTCGTACGCCAGGATCGTGGCCTGCACCCGGTCCCGCAGGCCCAGCTTGGACAGTAGGGCGTTCACATGGGTCTTCACCGTGCCCGTGGTCACTCCGAGGGTGAACCCGATCTCGGCGTTCGTCAGACCCGACGCGATGTGCAGCAACACCTCCCTCTCACGCGGCGTGAGGGAGGACAGCGCACCCGTCACAGACGGCGGCTGCGGGGCGCCCCGCGCGAAGGTGTCGATGAGTCGGCGGGTCACGGTCGGGGCCAGGATTCCCTCTCCGGCGGCGACCAGGCGGATCGCGGACAGCAGGTCCTCAGGCAGGGTGTCCTTGAGCAGGAACCCCGAGGCCCCGGCGCGCAACGCCTCGTACACGTAGGCGTCGAGGTCGAAGGTGGTCAGGACGAGGACTCTCGGCCGACGCTCCTGCGCGGTGATGAGACGGGTCGCGGTGAGCCCGTCCATGCCGGGCATGCGGATGTCCATCAGGACGAGGTCGGGCGCCTCGGTGGCGGCGAGTGACACCGCCGATGCCCCGTCACCGGCCTCGGCGACCACGGTCAGATCGGGTTCGGCGTCCAGGATGGCGGCGAATCCGGCGCGGACCACCGCCTGGTCGTCAACGACCATCACGCGTGTGACGACGGGGACACCTCCTGGACGGGCGCCGGACGCGGCCGAGCCGGCAGCAACACCCGTACGATACCGGCCTGTTCAAGAGTGATACGTCCGGTCCCCGTCCCCACCTGCACATTCAGGCGTTCCGCCACTGGACCGGTCACGGCCAGCGGTACGCCCGACACAGTGACGCGCAGGGTGTCCCGCCGTCGCCTCAGCGTGACCCGCGCCGGCCCTTGGTCGCCCGCGCCGAGCGCCGCCTCGACGATCCGGTACGCCGACAGGGTCACCGAGGGCGGCAGGTCCCGCGCGGCCTCCGGCAGGCCCCGCAGCGTCACGTCCCGCCCGGCCGCGCGCAGGGTCCGGCACAGCGTGGCGAGGTCCAGGGCGGTGGGCTCCGGAGCGAGCCGCAGCCCGGGACCCTCCGCCTCGCCCAGGCTGTGCAGGAGTTCGCGCATGGCGGCGAGTGCCGACCGGGCCTCGAAGGCCACCCCCTCCAGCCGCCCCTGCCGGGCCTGTTCGACCAGTGCCGCCGTGCGGTGCAGGACGGCGTCGCGCAACTTCGCCGCCAGACGATGCCGTTCGGCTTCCGCGGCCCGTTCCGCGTGCCACAGGGCGCCGGCCAGCGCGAAGTCGTCCCGGGCCAGGATCCGCAGCCGTCGACGCCGCACGGCGAGCCCGGCACCCCACAGGCCGGCGAACACGACAGCCAGCATCACGACCAGTACCACGAACATCGCCAATGCGGTGAGCCACAGCGGCCCCTCGTCCGACAACTCACCGTCCGAGCCCGCCGTCGCGACGAGGGTCCCGGAGAGCGAGAGCGCCGCCGCGCACCACGCGGGCCAGGTACGGGCGGCTCCCCGGCCGTAGACCGCCACCGCGTACACCGCCAGCAGCTCCGCGAGCGCTCCGCCGGCGAAGAACTGGGACACCCGCGACGGCAGCGCGGCCCCGGCGACCGCCGCCGGCCACAGCCACGACGTGGCCAGCACGCCGAGGAGCGCCGCCCACGGGGCACGCCGCCGCCACAGCAGCGGCACCGCGTGAGCGGTCAGCAGCACGGCCACGACGAGCAGGCCGGGCACCGCGGCGCGCAGGCTCGCGCCGGTCCACTCCTCCACGGTGACCAGGACGAACACCAGGGGAAGGAGCATCGCGGTGAACACCAGGGCGGGGTCGGCCAGCCGCTGTTCCCGCAGGACGTCGCGCCTGCCCGCGCCCTCGGGCAGACCCCACGGCCCCGTGACGTCGGGCAGCGTGGCCCGGACCCGCCAGCCACCACCGGGTGAGGGGCCGGCCGTCAGTTCCCCTCCGACGGCCGCGGCCCGCTCCTTCATCCCCGCGACGCCACGTCCCGACCCGAGGCTGTCGACGCCGTCCGGTGCCGAGCCACGCGGGGGAGCGTTGTCGACGCTCAGTTCCAGGACGCCCTCCCCACGCAGGACGCTGACGTGCGCGGCGGAGCCCGGGGCGTGCCGCAGGGCGTTCGTCAGGGCCTCGCGGACGATCCCGTGGACCGCCTCGGCCGCCGGACCGGCCAGGTCGTCGGGGAGCACGGCATCGATCGGGCGCCCCAACCGTCCGAATCCGGCGATGAGTTCCTCGATGCGCGCGGTCATCCGACGTGGGTCCGGACGGTCGACGTCACGCAGCAGGCCGACGAGCCGTTGCAGCGCGGTCAGGGTCTCGGTGCCGGTGCGCTCGGCGAACGACAACGCTTCGGTCGTCAGCTCAGGCCTACTGTCGCCGAGTCTGCGCGCGGCGTCAGCCGTGATGACGACGGACGTCAGGTGATGGGCGCTCACGTCGTGCAGTTCGCGGGCCAGACGCCGCCGTTCGGTGTCACCCGCCCGCCGCCGGGCCTCCTCCGCGCCCGCCAGCCGGCGAGCCGCGAGCGACCGCCCCTTGAGCCACTGACGTCGGGCCTCACCGACCCCCGCGAACACGACGTACAGGAGCGCGCCGAGCGCCCACTCCGCGGCGAGCGCGGGCCGAACCCCGACGTGGATGAGAGACAGGAGCCACTCGACACCCACGGCCGCGGCGACCGCGCGGACGGTCACGGGCACGGGGCAGCGGACCGCGACCGAATACAGCGCGACCGGCGCGCCCACCCCGAAGTAGCCGTCGTGCCAGGCCACCTGGCCCAGCAGGAGAGCGCCAAGGGACCAGGCCAGGGACCGGACCGGCGCCTGTCGTCGATGGCCCAGCGCGGCCGTCTCCGCGGCCGCCGCGACCAGGACGGCGACGAGTGCCGCTGCCCCGGGCACCTTCTCGCCGGCCAGGCCGGCCCCGGGCCACAGCCAGGCGATCTGTGCGGCCGCGAGCAGGGCGGGGAGCAGCCAGTTGCGTATCGTCTCCATCTCGGCACGAGCGTAAGGCGGGGTGCGGCGGCGCGGCACCGGCCTCAGGTACGAGGTCACTCTCTACCCTCCGGCAGAGGCGCCGTTCGTGCCCGCGGCCGATGTGGGGACACGGGCCCGCGGGGAGGCTTGTCGCCATGACGAAGCCGCTCGCTGCCCCAATGCCCGCGCTCCTCCCCTACCACCGCATGGCCCGCGTCTCGGCACGTCACCGATGGTGGCGGCCCGTGCTGGGCACCGGCTTCGTGGCCGTGGCATGCGTGCTCGTGGCCGGACTGCTCTACGGCCTCGGCTCCGCCCTGGGAGCGGCCAAGGGCTACCCCGAAGCCCCTGACGGAACCGTCGAGTTCGGCCCCGTCCCGGGCACCGCTCTCGACCTGCTGATAATCGCCGCCGCCCTGCCCGTCGTCCTGCTCGCGGTGCGCTGGACCGGCCGCCGCCCGGCGGGCACGGTCTCGTCCGTGACGGGCGGACTTCGGTGGCCCTGGCTGGGGCTGTGTGCGCTGGCGGCCCTCCCGATCCTCGCCGTGACCACCGGGGCCATGCTCCTGCTGCCTACGGACGATGGCCCGCCGTCGCGGTGGGCGGGCTGGGAGGTCTTCGGCCCGGCCCTCGCCATGCTGGTCGTGCTGGTACCGCTGCAGGCAGCTGCCGAGGAGTATGTCTTCCGCGGCTGGCTCACGCAGGCGGTCGGCGCCTTCCTGCGTTCTCCCTGGGGGGCGCTCGCGCCCCAGGCGGTCCTGTTCGCCGCCGCCCACGGCTGGGGCACCCCGTGGGGCTTCGCCGACCTGGCCGTGTTCGGAGTGGTCGCGGGCTGGCTCACCGTACGCACCGGCGGGCTGGAGGCGGCCATCGGACTTCACGCCCTGAACAACCTCCTGGCCTTCGGCGTCTCGGCCGCCGTGGTCGACGGCCTCAAGAGCGACGACACCGCCGCGGACGCGCCCTGGCAAGTCGTGGCCGTCGACCTGGCCGGCATCGCCCTGTACACGGCGGCCGTCCTTTGGCTGGCGCGCCGCCGCACGCCGACCCGCACCGTCCCCGCGTCGGCACCGGTCCCGCCGCCGTTGCCCTTTCCCAGCGCATGCCCCCAGGTTCCCGCCGCTCACGTATCCGCCCCCTGCGTCCAGTTCCCGGTCCCGTACGCCGACCGCACGGACACGCCAGGTCTGCCCCTGGGGGCAGCCCCCTGCGCTCCTCCGCCCGGTGACGCCGGCCGGAACCCGTGCTGACGTCCGGCTGCGAGCTCAGGCAACTCCCCGCAATGGCTGGTGGCTTGAGCGACTGCGACGTTGCCGCGAAGTACAACCGCCTCCGTCCCGATCGCACGCAAGGTATCGAGGACACGCGCCTGCCCTTCGGCAGGGGATCGGTCGACGACAGCGCCTGACAGGTCCAGGAGATGCTCACCCAGCACGGACAGCACGGACAGCACCGGGGGCGTCGATCTCGTGGTGGCCGCCACGGCCGAACTGCAGGGACTGCCCCTCCTGCACCGGGACCGGAACTTCGAGTGCATCGCTGCCGTTCCGTCCAGGCGCTCCAGTGGTACGGCCCAGACACCGGCTCATGAGTCAGGGCCGTGTGCACGCGCTCTGCCGGCCGTTCTTCGCAGCCGTGCCCATAGCGTGCCCGTAGGAACGGACAGCCCAAGCTGAGAGCGCGGGTTCGATTCTCGTCACCCGCTCCATGATTGAGGCCCAGGTCAGAGACCTGGGCCTTTTGCTGTCCGTGGTGATCAGCGGTCGCGTGCCGGATTCGTGCCCCCGTAGCGAGGACTGGCGATCGGGTAGGAGCCCTGTGGAAGGGGGCCGGCGTCACCGCCTTGGCCGAGAGGTACGGGGCGCAGGCCGTGTTCCGTGAAGCAGTGCCGGTCTGCCTCGGGCGGGTTGTGGTCAGGCGGGCTGGTTGGGGGCCCGTAGTTCGGTCTTGTATCCGCCCTGTGGGGTGGGTTCGGCGGTGAGGCAGCCGTCGAGCAGTTCGGCGCGTTCTCTCAGGCCGATCAGGCCGTGCCGGGCGCTCGGCAGGGCGACGGACGGGCGGGTGGGGGCGGTGTTGGTGACCGTGACGCCGAAGTGCTGTGTGTCGTGCCACAGGCGTACCTCGGCTCGGGCGCCGGGGGCGTGCTTGCGCACGTTCGTCAGGGCTTCCTGGACCGTGCGGTAGACGGTGCGCTGGGCGGTCGTGCTGATGCCGGGCGGGAGCCCGCCGGTCAGGGTGGTCTCGATGCCGCTGTTGGCGATCAGCTGCTGGAGGTCGGCGAGGGTGGGCTGGGGGGTGAGTTCGGTTTCCTTGCCGCCGGAGGCACGCAACAGGGTGACCATGTGGCGGAGTTCGTCGAGTGTGTTCACGCTCAGGGTGCGGATGGTGCGGGCGGCGTCGCGGGCGTCGGGATCCTTGGCGGCGACCTGCAGGACTCCGGCCTGTACGGCGATGAGGCTGACCTGGTGGGAGACGACGTCGTGCATCTCGCGGGCCAGTTGGGCGCGTTCGCGGGCGAGGACGGTCTGGGCGTACAGGGCGCGTTCGTGTTCGCGGGCCACTTGGACCTCGACGAGTTGGCGGGCCACGTCGCGTCTGGCCTGCACGAGCCGGCCGCACAGGATCGGAGCGAAGGCCATGGCCAGCGTGTAGACGAACTCGATGAGCGTCCAGGTCCGGTCGCCGGGAAACGGGTCGCCGGAAAACGTGTCGGACAGGGGCCAGGCGAGGGTGGTCGCCGCCGCGTTCAGCAGGGCGCAGCCGGCCAGCAGCGGGCGGTTGCGGGTGCGCGCGGCCAGTGTGTACAGCGCGGCGATCGGCGCGACTCCCACGTCCATGAACAGCAGCATGGGCAGTGTCAGCAGGAAGACGGCGAGCGGAAAGCGCCTGCGCAGAAGCAGTCCGGCGCTGCCGAGGACGGCGCAGGCCCACATGAGTGGTGTCGCCTCGTCGACGAGGTTGATCCAGGCGTCGAGTGCGGCGAGCACGACGAGGCCCGTGTCGACGGCCCAGGGCGGCACTCGCCGCCACCGTGCCTGAGCCGTGCTCATCATCCGTTGCCCCTTGC
>JABFVM010000085.1 GCA_013362785.1 Streptomyces sp. | reverse complement strand
GACCGCACCCAGGGCGGCTACACGCTGCGGACGCCCCCCGAGCGAGTGGACCTCCACCGCTTCCGCGAACTGGTCCGGCGAGCCCGCGCACAGGAGGCCGCCGACGACGACCGTACGGCCGAACTCCTCCTCCAGGCCCTGGAGTTGTGGCACGGCGACCCTCTGACCGGCCTGACGGGAGTGTCGGGCCCGACGGGAGCCTGGGTCCAGACGACCCGCGACCGGCTGGAGAGCGAACGCGTAGTCACCCTGCTCCAGCTTCACGAGGTGCAGCTGCGCAGGGGCCGGCACGCGGAGATCCTCCCCCGGCTGCGCGAACTCGCCGCCGCGCACCCCCTCGACGAGCGAATGGCCGGGCAACTGCTGACCGCGTTGTACCGCTGCGGCTTACAGGCCGAGGCCCTCCTCCACTACGACGGCATCCGCAAGCGCCTCGCCGAGGACCTGGGCGTCGACCCGGGCCCCGACCTGCAGACCCTCTACCACCTCATCCTCGACAACGACCCCTCGGCAGCCGCCCCGACACCCCCACCCCGGCGCACCGCCCCGGACACCGACAGCCCGCCCCCGATCCCGGCCGAACTGCCCCACGACACCCCCGGTTTCGCGGGCCGCGAGGATGAACTGGCGCGCTTGCACGGGCTGTTGCCGCCCGAGGGGTGGCCGGGGGCGGTCGGACAGGGAGAGGGGCAGGGACGGCACGGAGAGGTGCAGGGGCGGCTGGGAGAGGTGCAGGGGCGGCTGGGGGAGGTGCGGCCCGCCCCGCCGAGCACGGTCGTCATCTCCGCGATAGGCGGCGCCGCCGGCATCGGCAAGACCGCGCTGGCGGTGCACTGGGCGCACCAGGTACGCGCCCGCTTCCCCGACGGCCAGCTGTACGTCAACCTGCACGGCTTCGACCACGACCGCCCTCCGCTGGAGCCCGGCGAAGCCCTGGAGCTGCTGCTGCGCAGTCTGGGACTGCCGGCGTCGGAGATCCCCCTGGACGACGAGGCCCAGGGCCGCCTGTACCGCACCCTGCTGGCCGACCGGCGCCTGCTCGTCCTGCTGGACAACGCGGCGTCGGCGGAGCAGGTACGCCCGCTGCTGCCCGGCAGCCCGTCCTGCTGTGTCGTCGTCACCAGCCGCAACCGCCTCGGCGACCTGGTGGCCCGCGACGGGGCACACGCCCTGCCCCTGGACCTCCTCCTCCCGGCCGAGGCCCGCGCCCTGCTGAGCGAGGCACTCGGCACGGACCGCCTCTTTGCGGAACCCCCGGCGGTGGCCGACGACCTGATCCGGCTGTGCGGCAGCCTCCCGCTGGCCCTGCGCCTCGCCGCCGCCCGGCTCGCGGGCGACCCGGGCCTGCGCCTGTCCTACCTGGTCGCCGAGATGACGGAGGGCGACCGCCTGGCGGCCCTGGCCCCGGACGACACCGACGGCTCTCCGTTGCGTACGGCGTTCTCGGCGTCGTACGGCGTCCTGTCCCCGGCGGCCCGGCGACTGTTCCGGCTGCTGGGGCTGTTCCCCGGGCCGGAGTTCACCGCCGAGACCGCGGCGGCCCTGCTGGACGTACCGCTGTCGCAGGCGCGGCGCTCGATCGGTGCCTTGGCGGCGGCCCATCTGATCGAACCGGCGACGGCGGGCCGGTACCGGTTCCACGATCTGCTCCGCGAGTACGCGCGGGAATGCGCGCGGGCCGAGGACACGGCAGCGGATCGGGACGCCGCACTGGAACGAGTCCTGCTCTGGTACCTGCACGCCGCTCGCACCACCGCGGGGACCGGGCTCTTCCCGCGGCTTCCGGCCACCCTCGACCGCGGCGACCGGCAAGGCATGCCGTCCGCCGCCACCGCCGTCCAGTGGCTGCGGGCGGAGCAGACGAATCTGCTCGCCGTCATCAACCACGCGGCCCGCAACGGTCCCCGTCCCGTCGCCTGGTACCTGACGTCGGGGCTGTTCGGCTACTTCTGGCTGCACCTGCCGCGAGCCACGTGGCAGGCCACCGCGCAGACGGTGCTGGACGCGGCCGAGGCCGAGGGCGACCGGTTCGGCCAGGCGGCCATGCACCACCACCTCGGAGTGGTCCGGTGGGACAGGGGGCATATGAGGCAGTCCATGCATCATCATGCGCGCGCCCAGGAGATCAGCCGGGAGCTCGGCTGGGCGGCGGGCCAGGTGGCGGGGCTCGGTGGCGCGGGCGGCGCGGAATGGAGCATGGCGCGCCTCGACAGCGCGTACGAGCACGCCATCGTCGGCCTCCGGATCAACCGTGAAGCCGGGATCGACTACGCCGACACGTTCGGGTTGATCATCCTGGGCATGACCTGCCGGGATCTGGGCCGTCTGCACGAGGCCGCCGACCACCTCGAACTGGCCATCAGCCGCAACGAAGGCGTCGTCTGGTTCGACGACAGCCTGGCGTTGCAGATTCTGGGCTCGGTGTACTGGGAGCTCGGCCGTCTGGCGGACGGCCTTGACGCACTCGGTCCGCGGGCGGCGGCCGACGAGAGAAGCGCATATCGCAACGGTCGCGCCATGATGCTGGACGCGGTGGCGAAGATTCATATCGAGCTCGGCCACCACGACGAGGCGCTGATCCAGGCCGAACGGGCCTGGGACATGGTCAAGGCCCCGGGACGACCCTGGATCCAGGCGACCATCCTCAACACGGTCGCCTCCGCGCACCGAGCACGCGCCCACGCCGACCGGTCCATCCGGACGCACCGTCAGGCCCTCGCCCTGGCCCGCGAGGTGGGACACCGACGCACCGAGGCGGACAGCCTGCTGGGCCTCTCCCTCACGTACCAGCACCTGGGCCGCCACGAGGAAGCCCGCGGCCAGGCCGAGGAGGCGCTCGGCCTGGCGCGCGATCACTCGTTCGGGGTGGTGGAGGGGCAGGCCCTGACCGTCCTGTGCGCGGCGGCGGAGTCGGAGGGGGCCCACGCCAAGGCCGTGGAACTGGGCCGACAGGCCCTGTCCAACCACCGCCGCACCGGCCACCGCCTCGGCGAGGCCCGCACCCTGCTGATCCTCGGCCGAGCCCTCCGGAACAACGACGAGGACCCGGCGGAAGCGGCTCTCATGAGGCAACAGGCACAGGCCGTCTTCGCGGAGGTCGGAGTGCCGATGGAGCAGTGACCGCCCGGCTCGGGGCGGTCGTCCCGCTCAGTGACCGACGGGCGGCGCGAAGCAGCCGGTCTCCGGGTACGGCCCGTTGGCCTGGACGCTGAAGTTGGACTTCTGCACGAACGCCGTGACACAGGCGTCCTTGTGTACCCGCAGGCCGACCATCGCGCCCTCGGGCGTGACGTAATCGCCGTCCTGGTAGCGCGAGTTCATCTCCCGCACGGTGAGCGTCCCCCCGAGCAGCCTGCCGTCCTTCGCGACGCGCTCCTCCTCGTACCCGAGCCGCAGCAGAGCCGCACGCACCGCCGAGGGGTCCCACTTCCCCTGCTCCCAGAGCCGCTTGAGTACCGGCCGGACACGCTCGGCCTCCCGCTGGGCGTCCTTCGCGTGCTCGGGAGACATCTCGCCGGACTGCCGATAGGCGTTGTTCTCGTTGTAGTGCGGGGCACCGTCACCGGCTCCCGGCTCCACGTACGGGGAGGCGCCCGGCGCGGTGGGTGACGCGCTGGCCGAAGTGCTGGCTGAGGTGTTCGGCGTGGCCCCGTTCCCGGTCCCGTCCCCGGCCCCACCCCCGGCCGCAGTGTCCACTGCGCGCTCCTGACCACAGGCGGTGAGGGTCAGAGCGGCGGCCAGGACAAGCCCGGCACCGGCAAGCGACCTGCGACGTGCGGAAGTTGACAGGGTCATGGAGTGAGTCTGCCACTCAGGACACCGCGCCCCGAAACCGGCGGCCGGAATACGCCGATTGCCTTTTGGTGAACGTTAAATATCTTGGGAATACGGTTGCCGTTGTTTTGCCTCCTCTCACTTCTGTCCAACTCCGCGCAGGCGCACCGTAGTGCTGGTTGGTCCTTACACCCACCGCATGGGGGAAACCAGCATGAACGTTCTCCTGATCTCAGGACTCGGTCCCGAGTACCCCAACCACTCACTCCTGGCCGGCTCCACCTTCGAGGCCCTGGTCGCCCCCGGTGGATTCCCGGACCGGGCCGGGGAGATCGCCGAACTCACCACCCTCCACGCCGAGGTGAACGGCGGCCGCCTGCCCCTGCTCAGGCCGCGCAGGGCGGCGAGCGGGATCCGCGCGGTCTCCTCGGTCCAGCTCCAGCACGTCGAGAAGGAGGACGAGACGGCGACCGCGCCGCACCTCACCACGTTCACCGTCCGCGCCATCCTGGAGGCCGCGGGCATCGACCACGACGTCTACTCGACCGAGGCCATCTGGAACGGCGCCGGGAGCGGCCCCCTCACCGAGCCCTCCGGCCCCTACGACGCGGTCCTGCTGTCGACCACGTTCATCTGGGACCGGGCCACGATGGCCAAGGCGATCACCTGGGTCGAGGAACGCTTCCCGACGGCGGCCCTCGTCCTCGGCGGCCAGTACAGCAACCTCAAGTTCCAGCAGATCCTGGACGCCCACCCGTTCGTCCGTTATGTCGTCCGGGGCGACGCCGAACCCGCCCTGCCGCCCCTGCTCGACGCCCTGCGCCGGGGCGAGCCGGTGTCCCGCATCCCCAACCTGGTCTGGCGCGACCAGGACGCCGACCGCATCCGCATGACCGGCATCCACTACGCCGACCTGGAGGCGCTGCCCTCGCCCGCCCCGTCGGGAAGGTTCCCCGTCATCCCGTACGAGTCGATGCGCGGCTGCCCCTTCACCTGCAAGTACTGCTCGTTCCCCGCCGCCTCCCCGAAGTGGCGCTACAAGTCGGCCGAGAAGATCGCCGCCGACTTCGCCCGCTACCGCGACGAGCACGGCGCGCAGTACATCAAGGCCCTGGACTCCACGTTCACGGTGCCGCCCACCCGACTGCGCACCCTGTTACCCCTGCTCACGAAGGCGGGCGTCGCCTGGGAGGCGTACACACGGGCCAACTCCCTCCGTGACCGGGCGGTCGTGGACGCGCTGGAGGAGGCCCATTGCCGCGCGCTGGCCATCGGCTTCGAGTCCATGAACGACACGACGCTGACGTACATGAACAAGAAGGTGAAGGCCCGCGCCAACCGCACCGCCTTCGAACTGCTCTCCCGCAGCCCCCTCCACTACTTCGTGTCCTTCATCGTCGGCTACCCCGGCGAAAGCCCGGAGCTCTTCGAGGACACGAAGACCTTTCTGGTCAACGAGTACGCGGGGCCGTTCGCCCTCTACGTCTTCATGCTCAACGACGAGACGATGCCGGTCTGGCAGGACGCGGAACGCTTCGATCTGCGGGTCCACGACCCGGACGGCGACGCCGAGCACTGGTCGCACTCGGGCATGGACAGCACCACGGCCCGCCGGCTCCAGCTGGAGACCCTGCGCGAGGTCCGCTGGAAGAACGACCGTGCCATCCAGCGCACATGGCAGCGCGACTACGAGCTGCCGCTGCTGCCCGACCGCTCCGTCACGGAGAACTCGGTCATCGAGAAGCTGGTGGACCGCCTGGGCATGGCGAGCGCCGACTTCCCCAACCCGACGGCGGCGGCCGCGAAACGAGCCGACGTACTCAGTCAACTCACAGGCCATGGAGTGGCGTCAGACAGGGTGTGACGCCTTTCCGCTAACATGACCGATCGAACACATTAACGATCGGTTAAAACTCTACAAATCGGCCAAACAATTGATACCTAGAGCATCGCGGTTGGTTTCGCGAATAAGATCCAGCACCGCTTCCATCGCGTGGCGTCAACCACGGACGATGCTGTGGGCGGCGGCCGCTGTGGTGGCCCTCGGCTTCCTCATAGCCCTGGAGATCACCACACGTCGCTACGGCCTGCCGGGGCCGATCACCAATCAAGTGCGAGAGGTGATATTTCCTCCGAAATCCGGCTTCCTGCTCTACGCCAGCATGGCCTTGATGATGGTGGTCCTCACCTGGCGCCAGCGCGCCATAGCGGCCGCCACCGCGATAGGCATCGACGTCGTCTTCCTGGTGCTGCGCTGGGTGCTCGACATCAACGTGCCCGAGCACCACCACCCCTTCGGCAACGGCGCGCTGTGGGTGGTACTCGGCTGTGCGGTCATAGCCGTCACCCGCCGCACCGGCAGCGAACGCCTCCTGCTGCTCAAGGGCGTAGGACTGGCCCTCCTGCTGGTCGCCGGCCGCAAGACGGGCGACGCCTGGCTGCTGATCACGGCGAAGACGCGCCCCATGGTGCTGGACCAGTACGTGGCAACGGCCGACCACGCACTGGGCAACCCGTCGTGGCTGGTGGGCCGACTCGTCAGGGCCGGCGGCCCGGTCGGCGCCCACATCCTCGACTACGTATACGTCCAACTCGCCGTGTTCGCCGTGATCATCTCGCTCTACCAGCTGCGCGGCGTCGCCACCGAACGCCGCTTCCCGAGCCACCACCTGGTCCGCACCTTCCTGATGATCGGCCTCCTCGGCCCGGGCATCTACATGATCTTCCCGGTGGTCGGCCCGATCTTCGCCTACGGCTATGACGGCGCCCAGTGGGCGACGGCCGACATCTGGCCGGAGACGGCACCCCAGCTGCTGACCCCGCAGCACATGCCGTTCGACGAACAGACCCCCCGCAACTGCATGCCCAGCCTCCACACGGCCTGGGCCACCGCGATCTTCATCCACTCCCGCAAGGGCCCCCGCATCGTGCGCTTCGCGGGCACGTTCTGGCTGATAGCCACGCTCGGAGCGACGCTGGGCTTCGGCTACCACTACGGCGTGGACATCGTGGCCGGCGTGGTGTTCGTCGTGACGATCGAGTCGGCGCTGCGCACCCAGGCGTACGGCTGGGACCGCACCGGAATCCGGCTGGTCGCATACGGCGCGACGATCTTCACCGCGATGTTGCTGTCCGTCCGCTTCCTGCCAGTGGAGATGGCGAAGTACCCCTGGGTGTCCGGCCCGCTCCTCATCCTGGCGATGGTGTCGGTGATCGTCGCCTACCTGCGCGCCACGAAGCAGTGGGAACCGAAGCCGGCCTCGGTCGGCGCACAGCAACCGCAACCGGAGCTGGTCGTCTGAGCAGGGCCCCGACCGAAACCGGTCGGGGCCTTCCGTTGCGCGAGGCTTCCCTCGCGAGACCCTCTATTGGGCGATCGGTAGCACACCTGTCCGGTGAACCAAGGCGCCCATCTGGCTCACCAGTTCGAGTCGATTCGCTCGAACGAGGTATGCGCGGTCAACCCTGCGATGCGTGATCAAGAACCTCAGACGAGCCGCGCTCGCAGTCGCCCTCCTGGTCGTGCCGCTCATGGCACCCACAGCGGCCAACGCCCATGGCCGCGCCGCCGCGTACACCCTCCCGCTGGCCGCCGCGGTCCGGTCCCTCCCGCTCGCCGCGGAGGTCCGGGCCGGCTACCAGCGCACGAGCTTCAAACACTGGAACGCGGGCCGGCAGCCCACCGACGGCTGCAACACCCGGGCCGAGGTACTCCTCAGCGAAGCGGTCGATCCCCCGCAGATCCTCCCCGGCTGCAAGCTCTCCGGAGGCCGCTGGTGGTCGTACTACGACGCCAGATGGGTAACCTCCGCCTCCGCCCTGGACGTCGACCACATGGTCCCGCTGGCCGAGGCCTGGGACTCCGGCGCCTCCCAGTGGACGGCGACCCGACGCGAGTCGTACGCCAACGACCTCGACGCCGTGACCTCCCTCATCGCGGTCTCCGCGGCGTCCAACCGCAGCAAGTCCGACAAGGACCCCGCCGAGTGGCTCCCGTCGGCTTCAGGCGTCATGTGCCGCTACATCTCCGAGTGGACGGCGACGAAACTCCGCTGGGGCCTCACGGCAGACGCCCCCGAACTGGAAACCCTCACCCAGCTCACGGAGGCGTGCGCCGGCACGACGGTGACGTACGAACCAGCGCCGTAACGGGTGTGGCCCCGCTCTGCCGAGGGCGGGGCCACGGTCTCACAGCTCGCACACCTCAACTGAGGGGAACGGCGTCCGCCGCGAGGGTGTGCCAGTTGTGGCACGCGATCAACCGGGATAGCCAAGCTCTTTCAGGTACGTGAGGCGGCTGTTGACCGCTGCGGAGAAGTGCCGCCAGTCGAGGCTCTCCACCAGCTCGATCGGTTCCGGGTTCTCGGCAGAGGAGGTGATGTAGCAGGCGGCGTCATAGAGCTGCTCGGCCACGAGGCGTTCGCAGAAGATACCGAATCGCTTCTGGTAGGAGGCACCGCGCCAGACGTCGTCGGGCGGAAGGGCCCCCTTTATGAACTCGACCGGGCTTCGGGAGCCTTCCCCGTCCTGCATGATGAAGAAGTAGCCGAGCCACGGCTTCTCCTTGGGATACAGGTCGGCGAGAACCGCACGACGAAGGTCCACAGCGCTGCCCAGCGCCTCTTCGACCCGGTTGTTGTAGTTGTTGCCGTACGACGGCCCGCCCAGTGCTTTGAGCTCGAAGGCCGCGATGAGCACGCCATCATGGACGACCACCAAGTCCCACTGCTTCTGCGGTCGGTAGTACCCCGGCAGCGCCAGGCCCTGCCCCCTCGCGACGCGGATGCTCTCGGGCGGATACCCGGCGTCGAGGAAGAACTTCGACAGCAACGTCGCGATCGCGTCAAAGTGCTTGCCGCCGCGCACGGACCCCGCCGTGCCGGCTCCCACCTTGGCCCTGATCGCGGACTGCTCGTTCTGGAGTTGTCTGGCACCCCAGTACGCCGCCATGGCGTCCTCGAAGTCCTGGCGGGTGACCGTCAAGATCCGTTCCCTCCCTAGTCGGGCAGCTCGGCGAGCCCGTAGACACGCAGGGCGGCCTCCGTGGCAGCCTCCACGTCGCGCCTGTCGAACGCTTCCGCAAGGGCGGTCCTGTCGCTGTCGCTGATCGCGTCCGGGGCAGGGACGCGGATCTTGCGGAGGTACTGCGCCTGGAAGCGCAACGTCCCCCCTCGCATCCTGACCGCGTACGCCCCCACGAACGCTTCGGCGATCCTGGACAGCAGCAGGCCGCCGAGTACGCGCATGTCCCAGACGTCCGAGACGATGAAGTACAGGTTGTGGTGAGGGTACAACTCGCCTTTATCGAGGACCGGATGGATCGTCAGCTTCATGTCCGGGAACAACAGCTTGGGACGCCCGGTCAGGTGGTGGTCGACCTTGTCGATCGTCTTGTACCAGCGATGGGGTTGCTTGACCGCGACGTAGCGCTTGCGCAGGGCGGCCCCGTGCTCTTCGAAGTACCGGGCGAGCCGGGGGTACGCGGTGAGGTCCACGAGGTCGCCCTCGGCGGTCCAAGGGTTGACCAAGTACGTGCCCTGCCAGTCCAGAGTGCCGCTGGTGGTGTCACGGACCATGGCCATCGGCAACAGCCGGTCACGTTCGACCAGGTCGTCGTCGGCGGTGAGGAAAACCTTGTCGGCGCCGGTCGCGATGCCGATCCCGACCCGAGTGCCGGTCCTGTCGTCCTCCAGCAGCCGGAAACGCTCGGTCAGCTCCTCCAGGACGGCCAGCCTGGCCGGTGAGGCGGTCGGCCACGAGTCCTCGTCCGGGAACCAGTGCGGCATGCGCGCCGCCTGGAAGGCCGCGGTAGTGATCGACTCCGACGCGCCCCTCATGTACCAGTCGGCGAAGTCATGGGCCTGCCTGCTTCCGAAGTCGCGGGTGGTGTCCGCGGCCACCGCTCCGCCCTGGGGGCGGTTCGAGATGAGAGTGATCGCCGGATAGGCCGAGACCTGATCGTCGAAGGCGTCCACGTCGTGCATGACAAGGGCCAGGTCCATGCTGAAGCGGTGGGTCACCAGCTGCCGGAGCCGGCGGCCGTACTGGTTACGCATCCAGCGGTCCGCGCAGATGAAGCCCAGCCGGCCTCCGGGCTTGAGGCTTCGCAGTGCGACCTCGTAGAAGCCGACGTAGATGTCCGCTCGGCCGCCCATCGTGGGGCAGGCGCTGCGATAGGCGGCCATCCGCGCGTCGGGAACGTCTTCAAGACGAATGTACGGAGGATTGCCCACCACGTAGTCCGCACGGTGATCCGCGTCGGACCGCAGCAGGTAGTCGCCCTCTTCGACCCACGCTGCCGCCACTCGCCGGGCTTCCTCGGCCTGCCATCCCTCGTCCGTCAACTGCTTCTCGACGACGGCACGGCTCCGCTCGACGTTGCGCTCCAACAGGTCCAGAGCGCGAACCGCCGCGAGCGCGTCTCCGATGGGCCGATCGTGCGTACGGCAGGAGGCGCTGATCCGCGCTGCCACAGCCGCCAGAAAGGCACCCGAGCCGCAAGCCGGCTCCACGATCTTCACGGCACAGAGATCCTTGTCGGCCGTATAGCCGAGCAGGTCGAGGATCAGATCGACCACCCAGCGCCGCGTGAAGACCTCTCCATGCTCCACGACCTCCGCGGCGAGACCGGGAAGGCCATGGACGTCGGCGTCGGAGAACAGAGGAGTGGCCACGTCCTGACCCTACTAGGGGCCGATTCAGCCCCCGGGCGCTGCCCGCCGACGACTCTGCCCGGCCAACGACGTCACCGAACTGGTCATCCCCGGAGCCGGTCACTTCCTGCCCGAAGAAGCTCCGCAGGAACTGACGAAGCACCTGCTGGATTTCCTGCGCCGACCCGACCGGTCAGCATCAGCTGTGAGGTGAGGGGCCTGGTGAACCGGCTCCCTCATCTGTTTCCTGACGGCGGACGCGGCCACCCAGGGAACTGCAATCAGAAATGTCGAAGGGCCCCACCGCGAACGGTGGGGCCCTTCGACATCGTGCCCGGTGAGGCACTGGCGGAGGATACGAGATTCGAACTCGTGAGGGGTTGCCCCAACACGCTTTCCAACTGTGGTGGTGGGGTGGTGGGCGTCGTTCGGGGGCGTTCACCTGGGTTCATGGACGGTTGGCCACCAGCGTGCGGACGGCTCCGGGTCTCGCCTGAACGGCCGTGAACGGGGCTGAATGAGACGGAAACTGAGACGGACGCGTTCCTCCGCAGCACCGGAGACGGCCCGTGGCCGACTGCCGAAGTCACCGTCATTCGTGGAGCTAAGCCGCCTTGGGGCGCGCCGCACGCATGCCTGAGGCGGGCTCCTGCGCATCGTCGAGTAGGAAGATCTCGTCTTCCCTGAAGTCTGGAGCCTGGAAGGGGTTTGTCGTTGGAGGCGGCGATGCTGCAGTGGAGCAGTGGGGTTGCTCTTCCAGAGCGGAGAACAGCGACGTTGGCTCGATGAGAGGTCTCTCTTTCGTTACAGGTCCCTGATGGGGCCTGGCGTGCCGTGACCGGGCACAGTGGTCCTACAGCTTGGTCATCTTGGCGTACGGGCTCAAGATCCGCATTTGCGCCGAGCCGAAATCCACCAGCGCCGCGATTCCGTCCTCGATGCCGATTACCCGGCCGAGACCGTACACGTCATGTGTGACCTGGTCGCCCGTGGCGAAGTGCTTGGGAGCCGGTGTGACCGGGGCCTTGAAGGGGCTGGTAGGCAAGTGACGCTTCAGTGCAGCAGGCTTCGTCATGACTCAGTATGAGCCTACGTGTATCCCGCTCGCTGTGGCCGTCGGCACAGATCCGGACGAGAGTAACCGGCTCGACCGCCTGGAGCCTGAGCACCTCGAACGCTTCTACCGGAAGATGCAGATGTCCGGGAGCTCCGCCGGCACCGCCCACCACGCCCACCGGACGATCCGGGTCGCCCTCGGTGAAGCCGTCCTACGTGGGCACGTCGCCACCAACGCGGCCGAGATCGCCAAGGCTCCCAGCCTCGAAGAGGAGGACATCGAGCCGTTCACGATCGAGGAGGTACAGAGCCTCCTCGTCGAGGCGGCCAGGCTCCGCAACAGTGCGCGATGGGTCGTAGCCCTGGCGCTCGGCCTTCGGCAAGGTGAGGCGCTCGGCCTGCACTGGGAAGTCGTCGACCTCGACGCGGGGTACGTCCGCATCCGTAAGAACCGGCTGCGTCCCAAGTACGCGCACGGCTGCGGTGCCGATCCGTGTGGCCGGAAGGCGGGCTACTGTCCCAAGAAGGAGCAGACTCGCCGCGAGCACAAGTCCACCAGGTCCCGCGCGGGTCGGCGCACCGTCGGCCTGCCCGATCCGCTGATCAAGATTCTCCGCCAGCACCAGGAAGCCCAGGAGCGGGAGCGGATCGCGGCTGGGGCCGACTGGGAGGGCAAGGGATACGTCTTCGCCTCGCCTGTCGGTGGGCCGCTGAGCCCGAACACCGACTTCCACGTCTGGAAGCGGCTGCTGCGGGACGCGGGCGTACGAGACGGCCGTCTCCATGACGCTCGCCACACCGCCGCGACCGTCCTCCTGATCCTCGACGTCCCGGACGTCGTGATCGACTCGATCATGGGTTGGGAGCCCGGGGGAGCGGCTCGGATGCGCGCTCGCTACATGCATGTGATCGGGACCATGCTCCGGAAGGTCGCCCAGCAAAGTTGGAGACGCCCTCTGGGTGCCGCCCGGAACCGGCGGAGCTTCCGATGCCGCCGGAAAATCCAACTGAGACGGAAACTGAGACGGACAACGTCGAAGGGCCCCACCGCGAACGGTGGGGCCCTTCGACATCGTGCCCGGTGAGGCACTGGCGGAGGATACGAGATTCGAACTCGTGAGGGGTTGCCCCCAACACGCTTTCCAAATGTTCGTCTGGGGGTTCGGGATAGGACGGAGGTGTTCTGACCTGTGGCGAAGCAGTCAACTTGCCGGTTTACGTACGGTGCCGGACGGGGGTGAATGAGACCAGAACTGAGACCATGACCCATCCGCGGTGAGGCCCGTTCGGTGAAGCATCCCTGGGCATACACGATGCGGATCCTCTTCCGCCGGATGCTTCGTCACACCGGGCCCTCAACCGTCGAGAGAGAGGCACTCACCTTCGCAGGAGCCCCGTGAGCGAGTCGCGGCGGATCTGTTGTGTGAGCGCGAGCTGCTCCTGTAGCCGTCGCTCGTGTTCATCCAGCTGCTTCATCGCGTCGGCGACCGCCTGTTGCACTCCGAGGTCTGGCAGTGCAACCGGCAATTCACTCAAAGCGTTGAGAGAGATGGTCTTCATGGTCATACTTCCCGTGGAGTGGGCCTCGAGCCACTGGCGTGCCTCCGTACTGCGGAGGTAGGCGGCGAAGTAGTCGGCGTTCAGCTCAGCGGGCGGCCGAAGCATGAAGCAGCCAGTTCCACAGAGCCATCCCTGTTGCTCCTCTCGGACTACCGCACATCGCCCCAGTTCTCCGCGACGTGCCAGGACCACGTCTCCAAGGTGAAGGCGAAAACGTTCTAGATCATTGGCCTGACGCTCGGCGACGTACTTGATGCTCGCAGTGCTGATGCCATTGTTGGTGAGGTCTTTGGGCATCACCACGGGGATGCCGGCGTCCACGTAGTCCTCGGCTCGGATGAGGCTTCCCGAAGGCCCGGCGATGAGCAGGCCGGGCTCAGATTCCTCGAACAAGTCAACTCGAGTGCCCTTCACAATGAGCCCAAGAGACACGCGGGGGAGTTCGACCCCCCTGCGAGTCAATCGCTCGCACACGCTGAGACTTCCCTGGACGGCACGGCTCGAACTCGACGTCGCACCGTCATGCCGGTCCAGGGCATCGAGCATGAGATCAAGGTCTGGTGCTGCTGGCTGCTGATCAGGGTCGAAGTGGACGTACCGGCGCGGATCGAGGCTGCCGTCGTTCTGGTCGATCTCGGTATGTGAAACCGAACGAGAGAAGCCTGGTTCATCAGGCGTTGCGGAAGGAGACAGCCGCCACGCGTGAAACCGTGTGCTGATGCGATCAGTGTCCTCGGTGGTCAAGGTGCATGGTTGCCGTGGAACCTGTGTACCGAGTCTGCTTGCATCGATGAAGAGGACGGATTCGGTATCGCCTACCGGCAGGTGGCGGGACTTGTCGCGAGCCAGCACCCAGATGTGCACGGGGATGGCGGTGTGGGGTGCGAAAAGGTTCGCCGGCAACGCCATGACAGCGAGGAGAGCACCACTGGCGATCATGTTCCTGCGGATCAGTGCCTCACGGCCGCTGGACCAGGCGGCTCCCGGCGGCATGATCATTACCGCGAGCCCCTCCTCGCTCAGTCGGCTCCACGCGAGCTGGAGCCAGGCGAAGTTCGCATTGGACTCGGGCGGTTGCCCGAAGGGCCAGTCGACTGCGTGGTGAGCTGTGATGCGCTGGTTGAATGGCGGATTGCTCAGCACCAGGTCAACAAGGCCCGTGCCCCGGTGCTGAAAGAGCGACACCGGATCGGAGGCACTTACGACGGGCTGATCCACTCCGTGGATGGCCAGGTTCATCATCGCGAGCCGTGGATTGCTGCGATCTGTGGCATGAGCCTCGAAGGAAGCGCCGTCCAGCCGACCGTGTTCCGCGATTCGCTCCGCTGCGACTGCAAGAAGGCCACCAGTCCCGCAAGCCGGATCAAGGATTCGATCCCCCGGCCGCGGGGCTGCGGTCTCCACCAGCAGGCGCACGACGTCGCGCGGTGTGTAGAACTCTCCTGCCAGAAAGGCCCCTTCTTGAACGTGGCGTTCGAGGAGCAACTCATAGACTTCCGCCAGGCTTGCTTTGGCCAGCGTCGGACCCTGCGTTAGGGCAGCAAGGAACGCGGCTGCCCAGGGAACGTCATCCGCTCCTTCACTCCCGTTGAGGAACTCGACGTCAAGCCTGTCGATGTCAGGTACAGGAAAGAGTTGATGCCTACTCGCGCTTCTCAGGGCGGCGCGCAGGTCCATCAGCGGCGAGATGCCGATCTGGGCCTCCGCGGCCGCTCGAGCCCACCGCTTGACGAACTCATCCTCCGGTTCACCGACCGACTCAACAAACCCTGCAAGAAGCAGGATTGTGGTCATGGAGGTGAGGTCGCCGAACGTGTTCCGGCCTCGTTGGAATGGTGCGTATGCCCGCCAGAGCCGGTCCACAACGTCTGCAGATGCGCTCTTTGTTTCCACTTGTGGGTCTCCTTGCTCCACGTCGACTTACTGCAGTTGACTGATGGCGTACGCCGCTGCTGAGGCGACAACCATCAGCAGGCACAGACGCAGCGTCATGCCTGTGCTCTGCATCGCCTTCCCCAACAGCTCGAAGAACGACTTCACTCTGTGGTGCCCCCTGTCACTCTCGATTGGGTCCCTGCGCAGTAGCACTGCGCACCTCCTGAAGTCGGCTGTACTAGGCCTGGACTGGAGGTGGATTGATGTGAAATCTAGCAGCGGACGGCGATGGGCGTGCGGCTGGTGCTTCCTTGCCCTCGCTCGATCGAATATCCGCGCAGCGATGCTGCGCGGATAGCGTGGAGTTAAGTCGCTGATGGCAGACGTGCGGGGGCTGCGGCGGCGGAAGAGGTGTCGCCTGGGACAGCACTCGGATTGTGACTCAGATCACTTGCCGTGCTGGCTGGGGTTGCCAGACTTGCTCAACTCGCCCTCTGCTAGCCAGAGATTGCATCGCATCCCCTGGATCTGCTTGGTCGACAAGCTCGCGCGGTACCGAGGGGATCCGGCCCCGTGCCCGGGGGCGCGATGCAGATCCCTG
>JABFVM010000472.1 GCA_013362785.1 Streptomyces sp. | reverse complement strand
CTGGTCTCACGTCACTCTGGGTTTACCGGCGATAACGCTGCGAACCAGCCCGCCGGCCACGACAGCAGGCGGCCGTTTTCCTCAAGCACCCTGCTGGATCCGTACTTTGCCGGATCCGTACATCGCTGGATCCGCACTCCGTGTTCTTCCGGACCTCTTCAGTCGGGGAGTCGCAGCCGTGATCAGTTATCCAAGCAGGCACTGCACGGTGGAGCTCCAAGCCCTGCCGTCGCGGATCGGCCAGGTCCGCAGAATCGTCTCTGCACAATTGCGCTACTGGCATCTGGACCCTTTGATCGACCGCGCCGCGCTCGGCGTGACCGAGCTCTTGACCAACGTCCACCAGCACGCGCAGCCGGACAAGATGTGCACCGTCGAGATCGAGCTCCTGCTCGACCGGCTCATGGTCTCGGTGCGCGACCACGACCCGCGGCTTCCGGCGGTGGCGGACGCCGACGCGGCCGAGGCCACCGCCGACACCGCCGACACGCTCGCCACATGTGGGCGAGGGCTGGCGATGGTGGCCGCCGTGAGCGAGAGCTGGGGCGTGCGACCGGACGGCGAGTCGGGCAAGGTCGTGTGGTTCACGCTGCCCACGCATGCGCCGGCGGTGGCGCGGGGTGCGGGGATGCGCGCGCCGCAACCGCCGCAGCGGGCGGGCGTGGCGGTGGGCGTGGAGAAGGCCATGGAAAAGGCCGTTGAGAAGGTCGTCGAGAAGGCGGCCGCGCCGCAGTTTGCCGAGGTCACGCAGCGGGTCGATCTGCGTCGGCCGGAACATGCTCCCGCCCGGTCGGCCGTTTTGGGCTGACCGGGCGGTGAGGGGGGTGGCGGGTCGGTGTGGTGCTGAGTGGTCTGCTGGGCCGGGTCGCCTACTCCGTGGCGATGGCCCTCAGTACGTCCAGGCGTGCCGCTCGGCGTGCCGGGCGTAGGCCCGCGAGGGCTCCGGCCGCTATGCCCACCAGCGCCACCACCGCCAGTTGCAGAGGTGGCATCGCGAAGGCGAAGGCGCTGTCGCTCGCTCCGTCGGAGGCCTCGACCAGGACCCAGCCGAGGAAGGCGCCGAGACCGAGGCCGCCCGCCGTGCCGAAGGCTGCCACCAGGACCGATTCCCAGCGGACCATCGCGCGCAGCTGGGCGCGGGTCTGGCCCACCGCCCGCAACAGGCCCAGTTCGCGGGTGCGTTCGTGGATGGCCAGGGTGAGGGTGTTGGCGATGCCGAGGAGCGCGATGAGCACGGCGAGGGCCAGCAGGGCGTAGACCAGCGTGAGCATCATGTCGATGCCGCCCGCCGACGACTGCGCGTACTCGTCCCGGGTCTGCACGTCCGGGTCGCCGTACTGCTGCGCCACCTTCTCCACCGCCGCCTTGCCGGCGTCCGTGCCCACACCGTCCTTGAAGGAGACGGCGATCAGGGTGTCGGCGTCCTGTGTGCGGTGCGGGGCCCAGGCGTCGCGGGTGATGACGTAGTCGCCGGCCAGTTCGGACTGACCGTAGACCGCGCGGACCGTGAAGGTCTGTGTACGGCCGTCCGTGAAGGTGAGGCGGGCCTTGTCGCCGGTCGTCAGATGCTGCTTGGCGGCCTCTTTCTCGGTGATGGCGATGCCGTCGGTGCCCAGGTCGTTCAGGGAGCCCTGGACCCGGCCGAGGTCGAAGGTGCGCTCCAGGGCGAGCGGGTCGGTGACCGTCAGCGCCCTTCCCCTGCCGTCGACCTCGGCGACTCCCCGGCCGAGTCCGACGGCCGTGTCCACCTCGGGCAGACGCTGGACCGCGTCGGCGAGGCGGGGGCTCAGGCCGCTGCCGCCCGCGCCGAAACCCGGGGTGCTGACGGCCACGTCGCCCGCGAAGGAACGGGACACGGTCTGGTCCATGGTGGCCTTCAGCGAAGCGCCGAACACCGTGAACAGGGACACGACCGCCACGCCGATCATCAGGGCGCCGGCCGTGGCCGCCGTCCGCTTCGGGCTGCGCAGGGCGTTGCGCCGGGCGAGTCCGCCGGTGACGCCGCGCAGACGGTCGAGGGGGCTGCCGAGGACGCGTACGGCCGTGGAGGAGGCGACCGGGCCCAGGACCACGAAGGCGATCAGGGCGAGGACCGCGCCGGTGCCCGCCAGCCAGAGGGACGGGGAGAGCAGGACGCCGGTGAGGGTGACGCCGATGGCGAGGGCGATCAGGCCCAGACCGGTGACCGCGCGGGTGCGGGACGCGCCGGAGGTGTCGACCGCCGTCTCGCGCAGCGCCGCCAGCGGTGCGGTGCGGCCGGCGCGTACGGCGGGCAGGACCGCGGAGCCGAGGCAGACCACGATGCCGACCGCGAGGGGCAGGGTCATGGAGAGCGCGCTGATCACCAGGTCGCCCTCGGGGAAGGGGAATCCGATCGCCGGGAACAGGGCCTGGAGCCCGGCGGCGATACCGATCCCGCCCGCGAGGCCCGCCGCCGACGCGATGACGGCCACCGCGGTCGCCTCCACGAGGGTCGCCGCGGTGACCTGGCGGCGTGCGGCGCCGAGGGCGCGCAACAGGGCGTTCTCGCGGGTGCGTTGGGCCACGACGATCGCGAAGGTGTTGTGGATGGAGAAGGTCGCGACGAGCAGGGCGACGCCGGAGAACACCAGCAGGAAGGTGGTGAAGACGGTCAGGAACTGGCTGGAGATCATGTCGGTGTTCTCCTCGGCCGACTCCTGACCGGTGATGGCCTCAACTCCCTTGGGGAGGACGGGAGTCAGCCGATCGACCAGTTCCCGCTGGCTCACCCCCGGTCCGGCCCGCACCTGGATGCCGGTGGCCTCGCCGGGCCTGGCCGTGAGGTACTTCTCCGCGTCGGCCAGGGTCATGCCGGTGTACGTCACCTGGGCCATGCCGTCCTCGCCGCCGAAGGTCGCGAGGCCTACGACGGTCACCTTGACGGGGTCCGGCGTGCGCAGGGTCGTCGTGTCGCCGATCTTCAGGTCGCCGCGCTCGGCGGTGCCGCGGTCGATGACGACCTCGCCCGACTTCCGGGGGCTGCGGCCTTCGGCGAGCTGGTAGGCGTTGAGCTCGGGGTCGGCTATCCAGTTGCCGGCGAGGGTGGGCGGGCCCTGGCCGCCGATGGGGTCGCCGTTCTTGCCGATGAGCTGGCCGGCGCCCTGGATGGTGGGCGCTGCAGCCGCGACGCCGGGGACCTTCTCGATCGTGCCGACCAGGTCCGAGTCGACCGGTTCGCGCACGCCCTGGCTCTCGCCGGGCGTGGTGATGGCGTCGGCGCTGCGGACGACGGCGTCCGTGCCGCTCGTCGCTTTGCCGAACATGGTGTCGAAGCCGGCGCGCAGCGTGTCGCCCATGACGAGGGTCCCGGCGAGGAAGGCGACACCGAGGAAGACCGCGAGGAACGTACCGGCGAAGCGGCGCTTGTGGGCGCGCAGCGAGGACACGCTCAGGCGGACGGATGCGTTCATGACGGCACCTCGAAGGCTTTCATGCGGTCCAGGACCTTGTCGGCGGTCGGGGATTCCATCCGGTCGACCAGGCGCCCGTCGGCGAGGAACACGACCTCGTCGGCGTGGGCGGCGGCCACCGGGTCGTGGGTGACCATGACGACCGTGCGGGAGGTCTGGCGCACCGCGCGGCCGAGCAGGCCGAGGACCTCGCCGCCGGAGCGGGAGTCGAGGTTGCCGGTCGGCTCGTCGGCGAAGACGACGTC
>JABFVM010000228.1 GCA_013362785.1 Streptomyces sp. | reverse complement strand
TGCAGAACCTGACGATCCTGCGCCTGGAGGGCCGTATCGAGGCGACGCTCCAGCCGGCCCTGTGGGACCGGCTGCTGCGGCTGCCGACGAAGTTCTTCACCGAGCGCTCGACCGGCGAGCTGGCGAGCCAGGCCATGGGCATCAGCGCGATCCGCCGGCTGATGGCCGGGGTCGGCCCCGTCGTCGCCCAGTCGGTGACGGTGGGCACGATGAACCTGTCGCTGCTGTTCTGGTACAGCGTGCCGATGGCGCTGGCGGCGATCGGCATGCTCGTCGTCATCGCGGGGGTGTTCCTGGGGCTCGGTCTGTGGCAGGTGCGCTGGCAGCGGCGGCTGGTGGTGCTCAGCAACAAGCTGAACAACCAGGCGTTCCAGACCCTGCGCGGACTGCCGAAGCTGCGGGTCGCGGCGGCCGAGAACTACGCGTACGCGGCCTGGGCGGACCGGTTCGCGCGCAGCCGTGAGCTCCAGCAGAAGGTGGGGCGGATCAAGAACCTCACCACGGTGCTGGGCGCGGTGTACCTGCCGGTGTGCACGCTGCTGATGTTCATGCTGCTGGCGGGCCCGGCACGCGGGTCGATGTCGGCGGCGGCCTTCCTCACCTTCAACACCTCGGTGACGATGCTGCTGACCTCGGTCACCCAGCTGACCGGCTCGTTCGTGTCGGTGGTGGCCGCGCTGCCCCTTTTCGAGGAGATCAAGCCGGTCCTTGAGGCCACGCCCGAGGTGCGCACGGCCAGCACCCGGCCGGGCCCGCTCACCGGGTCGATCGAGGCGCGCCGGCTGTCCTTCCGGTACTCCGACGACGGCCCCCTGATCCTCGACGACGTGTCCTTCGACGTCCGTCCGGGCGAGTTCGTGGCGATCGTCGGACCCAGCGGCTGCGGCAAGTCGACCCTGCTCAGACTGCTGATCGGCTTCGACAAGCCGGTCTCGGGCAGTGTCCTGTACGACGGCCAGGACCTGGCGGCGCTCGACCAGTCGGCCGTGCGGCGGCAGTGCGGGGTCGTGCTCCAGCACGCCCAGCCGTTCACCGGGTCCATCCTGGACGTCATCTGCGGTACGGAGCCGTACACGCCGGAGGAGGCGATGGCGGCGGCCGAGATGGCGGGGCTCGCCGAGGACATCAAGCGGATGCCGATGGGCCTGCACACGATCGTCGCAGGCAGCGGCGCGATCTCCGGCGGCCAGCGGCAGCGCCTGATGATCGCCCAGGCGTTGATCCGCCGGCCGCGCATCCTCTTCTTCGACGAGGCGACCAGCGCCCTGGACAACGAGACACAGCGCACGGTCATCGAGTCGACCAAGGCCCTCAACGCCACCCGCATCGTCATCGCGCACCGTCTGTCGACGGTCCTGGACGCCGACCGCGTCATCGTGATGGAGGACGGCAAGGTCGCCCAGCAGGGGCCGCCCGCGCAGCTCCTCGCGGACACGAGCGGGCGGTTGCACGAGTTGGTGCGGCGGCAGATGGCGTGAGCGGGGTGCTCGGTGGCGTGATTGAGCGCCGGTGGCGTGAGTGGGTGCCGGATGGCGTGAGTGGGGTGCCGTGACAATTCCGGGGCGGATCGGGGGTTTCCGCGGCAACCCCCGAGGCGTCGCCCTGAGGGCGGCCCTGACCACGTCCCTGTGCCTTCCCTGATTCCCGTTCTGTTCGGTTGTGCCCCCGAGTGGATCACTGCGACGTTCGATCTTGCGGGTCTCCCCCGCGATCCGTTTCGCAGGATGCTCGGAAGGAACTTCATGCGGCCACTCATCAGGGCGCTCACCGCGGCGCTCGCCGCCGGATTACTCGCGGGGGTGTCGACGCCGGGCATGGCGGCGGCACCCGCCGGCTCACACGACACAGGCACAGCGCCCCGGCAGACGATCGACTGGAAACCGTGCGCTCAGGACGCCACGGCGGAATGCGGGACCCTGCGTCTGCCGGTCGACCGGGCGCACCCCTCGGACGGGATGTTCGATCTCGCGGTGGCCCGGCGCAAGGCGGCCGATCCGGATCGCCGGGTCGGGGCACTGCTGGTCAACCCGGGCGGACCGGGCGATTCGGGTGTGGACTTCGCGATCACGCGGGCCAGGTCCCACTTCAGCAAGGACATCCAGGAGAGGTTCGACATCGTCGGGTTCGACCCACGGGGTGTCGGCGGCAGCAGTCCGGTGAAGTGCTCCACGGAACTGCTGGCCCGACGGCCGTCGGCCTACCCCCGCGACCAGGCCGAGTTCGATCGCCTCGCCGAGTACAACCGCGCGCTGCGCGAGGACTGCCGACGGCACAGCGGTCCGGTCTTCGACCACGCCGACACCTTGAGCGTCGTGAGGGACATGGACGCGCTGCGCGGGGCGCTGGGCGAGGAGAAGATCAACTACTTCGGCCACTCCTACGGCACGCTGATCGGCGAGCAGTACGCGGAGGAGTACGGCGACCGCATCCGGTCCATGGCCCTCACCGCGAACATCGACCACAGCCTCGGCACCCGGGAGTTCCTCCTCTCCTCCGCGACCACCGCCGAGGACTCCTTCCACCAGTTCGTGCGGTGGTGCGAGCGCACCGGCTCCTGCGCACTGCACGGCCGGGACGTCACGGCCGTGTGGGACGGCTTGCTGGAGCGCGCCGACCGGGGGGAGATCCACGACCCCGAGAGTCCGGCGCGGACCCTCACCGCGAACGACATCACCCTGTTCGCCTTCAAGGCGTTCTACGGCCCCGACTGGGCGGAACTGGCCACCTACGTGGCGGGGCTCGACGCGCAGAAGCCGACCGGGCGACGAGGGTCCGAGCCGCCCCGGCAGGCGGAGCCGCCGACGAAGGCGGAACCCTTCCACGCGGTGTTCTGCCAGGACTGGCGCATCCGCCCCAAGGACCACCGCGAGTTCGCCAGGCAGACCCAGGCCGAACTACGGGCCGCACCGCACATGCGCGGCTCACCTCGTGTGCATGCCGCGGTGGCCGGCTGCGTCGGCTGGCCGGACGAGGTGAACAACCCGCAGCACCGTCTGCGCATCACCGACGCGCCCAAGATCCTCATGCTGCATTCGCGGCACGACCCGGCGAACGACTTCGCGTGGGCGGCCAACGTGCACCGGCAGACCCGCGGGACGACGGTCCTGCTGCCGTACGAGGGCGCCGGACACAGCGTCTACGGGCGCGGTGACTGCACGCGGGGTGCCGTGGACGAATACCTCACGGAGCTGAGGCTCCCGATATCCGGGACGAGTTGCGCCCCGGCCGGGACGGGCTGATCACGCTCAGGTGTCCAGGCCCGGGACCGGGGCGCCGAAGGGGATGCCGGCGGCCACATAGCCGTCGTAGAGCTCCTTCCAGGGCGCCTCGGCCCCGGCGTGCGGTCCCTCGAAGCGCTCTCCGCGGGCGTGTGCGTCGAGGGCGGTCAGGCAGACCTCCCAGCCGGCGCTGTTGCGGGCGGCGGTGTTCTCGGCGACGAGGACGTTGGTGAGGGTGAAGCGGGTGCGCTCGGCGTCCAGGGCCTCCAGGTCGAAGTGCAGCTCGTCGCCGCCCCACTCGAAGGACAGGTGCCGGGGTTCGTCGACGGCGAGCACACGGCCGGTGGAGTCCTCCATGTTCGGGTCGCCGCCGAACTTGATCTCGCCGCCGGGGCGCAGATCGATGTCGGCGCGGGAGGGGAACCAGTGGGCCAGTTCGTCGGCGTCGGTCACGAACTGCCAGACGCG
>JABFVM010000196.1 GCA_013362785.1 Streptomyces sp. | reverse complement strand
CGCGTACTCGTCGACGTCCCGGCGGGAGAAGCCCTCGATGGTGGCGATGAGGTCGGCGCCGATGCCCTGCGGCACGAAGTTGACGGCCAGGTTGGTCATCGGGTCGTTGAACCAGGCGCCGCCGTCCGAGGCCATCGGCACCCGGGACATGGACTCGACGCCGCCCGCGAGGACGAGGTCCTCCCAGCCGGAGCGCACCTTGGCGGCGGCCATGTTGACGGCCTCAAGGCCCGAGGCACAGAAGCGGTTCTCCTGCACGCCCGCGACCGTGTCCGGCAGCCCGGCGGCGACGGCGGCGATGCGCGCGATGTCGGAGCCCTGGTCGCCGACGGGGCCGACGACGCCGAGCACGATGTCGTCGATCGCCGCCGGGTCCAGGCCGGGGAAGCGGTCGCGGATCTCGTGGATGAGGCCGACGACCAGGTCGATGGGCTTGGTGCCGTGCAGGGCGCCGTTCGCCTTGCCGCGGCCGCGCGGGGTGCGGATCGCGTCGTACACGTACGCTTCGGTGCTCACAAGCAAGCCTTTCAGGGGTGAGGGTCAGCCGAGCAGAAGAGCTTCTAGCCGAGCAGGGAACGGCCGATGATCTCCTTCATGATCTCGGTCGTCCCGCCGTAGATGGTCTGGATACGGCCGTCGGTGAAGGCACGGGCGACCGGGTATTCGCTCATGTAGCCGTAGCCGCCGTGCAGTTGCAGACAGCGGTCGGCGACCCGCTTCTGGAGCTCGGTCGCCCACCACTTGGCCATCGAGGCGTGGACGGCGTCGAGCTCCCCGTTCGCGTGGTCCTCGATGCAGCGGTCGAGGAAGGTGCGGGTGACGGCGCACTCGGTGGCCATTTCGGCCACCTCGAAGCGGATGTGCTGCTTGGTGGCCAGCGGCCGGCCGAAGGCCTCGCGCTCCTTGACGTACTCGGTGGTGATCTCCAGCAGGTGCTCGGCGGCGGCGATCGCGGAGACGGCGATGCTCAGACGTTCCTGTGCGAGGTTCGTCATCAGGTGGACGAAGCCGCCGCCCAGCTCGCCGAGGAGGTTCTCCTTGGGCACGCGCACGTCGTGGAAGAACAGCTCGGCCGTGTCCTGCGCCTTCTGGCCGATCTTGTCGAGGTTGCGGCCGCGCTCGAAGCCGTCCATGCCGCGCTCGACGACGAGCAGCGACAGCCCGCGCGCGCCGCCCTCGGGGGTGGTCTTCGCGACGACGATCACCAGGTCGGCGAGGATGCCGTTGGAGATGAACGTCTTGGCGCCGTTCAGCAGCCAGTGGTCGCCGTGGTCCTCGGCGTGGGTGCGGATGCCCTGGAGGTCGGAGCCGGCGCCGGGCTCGGTCATGGCGATGGCCGTGATCAGCGTGCCGTCGCAGAAGCCGGGCAGCCAGCGGCGCTTCTGCTCGTCGGTGGCGAGGCTCGTCAGATAGGGGCCGATGATGTCGTTGTGCAGGCCGAGGGCGAGGCCCGGGGCGCCCGCGCGGGTGAACTCCTCGGCGAGGACGGCGCTGTAGCGGAAGTCGTCGGTGCCGCCGCCTCCGTACTCCTCGGGCACGGCGAAGCCGAGCAGGCCCTGCTTGCCGGCCGCGCGCCAGGCGTCGCGGGAGACGATGCCGTCCTTCTCCCACTGCTCGTAGTACGGCAGCACCTCCCTGGCCAGGAAGCTGCGCACGGTCGCGCGGAACGCGTCGTGCTCGGGGGCGAAGATCTGCCGTTTCATGCGAGGCCCTTCGTTGCGGGGCCGTCCGTTTCGAGGCCCGTCATGAGGTCGGGTACGCCCCAGTCGCGGGCCACCTCGGCGGTGTCGGCGCCGGGCTGCGCGGGGCCGGTGCGTACGGCGGTGGGGGTGGCGGAGAAGCGGGGCGCGGGGGCGGGCTGGGTGATGCCGCCGTGGTCGGTGAAGGTGCCGCGGGCGGCGAGGTGCGGATGGTGCGGGGCCTCGCGCAGGGACAGGACGGGGGCCACACAGGCGTCGGAGCCCTCGAACACGGCCGTCCACTCGTCCCTCGTACGGGACTTGAAGCGGGCCGTGACCGCCTCGCGCAGCTCGTCCCAGCGGGCCCAGTCCTTACGGGCGGACGCGAACTCCGTGATGCCGAGCAGCTCCAGGAACTCGTCGTAGAACTGGGGTTCCAGGGCGCCGACCGCCATGTACTTGCCGTCGGCCGTCTCGTACGTCCCGTAGTACGGGCAGCCGCCGTCCAGCAGGTTGGCGCCGCGCCGGTCCTGCCAGCCGCCGGCGGCGAGCATGCCGTGGATCATCGCGGCGAGGTGGGAGGTGCCGTCCACGATGGCGGCGTCCACGACCTGGCCGGTGCCGGTCGCGCGCGCATGGTGGAGGGCGGCGAGGACGCCTACGACGAGGTAGAGGGAGCCGCCCGCGTAGTCGCCGACGAGGTTGGCGGGGACGGCCGGGGGTGCGGCGGGGTCGCCGATCATGCCGAGGGTGCCGGTGAGCGCGATGTAGGCGATGTCGTGGCCGGCGCGGTGGGCGAGCGGGCCCTCCTGGCCCCAGCCGGTCATCCGGCCGTAGACCAGCCTGGGGTTGCGGGCGTGGCAGTCCTCGGGGCCGACGCCGAGGCGCTCGGCGACGCCGGGGCGGTTGCCCTCGATGAGGATGTCCGCGCGGGCGGCGAGGTCGAGCACGCGCGCGGGGCCGTCGGGAGCCTTGAGATCGATGATCACCGAGCGCTTGTTGCGGTTGGTGATGTCGTACTCGGTGTTGATGGCGAGTCCGGTGCCGCCGGGCCGGTCCACGCGGACGACGTCGGCGCCCAGGTCGGCGAGGAGCATGGCGGCGAACGGGCCGGGCCCGATGCCGGCCAGCTCGACCACGCGCACGCCGGTGAGCGGGCCGTGCCCGGGCGTCGTTGCCGTTGTCATCCAGCCCCCATTGGTGTGACACAACTGATGTAACACCAGTGATGCTAAGAACGTGCCCCAGCGGATACAAGAGCAAGCGCTTAGGAAGTTACCCGCCGGGAGGCGGTCTGCGAACCGGCGCCGACGGAATCAGGGCGCGTCCAGCTCGGCTGTCAGCCGCTTGGGCGCGATCGTGCGGTAGCTCTCCTCGACCCAGTCGCACAGCAGCTCCGCCGCCGGGGCTCCGTGGCACCCGGAAGCCCGAGTGCGAACCCGCGCACTTTCTCCCACTTCTTCAGGGCATTCCTGGGCACGGCCACCGCATACCTCCGGGCTCGTCGTCGGGCTCCGCACACCTCACGCTAGCCTCGGCCACCGACAACGGCGCGTGCTGCGAGACCGAGGGGTGTCATGACCAGGCTGAACAGGACGGATCGTCCGTACGACATCGTGCTCTTCGGGGCGACGGGCTTCGTGGGGACGCTCACCGCGGAGTACCTGGCCGCGCACGCGCCCGAGGGGCTGCGCTGGGCGATCGCCGGCCGCGGCAAGGAGAAGCTGGAGCGGCTGCGCGAGTCGCTGCCGGGCGGCGAGGGGATCGGGCTGCTGGAGGCGGACGTCGCCGATCCGGCCTCGATGCGCCGTCTCGCCGAGCACGCACGCGTGGTGGCCACGACGGTGGGTCCCTATGTGATGTACGGCGAGGACCTCGTCGCCGCCTGCGCGGACACCGGGGCCGACTATCTCGACCTGTCCGGTGAGCCGGAGTTCGTCGACCGGACGTACGTCCTGCACGACACACGCGCGCGTGAGACGGGCGCTCGGCTGGTGCACGCCTGCGGCTTCGACTCGATCCCGCACGACCTGGGCGCGTACTTCACGGTCCAGCAGCTGCCGGAGGGCGTGCCGCTGGCGGTGGACGGGTATGTGACGGCCGACGCCACCTTCTCGGGCGGCACGTTCGCGTCGGCGCTGAACCAGTTCTCGCGCGGGCGCCAGATGCTGGCCGCCGCACGTGACCGGGCCCGCCACGAGCCTCGGCTGATGGGGCGCCGGGCACTGGCGCCGACGGGCACGCCCCGGTTCGCCAAGGAGGTCGGCGCGTGGGCGGTGCCGCTGCCGACGATCGACCCGCAGATCGTCAAGCGCTCCGCACGGGCCCTCGACCGCTACGGCCCCGACTTCCGCTACCGCCACTTCGCCGCCGTACGGCATCTGCCCGTCGCGGTCGGCGGGGCCGCTGCGATGGGCGCGCTCTTCACGGCCGCCCAACTGCCGCCCGCCCGGCGGTGGTTGTCCGACCGGCTCAAGCCCGGTGAGGGGCCGAGCGCCGAGAAGCGCGCGAAGAGCTGGTTCTCGGTCCGCTTCGTCGGCGAGGGCGGTGGCCGACGGGTGTTCACCGAGGTCGCGGGCGGAGACCCCGGCTACGGCGAGACGGCGAAGATGTTCGCCGAGTCGGCACTCTCCCTGGCCTTCGACGACCTGCCCCCGACGGCCGGGCAGGTCACGACGGCGGTCGCGATGGGCGACGCGCTGATCGACCGACTGCGCGCGGCGGGGATCACCTTCCGGGTGGCCGCGAGCCGCTGAACCGATCCCGCGAGGGCCGTTCCACGCGCGCGTGGAGCGGCCCCGCCCCTGGCCCCGGTACCCGGTGGGCCTAGAGCGGCCACCCCGCGATGGTGTAGATCATCCCGACGATCCAGCCGAGCCCGGCCAACGTGGCCAGAACCAGCGCGGCCGTCACGGCACGCTCGACGGGGCGGTCGGGGTCGGCGAGGGGCTTCGGGGAGCGGTGCGTCGTCATGCGGGCCAGCCTGCCGATCGCCGCGGGCGGCGACATCCGTACAGGTACTCAGGGCCCGTACTCAGATCACGTGCGGGCGGGTCGGACCCTGCCGAGGTCGGCCCTCCGCGGCGGTTTGAGACTTTTCCGTCGCAAGAGCCGTTCAGCAGCGCCCCTGCCGAGGAAAGTGCCAACAAGCAGTCGAATGAAACACTTGAAGGCATGAAGTTCCTTCTCGAAGTCACCATGGACGACGCAGCGTTGGCGAAGGATCCGGCGGGCGAGCTGGGCCGGATCCTCAGGTACTGGGGCGGCAACCTGGGCCACTGCGAGCTCCGGCCCGGCGACGGCTCGGTCATCTACGACTCGGAGTATCGCGAGGTGGGCCGCTGGTCCGTCGAGGACCCCGCTGAGGGTCGGGCCGGCTAGGTCGTCTCCCGCAGCACCGTCCGGCACAGCGCGTCCGCGGTACGCGTCGTCTCCGGGAGCCGGTATTCGGGGGCCAGGGCGAGCACGTGCGCGCAGGCGTTTTCGAGGCTCACTCGGTGGCCGACCGAGACGAAGACGGGCTTGACGGCGTCGCGCGTGCGCAGGGCACGTCCGACCTCCTCGTCGCCCGCGAGGAGGGGCGAGGCGGCACCGCGCTCGGGGGCCGGGTCGTCGTACGTGAACGTGAACGGGTTCTTGGCGACGCCGATCGTCGGCAGGCCGGTGAGGACGCCCAGGTGGCTGGCGAGGCCGAAGCGGCGGGGGTGGGCGAGGCCGTAGCCGTCGCAGACGACCAGGCCGGGCGGACAGGGCAGGGCGTCGAGGGCGGCCAGCACCGTGGGGATCTCGCGGAAGGCGAGCAGGCCGGGCACGTAGGGGAAGGAGATCCGCCCGACGGCCGTTGCCTCGGCCACGACGTCCAGCGTCGCCGCGTCGAGGACGACCGCCGCGGCGGCCACCACGTCACGCTCGTCGTCGTAGGCCACGTCCACGCCGGTTACGTGCCCGGTGCCGGGCGCCGGCCCCGCCTCGTCGAGCACCACCCGCTCGCGCAGCTCGTCCTGGACGGCGCGGGCCTCTTCCTCGGTCGCGGGCCAGCCCGCGGGAATGCGTACGGTCGTCATGGTGGGCATGAGCGTACGGGGGCGCGGACGGACGCCGCGGGCCCAGGGGTAGGCTCGCGATCATGTTCGTACTGGAGCTGACCTACACCGCCCCCGTCGAGGATGTCGACGCAGTGCTGGAAGCGCATGTGGCGTGGCTGGACGCGCAGTACGAGGCGGGGGTATTTCTCGCGTCGGGGCGTAAGAACCCCCGCGACGGCGGGGTGATTCTGGCCGTCGCGGAGGGCCGCGGGCGTATTGAGGAGATCGCCGCTACCGATCCGTTCGTCGGTGCCGGTGTGTGTGCGTACCGCATCACCGAGTTCGTCGCCACGAAGACGGCGCCGGCGCTGGAGCGGTACCGCGAGACGCTCGACTGAGGGCCCTCGCCCTCGTCACTTGCCGCCCAGCGCCTGCTTGAGCTGGCTCTTGTTCATGTCCGAACGGCCGTGGATGTTGCGCTTCTTGGCCTCCTCGTACAGCTGGTCGTAGGTGGGCCCCTGGGAGCCCTTGCCCGACCGCTGTCCGCCCCGCTTGCCGGACGACATGTCCTGGATGGACGTGCGGCTGGCGGTCTTCGACTCACCGGAGCGGGCGCGCTCCTTGTTCACCGTGCGCGCCGCGATCTCCTTGGCGCGCCCGGTGCTCTCGCCCCGCTCCTGGGCGCTCTCCTTGATGTGCTCGTACTGACGTTCACGCTTGGCACTCGAACCGCGCGGCATGTCGGGTCACTCCCCTCACAGTCCGGGTCCGGGTACCCGCATTCCGGCCTCAGTTCTCCAGCCGCGCGACCCGCCCCTTCTCCCCCGCCGCCCAGCACCCCAGGTCGGGCGTGCAGTCCACGGTGTCGTACGAACCGCTGTCGACCGTCTGCCAGGTGCGCCCGGCGTCGGTCGTCAGGTCGGTTCCGGTGGGGCCGACCGCGAGGGCGGCGCCACGGCTGTACGGGAGCCAGGCGACACCGGAGCGGTAGGCGGGCGGCGGCGTGGCGGCCGGCCGCCAGTCCCGGCCGGCGTCGGCCGTGCGGGCCGCGGCCTGCGGCGAGGCCTGGTCCGGGCGGTAGTCCCCGCCGACGGCGAGGCCATGGGTGCGGTCCCGGAAGGCGAGGGCGAAGACGCCGCGGGCCGGGTCGCCCGCCGGGATCGGGGTGTCGGCGGCCGTCCAGGTCAGCCCTCGGTCGCCGGAGTGCAGCACACGCGCGCGTGCCGCCCCGCCGGTGGCCAGCCAGACATCCTTCGGCCCGGAACCGACCAGGCACTGCCCGCTCGCCGCGAACCCGGCCTCGCCCTCCAGCGCGGCGGGCATCCCCTCGCTGGGCAGCACCTTCCAGGAACGGCCGCCGTCGCTGGTCGACAGGATGCGGAACCGGCCGTCGACCGGGTCGCTCATCGCCAGGCCGTGGCGGCGGTCGAGGAAGGTCATGCAGTCGTAGAAGGCCTTCGCGTCGGTGTTGCGGAAGGACTCGGTCCAGGTCGCCCCGCCGTCGTCCGTGCGGTACACCCGGGACGCCTCGCCCTCGCCGATCGCCAGCACCACGGCCCGCCGCGCGTCGAACGCCTCGACATCCCGGAACTGCAGCTCACCGGCGCCCGGCGGCGAGACGTTCCGCCAGCTCGCGCCGCCGTCGGTGGTGCGCAGCACGGTGCCCTGGGTTCCGGCCAGCCACGCGGTGTTCCGGCTGACCGCGGCCAGCCCCCGGAACCGCACCTCGGGCGTGCCGCTGTCCTTGAGTTCCCAGTGCGGCCCCCCGCGCCCCGGCTCATGCGCCTGCGCGGGTACGGCCGTCAGCGCGGCCATCGCCGCCCCGCACGCCACCCCCGCGGCCACTGTCCGAAACGTACGCCCCAACCGTCGCGTGCTCCCCGAACGCCTCATGGCGGGCGAAGCTAGCCGACTGCCACGGTGCCGTCCAGATGGCCACGCCCATCGCGGGAAGGCCACGGGAAGAGCACGGGCATTCACCGATGACCACCTGGACAACAGGCGATGACAGACGCCTTTCCCGGCGCAGGAGGGCGAATCCCTCACTCCTGTGCATGAAGGCGGTGACGCAGGTCACTCGACATTCGTGTGCACGGATTGGCTGATTCCGTCGTCTCTACCAGTGCCCGGTCTCGTCCGCCCGGATGTTCGTCCAGCCGTCACAAGGGAGCAAGGCGTTGTCCACCGTCATCGAGCAGCCCGTCGAGGCCCGTCTCGTCGCCGCCGCGCCGCGGATGCCGAGCATTCCCGCGACCCTTCACTACGACCGGCGCGACCCGTTCGCCGTCCGCATGACCTTCCCGGCCCCGGCCACGCTGGAGGGCGTCGAGGTCTGCTGGACCTTCAGCCGCGAGCTGCTCCTCGCCGGCCTGGAGGCTCCCGAGGGCCACGGCGACGTCCGGGTGCGACCGTACGGATTCGACCGCACCGTCCTGGAGTTCCACGCCCCCGAGGGCACGGCGGTCATCCACATCCGCAGCAACGAGGTCCGGCGCTTCCTGCAGTCCACGAGCGACCTGGTCCCCCTCGGCCTGGAGCACCTCCAGCTCGACCTGGACCGTGACCTCGCGGAGCTGATGCGGGACGCCTGCTGAGACGCCCCGCCGGCCGGGCGCGGCCCGGCCAACTCTCCTGCCCCAGCAGGGAATCGAGCTCGCCGTAGCCGAGCCCGCCCGCCGACGTCTCGTACGTCCCCTGCGTCCAGGAGCTCCCGCGCGGCGCGCCGGACGAGAGCGTGGGCGGCCTGGGCGATGGCCGAACCGGCGCTGACGCGGGCCACCCCGAGCGCCGCCATTTCGGCGACGGGCGGTGCGCCGGGACCGGGCGTCCCAGACATTCGACAGCACGAGCGGGGCGTGAGGCGGGAGCGGGCCCCCGATCACAGACTCCGATCACCTGCCTCCGACTACGTGGCTCCGATTAATTCCGTTGACACCCTCCCCGCCCCCTCCTACGGTGTACAGCGGTCCTGTTGCCGTCGATTGGAGAAGGACGTTGCTCGTCTGAGGTCCTGAGACACCGCGTCACACCTGAGGTGTGCGCCGCGTGCGACCTCGGCGTTCGAGCCGTCCTCCGGAGCAGGGCTTTTCTCATGCCCCTCTTCTCCGAGGCCTCTCCCGTTGGTCGCCGGTGTCTCGATACGCGTTTGCCCCTGATCGATTTCGAGCAACCGCGGAGGCGCCCCCTATGCCTACTTCCATCACCTGTACCTCCCTTTCCTTCACCTGGTCCGACGGCACCCCCGTCTTCGAGGACCTGGACGCCGCGTTCGGTCCCGGCAGGACCGGGCTCGTCGGCGTCAACGGGTCGGGAAAATCAACCCTGTTGAAGCTCATCGCCGGTGAGCTGACCCCGGCCGACGGCGGCGTGCGCGTCGCGGGCGAGGTCGGCTACCTCCCGCAGAACGTCACGCTCGACACCGCGCTCAAGGTCGACGAGGCCCTCGGCATCGCCGCACAGCGGGCCGCGCTGCACGCCATCGAGGCGGGCGATGTGGCCGACGAGCACTTCGAGACCGTCGGCGACGACTGGGACGTGGAGGAGCGCGCGATCGCCACCCTCGGCGAACTCGGGCTCGGCCACGTCGAGTTGGACCGCACGATCGGCGAGGTGTCCGGCGGCGAGTCGGTGCTGCTGCGGCTGGCCGCACTGCTGCTGCGCCGACCCGACGTCCTGCTCCTTGACGAGCCCACCAACAACCTCGACCTGTACGCACGCAGGCGGCTGTACGCGGCCGTCGAGTCCTGGCCGGGGGTGATGGTGGTGGTCAGCCACGACCGTGAACTCCTGGACCTGGTCGACCAGATCGCCGATCTGCGCTCCGGGGAGATCACCCGGTACGGCGGCAACTACTCGGCGTACGAGGAGGCGCTCGCCACCGAGCAGGAGGCGGCCGAGCGCATGGTGCGGGTCGCCGAGGCCGACCTGAAGAAGCAGAAGCGTGAACTGGTCGACGCCCAGGTCAAGTTGGCCCGCCGCAAGCGGTACGGCCAGAAGATGTGGGACCAGAAGCGCGAGCCGAAGATCGTCATGGGTGCGCGCAAGCGCCAGGCGCAGGAGTCCGCGGGCAAGCACCGGATCATGCACGAGGAGAAGCTCGCCGATGCCAAGGACCGGCTGGACGAGGCGGTGGAGGCCGTGCGGGACGACGACGAGATCCGCGTCGACCTGCCGTACACGGCCGTACCGCCGGGCCGTGGTGTGCTCACGCTGCGCGACCTGGAGCTGGTGTACGGCGCGCGGGTGGCCGGTCTCGATCTGCACGGTCCGGAGCGGATCGCGCTGATCGGGCGCAACGGCTCGGGCAAGACGACGCTGCTGCGGACGATCGCCGGCGAGCTGGCGCCGGTGGCGGGCGAGGCGACGGCGCATGTCCCGCTGCGCTTCCTGCCGCAGCGGCTGGACGTCCTGGACGACGGGCTGTCGGTCGCCGAGAACGTGGCCCGGTTCGCGCCGGGCGCCACCAACAACCGGATCCGGGCACGCCTTGCCCGCTTCCTGTTCCGCGGCGCCCGCGCCGACCAGAGGGCGGCGACGCTCTCCGGCGGCGAACGCTTCCGGGCGGCGCTGGCCGCGCTGATGCTGGCCGAGCCCGCGCCGCAGCTGCTGATGCTGGACGAGCCGACGAACAACCTGGACATGGCGAGCGTGCGGCAGCTCACCACGGCCCTGGAGTCGTACGAGGGGGCGCTGATCGTGGCCAGTCACGATCTGCCGTTCCTGGAGTCGATCGGCATCACGCGCTGGCTGATGGTGGAGGAGGGAGAACTGAGGGAAACCACGCCGGAGGCAGTCGGATATCCGGCCTAGCTCCAGGATCGGGGACGGGCCGTTCACCACGACTACACGGACTCGCGGCCCCGTCTCCGGGAGCGTACGTGAGACCACGAGAGCTCCTCGAAGTCCGCGACTCCTTCACGGCGGCGCGTCTCAGGAAGGGCACAGCCTGGCCCCGAGGGTTTTGTACGGGCGGGTAGGCACTGCATCATGGCGGGTCGGTGCCCCATGCATCATGGGTGCCGACACCGCCACCGATCCGGAGATCCCGTCGTGCCCAGCAAGAAGGCCCTCGTCCGCCGCCCGAGCCCGCGCCTCGCCGAAGGGCTGGTGACGCACATCGAGCGGGAGAAGGTCGATGCCGATCTCGCGGTCGAGCAGTGGGAGGCGTACGTCGAGGCCCTGCAGACGCACGGCTGGGAGACGATCGAGGTGGACCCGGCCGACGACTGCCCCGACTCGGTGTTCGTCGAGGACACCGTCGTCATGTACCGCAATGTCGCGCTGATCGCCCGCTCCGGTGCCGAGTCCCGGCGCGACGAGACCGAGGGCGTCGAGGAGGCCGTCGCTTCGCTGGGCTGCTCGGTGAACTGGATCTGGGAGCCGGGCACGCTGGACGGCGGCGACGTCCTGAAGGTCGGCGACACGATCTACGTCGGCCGGGGCGGCCGGACCAACGCGGCCGGCGTCCAGCAGCTGCGGGCCGCCTTCGAGCCGCTCGGGGCGCGGGTCGTCGCCGTACCGGTGAGCAAGGTGCTGCACCTGAAGTCGGCGATCACGGCGCTGCCCGACGGAACGATTCTGGGCCGTATCCCGCAACTGGACGCCCCGTCGCTGTTCCCGCGCTTCCTGCCGGTGCCGGAGGAGTCCGGGGCGCATGTGGTGCTGCTCGGCGGCGAGAAGCTGCTCATGGCCGCGAGCGCCCCGAAGACGGCGGAGCTGCTCGCCGACCTCGGCCACGAGCCCGTACTGGTCGACATCAGCGAGTTCGAGAAGCTCGAAGGATGTGTGACATGCCTCTCGGTGCGGATGCGGGAGCTGTACGCCTGACGACTGAGTGGACCGCTCTTCCAGCCCCGGGACCTGCGGGTCCTGGGGCTTTGTGCATGCCCGTGAACTCCTCGCCGAACGGCACCTGATCAGCGGTCTTTACACTGCCCTTAACCTACGGCTTCGTAACCTACGGGTTCGTAGCCTACGATCCCGTAGGTTCCGGCACCGCTCGCCGGTCACCTTCTCGTGTCGTGCGTCCCCCTGGAGTTCCTGTGACCATTACTTCCCCTCACCTCGGAAGCCCTGCCGTCTGGACCGACGCCCGGCTGCTGCACGCGCTGGAGGAAGTGGTCGAGACGGAACTCAACCGGCATCTGAAGGTCGCGAAGGACTGGATGCCGCACGAGTACGTGCCGTGGACGGACGGCCGCAACTTCCCGGGCTTCTTCGAGGACGGCGAGACCTGGGACAAGGAGCAGTCCAAGGTCACCGAGATCGGCCGCATCGCCCTCGTGGTGAACCTCCTCACCGAGGACAACCTGCCCAGCTACCACCACGAGATCGCCTCGCTCTTCGGCCGTGACGGCGCCTGGGGCACCTGGGTGCACCGCTGGACGGCCGAGGAGGGCCGGCACGGCATCGTGATGCGTGACTACCTGCTCACCTCGCGCGCGGTGGACCCGGACAAGCTGGAGCAGTTCCGCATGTCCCACATGAGCGAGGGCTTCGAGTCGGACAACCGCCACTCGATGCTCCACTCGGTCGCCTACGTCGCCTTCCAGGAGCTCGCGACCCGTATCTCGCACCGCAACACCGGCCACCAGTCGGGCGACCCGATCTGTGACCGCATGCTGGCTCGCATCGCGGCCGACGAGAACCTGCACATGATCTTCTACCGGAACCTGCTGAAGGCCGCCTTCGAGCTCGCGCCGGACCTGACGATGCAGGCGGTGCGGGACGTCGTCGTGAACTTCCGCATGCCCGGCCACGGCATCCCCGGCTTCGAGCGCGCCGCCGCCCAGATGGCCATCGGCGAGGTCTACAACATGCGCATCCACCACGATGACGTCCTCCAGCCCGTCCTGCGCTTCCTGAAGATCATGGAGATCGACGGCCTCGGCCCGGAGGGCCAGAAGGCGCAGGAGGAGCTCGGTCTGTTCATGGGCGGCCTGGACGCGGAGGCCCTGAAGTTCGACGAGAGGCTGGCGGCGCGCAAGGCCCGGATGGCGGCTCGCGCCGGAGGCTGACCCTCCGCCGGAGGCCGGCCCTCCGTCCTGTCGTAGCGATTTACGACCACCCCCTGCGGTGCCACGGTGCCCGAAGGGGGTGAACTCCATGGCCCAGACCCATGAGTGGATGTTCTACGAGGTCATGTGGCGCGCCTGGGCAGGGCGGGACCGGCTCCCGTATCCCGTGCCCTGGTGGGCGCAGCAGGCCTTCCGGCGCTGGAGCGACGACTTCGACTCCGGCACCTACGAATCCAAGGAGGCGGCTCTCGCCTCGAACGCCCTGTACCGCTACTGGCACATGGTCGGGGTGAAGGACCACCGTCAGGAGTCCCTGATCGGGCAGGCGGGCGAGATCGAGCCCGTCTACGACAAGTACTGCCTGGCCTTCTTCCTGCACGACCCGGCCACGGGCTCCTTACGTCTGCCCCAGCTCCCGGACGGCGGACTGGTGGAGCAGCGGATGGCGGCCCCGCATCTTCCGGTCGTGCTCACGACCTTCCGTACGCCCGAGGACGTCGAGTTCGTGCAGCGGACGTTCGCCTCGACGGTCGGTCCCGACCAGCGCGACCTGGTCGTCAGCCACGTCACCGTGGGCAGCCCGACCGGGCAGCCGCGCGAGGGGCTGCTGTGCGCGGCCGTCCTGCCGGCCGGACCGAGCGGTTTCCAGCGGCACGACCGCAACGGGCGGCAGATCACCGACCGTCGGCTTACTTTCCTGCGACATCTGCCGGACGAGCGGCGGGTGGAGACGAACGCGGGCTGGGGTCCCGTCTTCGACACCCCGCCCGAGCAGTACGGCGTCTACGGCAACACGGACCACTCCTTCGACCCGGACTCCTATCTCACCCACAGCGCGTTCCACGACCTGGTCGTCGGCGGCAAGCTGAACGGCGCCCTGGAGGCGCAGGACCAGGTGGCGGGGCTGTGCAGCGCGGTGTTCGCCTGGCCGTTCCGGGTGGTGGACGACGAGGTGTTCGAGATCGACGTACGGCTGCCCGTCGATCTGTTCAGCGGAGCGGCCGACCTGGCGGAGCTGCGGGGCACGCCGAGCGCCGAACTGGAGGCGGCCAACCGGGACTTCTGGACCGCGAAGCTGCTCGGCCAGGGGCTCCAGCCGTCGCTGCCGCGCCCGGTGGCGCACCTCACCGACCTGTTCCGGCAGGCACGGTCGCAGTTGCTGATCCTCTCCGACCACGGCGAGATCCACCCGGGCCCCACGGTCTACGACTCCTTCTGGATCCGCGACTCGTCCGTGGAGGCGACCGCCTGCTCGCTCGTCGGCGATTCCGCCCTGGCCGAACGGCAGTTGGGCACGCACTACCCGCTGCGGTTCAACCGTGGCCCGGGCCGGATCGGGCCGTGTGCCGAGTACGGCTTCTACGGCGGCCCGCACGAAAGGGACGACCGGGAGTGGGACAGCAACGGCCAGGCGCTCTGGGCGATCGGCCGCTACGACCGTACGAGCGGCCCGCGTTCGGCCTTCGGCGCCCGGCTGTACGTCCCGTACGTGCGCGACGCGGCCCGCTGGATCCGGGACAACCGCGACCAGTACGGCCTGTTGCACAGCGGCTGGAGCGCCGAGCACCTCGGCGAGCGCGACAAACCGCACTACTGGGACGACCTCTGGGCGCTCGCCGGGCTGTACGAGGCCGCGCGGCTGGCCGAGCGGATCGGGGCGCCGGAGGCCGGTGAGCTGTGGGGCGTCTTCGACGACGTGAAGCGGGCGACCGGCGACTCGATCCGCTGGGTACTGGGCGAGCAGCGGCGGCGCGGGGCGTGGGAGACGTACATCCCGACCGGGCCCGCCGACGTCGGACGCCTGGACTCCACGATGATCGGCGCGGCCGCCTACTTCCATCCGCTGCGCCTGCACATGGGCGCCAAACTGGGCGACGACATCGACCTCGCGGCACGCTTCACGCTCGACACGATGTACGCCCACTTCGTCACCGGCGGCTTCCGGCACGAGGCGGCCTGGAACGCGTACGGGCCCTATCTGACCATGCAGTTGGCGCACGCCTGTCTGCTGGCCGGTGATCCGGCGCGGATGGACGCGCTGCTCGGCTGGACGGTCGCCGCGGGCTTCCCGAGGGTGGCCGGGCGGGCGGTGGCACTGGGCGCCTGGAACGAACAGCACGCGTTCCCGGTGGCGTCGGACTTCCGTGAAGTCCCGTACGGCCGTTGGTACATGGGCGACATCCCGCACGGCTGGGCGGCCGCCGAGTATCTGCTGCTGCTCCGCGACATCCTGTTCTTCGAGGCCGACGAGGACCGCGACCCGCACGTGTACATCGCGCCCGGGGTGCGGCCGCACTGGGTGCCGGCCAGGGAACCGCTGACGGTGGACGACGCCCCGACCCTCTTCGGGTCGCCGTTCGGCTACCGGCTCGCGCACGACCCGGCGGAGCGGACGGTGACCGTCGACATCACGCAGGCGCCGGAGGGGGTGCGGTTCGTTTATCCGTGCCGCTTCGGTGAGGTGCGGTCGGTGTCGGCGGACGGGCGGGAGCTCGCGGTCACGGGCCAGGACGTGCGGGTGCCGGCCGGGACCGGGCGGTTCAGTGTGACGTACGCCTGAGCTCCAGGCGTTCCTTCTCCGACAGACCGCCCCAGACGCCGAAGCGTTCGTCGTTGTCGAGGGCGTAGTCCAGACAGGCGGAGCGGATCGGGCACATACCGCAGATCCGCTTCGCCTCCCGGACGGAACTTCCTGGTTCGGGGAAGAAGAAGTCCGCCCCGGTCTGTGCGCACAACGCCTCCTGCTGCCAGGTCAGGTCGGGCGGGGTGATCGCTGTGATCGTGTCGAAGTGCATGGTCAGGATCGTGCCGGGCGGCGAAAAACGTTCGATCAACGCCCGATCAACGCCGCGCCCCAAGGCCTCCGGCCGACTCGATGGTCCCCCTCCGGGGGCCGCCGCGCACGGCGGCGCGCGGAAACGGTTGAAAACAAGAAGGGCCATGGCTGTCACACCCAGTGAGCGTGGGGGCGGGTCAGCCGTCGGTGGTGTTCCGGCAGCGATTGTCAGTGGGCGGTGCAAGACTCGGCAGAGCAGACATCGACAGAGCGGACGAGGAGACCCTTCCGAGGAGGGCGATGATGCTCACCACCCGTTACGTCAACGGCGCGCCGAACTGGATCGACCTCGGCACACCCGACATCGAGGGTGCCCGTGCCTTCTATGGCGGCCTGTTCGGCTGGCGGTTCCAGCCCGGCGGGCCCGAGACCGGCGGCTACGGCCTCTTCCAGCTCGACGACGGCCGGACCGTGGCCGGCGGTATGCAGACCACCGAGGAGCAGGGGCCGCCGTCCTGGACGGTGTACTTCCAGACCCTCGACGCGGACGCCACCGCGAAGGCGGCCGAGCAGGCGCACGGCTCGGTGCTGGTGCAGCCGATGTCTGTGATGGACCTGGGACGCATGGCCGTCCTCGCCGACAAGGCGAGTGTGCCGTTCGGGCTGTGGCAGCCCGGCGCCAACAAGGGGCTCGACGTCGTCCAGGAGGCCGGCTCGCTGTGCTGGCTGGAGCTGTACACGACGGACGTACCGGCCGCCGCCGGGTTCTACAACGCGACGCTCGGCCTGGAGACCTTCGCCCTCGACTTCTACGGCGGCACCTACACGACGTTCAGCCCCGGCGGGCAGGGCGAGGACGCCATGTTCGGCGGTGTCGTCGACAAGGCCGACGACCCGGCGGAGGCGGACGGCCCCGCGTACTGGCTGCCGTACTTCGAGGTGACCGACACCGACGCCACGGTCGCGAAGGCGCGGGAGCTGGGCGGCACGGTCCGGATGCAGGCCACGGATCTGCCGGACGTCGGCCGGATCGCCAAGCTCAGCGACCCGTACGGGGCCCGGTTCGCGGTGATCAGGAGCGCGGCAAACGAGTAGAGACGAGACGTACCGTTCTGCTACCGTAGGCATGTGACTTTCTACTTCTTTCTCTGAGTCCGGGCACGGCCGAAGCCGCCGTTTCCGCTGCCCGTAGACCCTTCACATCCCCAGGGAAAGTCACATGCGCGAACGCGCCCATACCTCCGTGCCCGCTGCCGTGGCACAGCTCTCCGTCAAGGCCGTCACCAAGTCCTACGGCACCCGGCTCGTCCTCGACCAGGTCTCCTTCACCGTCCGCCCGGGCGAGAAGGCCGCCGTCATCGGCGAGAACGGCTCGGGCAAGTCCACCCTGCTGCGCCTGCTCGCGGCGGCCGAGGTGCCGGACGCCGGGGAGCTCACCGTCGGCTTCCCCGGCGGCACCGGCCACCTCGCCCAGACCCTCGACCTCGACCCCGACCGCACCGTGCAGGACGCCGTCGATCTCGCCCTCGCCGAACTGCGCGCCATGGAGCACCGGCTGCGCACGGCCGAGGAGGGACTCGGCGAAGCGTCGGAGGAGGAACTCGCCGCGTACGGTGAGCTGCTGCATGCCTACGAGGAACGCGGCGGATACGAGGCGGACGCCCGCGTGGAGGCCGCGATGCACGGGCTCGGGCTCGCCGCGATCACCCGCGACCGTCTGCTCGGGTCGCTCTCCGGCGGCGAGCAGTCGCGGCTCGCGCTCGCCTGCGTACTGGCCGCCGCCCCCGAACTGCTGCTCCTGGACGAGCCGACGAACCATCTCGACGCGGCGGCCGTGCGCTGGCTGGAGGAGCGTCTGCGCGCGCACCGCGGCACCGTCGTCGCGGTCACCCACGACCGCGGTTTCCTGGAGCGCATCGCCACCACGATCCTCGAAGTCGACCGCGACGCCCACACCGTGCACCGGTACGGCGACGGCTGGGCCGGATACCGCGCCGCGAAGGCCGCCGCCCGGCGCCGCGCCGAGCAGGAGCACACGGACTGGCTGCAGGAGGTCGCCCGTACCGAAGAGCTGCTCGACGCCGCCGGGAAGCGGCTGGCCACGACCGGCCGGGATCCCCGGCAGGGCTTCGGCAAGCACCGCCGCTCGCACGAGGCGAAGCTCGGTGGGCAGGTACGCGCGGTCCGTGAACGCCTGGCCCAGCTGCGGCGCAACCCGGTGGCGGCGCCGCCACAACCGCTGCGGTTCACGGCACCGCTGCCGACGGCAAGGGGTGAGCAGCCCGGCGACCGGCCGCTCGCGGAACTCGACGGCGTCAGGGTCGGCGAGCGGCTGCGGCTGGACGGACCGCTGGCCGTCACACCCGGGCAACGGCTGCTGGTCACGGGTGAGAACGGAGCGGGCAAGACGACGCTGCTGCGGGTCCTGGCCGGCGACCTGGAGCCGGACGCGGGCACGGTCCGCCGCCCCGCCCGCATCGGATACCTGCCGCAGGAGCTGCCCGCGCGCTCCACCCGGCTCCCGCTGCTCGCCGCCTTCGCGGCCGGGCGTCCGGGGCTGCCGGAGGAGTACGCCGAACAGCTCCTCGCCCTGGGCCTGTTCCGCGAGGAGGACCTGTATGTCCCGGTCCCGGCGCTGTCCGCCGGTCAGCAGCGGCGGCTGCAGATCGCGCACCTCGTCACCCGGCCCGCCGATCTGCTCGTACTGGACGAGCCGACCAACCATGTCGCGCTCGACCTGGTCGAGGACCTGGAGACGGCACTCACGGCGTATCCCGGAGCGGTGGTCGCGGTCTCGCACGACCGCGGCTTTCGCGAACGGTTCCCCGGGGAACGACTGGAACTGCGCGACGGCCGAAGGGAATCGGACACTCTGAGCCCTTGCGCGCCCTGATCCCGGTCCGGAGGGGACTTACGCGGACGTCCGCCGTACCAGCGTGGTCGGCAGCACCACGCTGGAGGGCGCGACGCCGATGCCCTGTGCCGCGGTATGCCGGTCGAGTCCGCGGAACAGCAGCCGGGCCATCAACCGGCCCATCTCCTCTATGTCCTGACGGACCGTCGTCAGCGGCGGGTCGCTCTGCTCCGCCACCGGCAGCATGTCGTCGAACCCCACGACCGCGATGTCCTCCGGCACCCGCCGCCCCGACTCGCGCAACACCCGCAGCGCCCCCGCCGCGGTGAGATCGTTGGCGGCGAACACGGCGTCCAGATCCGGACAGCGGGCGAGCAGCTCACGCATCGCGCGTTCACCGCCGGCCGGTGTGAAGTCGCCCTCGACGATGAGCCGGGGATCGGCGTCGACCATGACATCCCGGTAGCCGTCGAGCCGGTCCACCGCCGACGTCTGGTCGAGGGCGCCGGTGATGTGCGCGATGCGGGTGCGGCCGAGGCCGACGAGATGCCGTACGGCGTCGCGGGCGCCACCCCGGTTGTCGCTGTCGACGTACACCACGCCCCGCTGGTCGCCGCTCCAGCCGGGCCGTCCGCCGAAGACGGTGGGGACTCCGGCGCGCTGGATCAGTCCGGGCAGCGGGTCGTCGAGGTGCAGCGAGAAGACGAGCGCCCCGTCGACATGGCCGCCGGCCAGATAGCGGGCGACGCGGGCGTGGTCGTCGCGGCCCTCGGTGAGGAGCAGGACGAGCTGGTTGTCGTGGGCCGTCAACTCCTTGCTGATACCGCGGAGTTGGAGTGCGAAGAACGGGTCGGCGAAGACGCGGGTCTCCGGTTCGGCCACCACGACGGCGACGGCGTCGTGCCGCCGGGTCACCAGGCTGCGGGCTGCCTGATTGGGCACGTACCCGAGCTCGTCCACCGCCTTGCGCACCCGCTCGACGAGCGGCTCCCGGACCCCGTCCCCGCCGTTGACCACCCGGGACACGGTGGCCCGCGAGACGCCGGCCCGTGCGGCCACGGCCTCCAGAGTGGGACGCGGGGCGGTTTCGGTCACTGCACGGCTCCTCATGGGCGGTTGCCGATCAGGATAGCCCCGCCGCGCACAGGCATGTGAGAGCGCTCTCGCACCCACTGAGCGCACCTTCCGGGACGGCCGGCATCACGCCAGCAGATCCACCCGCCGCCCGATCCCCTCCCGCCCCGCCACCAGGTAGGCCACCCAGCTCAGCGCCAGATCCTGCCAGGGCAGCCCGACAGGGGCGTAAACGGTACGGCTCTCGCCGCTCACCCGCCCGGGATGCTCACCCCGCAGCACATCGCCGAGCACGGCATCGACGGTCGTCGCGGGGAGGCCCGCCGCTGCCACCGCCCCCATCTCTGCGGCGAGTTCACGGTCGTCCACGACGAGCAGTGCGGCACCCAGCAGATCGGCGGACAGCTCCTGCTTGCCGGGTTCGTCGGCGCCGAGGCTGGTGAAGTGCTGGCCCGCCCGGGTGTCCGACAGGCGTAGGAGCGGCTCCCCGAGTCTGTCGCCAGGGCCGGCCAGCGCATACGTCCCCAACGCCGCCGCCAGCCCGGTACGCCACGCCGTCAGCGTGGCCGAGTCCAGCAGGGCCAGCAGCTCACCGTCCCGCCCGCTGTGCAGACAGATCACTCCGCGCAGCGCGGGCCGCCCGCCGGGGAACTTGGCGTTGACCTTCACCGTGTACGCCTCGATGCCCGGCAGGACACCGGGGATCAGTGCGGTGGCCGTACCGGGGAACGGCAGGTCGGTGCGCACCCGTTGCCCCGTGATCGTGGCGTCGCGCGCTCGCAGGAAGCCGTCCCGCAGCGCCTCCAGACAGGTGCCGGGTGCCAGCACCGCTTCCAGGTCGCTGCGCGTCAGAACAAGCGTCACCCGTCCATGATCCGTCAGTGCCCGTGCTCATGCGGTTCGTACCCGGGAATCGTCCCGTCCGCCTTCTTCACCAGGAACAGCCCCACCATGCCCATGTCGGAGTGGCTCTGGACGTGGCAGTGGTACATCCAGGCCCCGGCGCCGACACCCTCCCCCGCGATCACCTGGAACCCGAAGGAGTCCGCCGGGCCGACGATCTTGTTGTCGATGACCTGGCTGGGGTCGTCGGGGCCGGTGAGCATGCCCGTGCGGTTGTCGGCCCAGCGGTGACCGTGCATGTGGAAGGTGTGGTAGTACTCGCCGTGCGTGATCATCACGAACTCGACGCGATCGCCCACCGTGGCCTCGAAGTCGGGGCCGCTGTGTGCGGGCTTGTTGTTGATGAGCATGTCGTTGAAGACGATCGTGTGGGTCGCGTCCGGCAGGATGTCGCCCTTGCGGCGGACGATCACCGGCCCGTAGAGGCCCTTGCGGATGCCGCCCGTGCCGTGCTCGGTGCCTACGACGTGGTCGTGGTAGTGCCAGTAGCCGGCGCTGCCCGCCCGCCAGGTGCCGTCCCCCCGGCGGCCGGGGGCGTGGGTGCGCCAGGTGTAGGTGCGGGTGCCGCCGGGCTCGACGTCGCTCTTGTTCAACTTGGTGCCGTCGCTGGTGATTTCGTAGTCGAGGCCGTGGACGTGCAGGCTCACCGGCACGTCCATCGTGTTCTCGAACTCGATGTGTGCCGTGTCGCCCTCGTTGAGCTCGATCAGCGGGCCGGGGATCGTCGCCTTGCCCTTCTCGAAGCCGTAGCCCATCTGCCCGTCGGCGAGCTTCTCGGCGTACAGCTTGAGGTGCCTCACTTCGCCGCCGGCCGGGGCGGTCCTCGGGGGCGTGTCGGCGCCGACGGCTTCGGGTACCGATGCCAGCGACAACGATGTCGCGACGGTCGCGCCGCCCAGCAGTACACGCCTGTTGAAGCTGCGTCTGTCGAAGCCACGTCCGTCGATGCTGCCTGCGCTCATGCCGAACTCCCCACGGCGGTACGGAATTTACGGGGATGAACCGGTGAGACGGTACCGGCCACTCCCCCGTTTATCCACACTCAGGACAAAGTTCGTCCCAGTGCGGTCATAGGTATTGGCGAGTCGTTCAAAGGGGTCTAGCTTCCTTGTCGCTGTTGCTGTGACCGTGGAGGTGCCCATGCGCTTACGAGGGTTGAGCATGAGAAGACAGACCTGGGTGGCCACTGTGACCGCCGGGATCGTCGCCACCGGACTGATGTCGGCCCCGGCCGCCGACGCGCGCCCGGCCCCGGACCCACCCCTGACAACGATGTCCGTGAAGTCGCCGCCCGGCGGCGCGAATGTACGGGTGCTCATCTTCTACGGATCCGCGGCCGCGGGCGACGAGTCGCCGCTGGTGAACGCCGGTATCGAGGCGATCGAGAAGATCGGCCTGTCGGGTCCGGCCGACCAGCGGTTCAAGGTGGAGGCCACGAACGACGCCTCGGTCTTCACCGACGAGACCGAACTGGGCCGTTTCAACTCGATCGTGTTCCTCACCGGCGGCGGCGACGTCCTCGACCCCGAGCAGGAGGCGGGCCTGGAGGCGTACATGGAGGCGGGCGGCGGTTTCGTCGGCATCCATGACGCGGCCCGCGCCGAGCCCTACTCGGACTGGTATACCGGACTGATCGGCGCCCGCCCGGCGACCGGCGGCCCGACGAACGCGCAGCGGGCCGTCGTCGAGGTCGGCGACCGGCGGCATCCGGCCACCAAGGAACTTCCGGTGCAGTGGAAACGGCCGGACAAGTGGCTGAACTGGACGAAGAACCCGTCGGGTGCGGTGCACACCGTGGCCCGGGTGCGGGAGTCGTCCTACCAGCCGGGCACGGGCGCCAACGGATGGGATCATCCGGTGAGTTGGTGCCGTGACTACGACGGCGGCCGCTCCTTCTACACCGGGATGGGCGGCACGGTGTCGTCGTACGACGAGACCGACTTCCGCACCCATCTGCGCGGTGCCCTGCTCTGGACGACCCGGCTGGTCCAGGCCGACTGCAAGGCCACCATCACCGGCAACTACAAGGCCGAGCGCCTCACCCAGCCCAACCAGCCCGGCCAGAACGACCAGATAGGCGAGCCGCACGGACTGGTCACGGCCCCCGACGGCCGTGTGCTCTACATCGGCCGGGGCGGCGCCGACTCGTCGCAGCCGGTGGTCACCGACTGGAACAACCCGGACATCGGCAAGGGCAAGGGCGAGATCCATGTCTACGACCCGAAGACCAAGAAGGTCACCCTGGCCGGTGCGTTGACGGTCTTCGGCAACAAGGGCGGCGGCGACGAGCTGATCAAGGTCGAGGAGGGGCTCCTCGGTATCGAGCTCGACCCGCGCTTCGAGCAGAACGGATGGGTGTATCTGCACTACACCCCGCACTCGCAGATCAACCGCGACACGAGGATGGCCGAGCGGCGCGTCTCCCGCTTCACGCTCGACCTCGCCACCAACAAGCTGGACCTGAGCAGTGAGAAGGTGCTGCTCAAGTGGCCGGTGCAGATCCACAGTTGCTGCCACGCGGGCGGCGGGATGTCCTGGGACTCCAAGGGCAACCTGTACATCGCGACCGGCGACAACAACTCCAGCCGCTTCAGCGACGGTTACTCGGGCAACAACCCCGAGCCCAAGTACAAGGGCGTCTCCTTCGCCGACGCGCGCCGCACCGCCGGCAACACCAACAACCTCAACGGCAAGATCCTGCGCATCCACCCCGAGCCGGACGGCACGTACACCCTGCCGGACGGCAACCTCTTCACGGGCCGGGAGACCGACGAGGGCGGCGGCAAGACGCGCGGCGAGATCTATGTGATGGGCGTCAGGAACCCCGCCCGCATCTTCGTCGACAAGCAGACCGACATCCTCTACGCGGGCTGGGTCGGCCCGGACGCCTCGGCGCCCTCCACGACCTGGGGCCCGGCCAAGTACGACACCTTCGCCGTCATCACCAGGGCGAGCAACCGGGGCTGGCCGTACTGCATGGGCAACAAGCAGCCCTACCGGGACCGCAATCTGCCCGATCCGAGCAAGCCGCTGGGCTGGTACGACTGCGACCACCCGAAGAACGAGTCGCCGAACAACGACGGCCTCGTCAACCTGCCGCCGGTCACCGGCAACAACATCTGGTACTCCCCGCAGGGCGGCGCCCCGGACTTCCCGCGCGACGCCAACGGCGTGCCGTCGTACAAGCAGGAGGAGTCCACCTATCTGCTGCCGTGGCTCAAGGGCGGCGGACAGGCCGCGATGAACGGGCCGGTCTACCGGTACGACGCCGTCTCGGCCACCAGTGACGTCAAGTGGCCGGCCTACTGGGACGGCAAGTGGTTCGTCGGCGACTTCTACGACGCCGACCAGCCGCGCAACGCCGTGATCACCGACCCGAAGACGCACGGTGACGGCGGTCTGCCGGTCCACTCGGAGTCGCTGAAGAAGATCGTGCCGATCGGCAACGACGGCATCAAGAACCTCATGGACTGGAAGTTCGGTCCGGACGGCGCCCTGTATGTGCTCGACTACGGCCGCGGCTTCTTCACCTCGGACCCCAGGTCGGCGCTGTGGCGGGTCACCTACACGGGCGGCGGGCCGACCCCGGCCGCCGATCAGCTGGCGAGAGGAGGAGACCGGTGATACGCCGACGACATCAGCGAAGAGTCTGGACGGCCCTGTTGGCCGTGCTGCTCGTGATGCTGGGGCTGCAGTCCGCGCCCGTCGCGGTCGGACAGCCCGACGGCTCGACCGCGGCCGCCGCGCAGGTGCTCACCTGGACGGCGGGCGACGACATCACCAAGTACGGGTCGGCGCCCACGACGGCCGTGGCGGGCACGACGACGATCGTCTTCGAGAACAGCACGGCGACCGGCAACACCACCGGAATGCCGCACACGCTGACGTTCGACACCTCCGACCCGGAGTTCAACAACGACGTCCAGCTGAACATCCTCGCCAACCCGAACGACGACCAGGGCGGCAAGCACACCGCCGAGGTCACCCTCACCCCGGGCCGCTACCGCTACTACTGCACGATCCCCGGCCACGGGCAGATGCAGGGCATCCTGGTGGTGACCGAGGGCAGCGGCCAGGACACCACACCGCCCGAGGCGTCGGCCCACGTCAGCGGGACGCAGAACGCGCAGGGACAGTACGTCGGTTCGGCGAGCGTGGCCGTCCACGCCACCGACAACGAGGGCGGCTCCGGCGTCGACCGCGTCGAGTACGCGGTCGGTGACGCGGGCGCCTGGACGCCGTACACCACCCCGGTCGTCGTCGACCAGGTGGGCGATCACAAGATCCGCTACCGCGCCTTCGACAAGGCGGGGAACGTCTCGGCGGAGAAGAGCGCCGCGTTCACGGTCGTCGCGCCGCCGACCGACGACACGGCGCCGCCGGAGACGTCGGCGACGGTCAGCGGTGAGCGCAATCCCGACGGCACGTACATCGACATGGCGACGGTCACGGTGTCCGCCTCCGACACCGGTTCCGGCGTCAACACCATCGAGTACGCGGTCGGCTCGGGTGCCTGGCAGGCGTACACCTCGCCGGTGATGGTGCATCAGGTCGGTACGCATACGGTGCGCTACCGGGCCACCGACAAGGCGGGCAACGTCGCGGCGGAGAAGAGTGTGCAGTTCACGGTCGTGGCGTCGCCCGCGCCGGACACGACGCCGCCGGTGACCGGCGTGAGCGTCGAGGGCACGAAGAACTCCGACGGGGCGTACATCGGCAACGCCAAGGTGACGGTCACGGCAGCCGACGCGCACGGCTCGGGTGTCGACCGGATCGAGTACTCGATCGACGGTGGACCATACCTTGCCTACACCGCCCCCGTGGTGGTCGACCGCGCCGGCACCCACACCCTCGGCTACCGGGCCACCGACAAGGCGGGCAACACCTCCGCCGCCCGTACGGTGACCTTCACCGTGGTGTCCGGTCAGGTACCGGCGCCCAACTGCCCGGAGTTCGACGAGCGGTTGACGGTGATCGTCGGCACGGTCGACTCCGGTGTGCCGAACCGGCTCACCAACAGCCGGTGCCGGATCAACGAGTTGATCGAGGACGAGAAGGAGTGGACGTCCCAGGCGCTGTTCCTCAAGCATGTGAAGACGGTCCTGGACAAGTTGCTCAAGGACGGAGTGATCGACCAGCGCGAGTACGACGCCGTCCGCAAGGCCGCCCGCGAGTCGGGGATCGGCAGGCCCGGGCAGACCGAGGGCTACCGCGCCATCCTGGACGGCAGCGCGGAGTCGTTCGCCAAGTGGCAGCAGGTGGGCGGCGGTTCGTTCGCGCGGAACGACGACGGCACGATCACCAGCGGGACGACCAAGCCCGGCCTGGGCATGCTGTGGTTCCCGCAGCGCAAGTACGGCGACTTCTCGCTCCGTCTCCAGTGGCGGGACGACGCCCCGGGCACGGGCAACGCCAACTCGGGTGTGTTCGTGCGCTTCCCGTGGGTCCATGACCACCCCGAGGAGTCGCGGCCGGAGTGGGTCGCCATCAAGTACGGGCACGAAGTGCAGGTGCTCGACCGGCCCGACGGCGACATGTACAAGACGGGCTCGGTCTACGGCTTCGACCGGGTGGGCCTCGCCGGTGCCGGCGTCACACAGAAGGGGACCTGGAACGACTACGAGATCCGCGTCGTCGACCAGCACTACTCGGTCTACCGCAACGGCGTACTGATCAACGAGTTCGACAACACCGGCGGCCAGGACTTCACCCCGCCCCGCTCGGACGACCCGGGCACGGACGGGCGACGTTTCGCCTACGGGTACGTCGGGCTCCAGGTGCACGGCACGACGGACGTGGTGTCGTACCGGGACATCCGGATCAAGGAGTTGCCCTAGGTAGATCCATCCTTACGGGCTCGGCTCGGCTGTACCCGCTTGGGCTCACCCGGCATCTTCGGGTACTCGGGCGGGTACGGCAGATCGCCGAGCCCGTGGTCCCGTTCGTCCTTGTTGGCGAGCTCCAGGAGCGCGTCCAGCGAGAAGCGATGGTCGTCCATGTCCGCGTGCACGTCGCCGAGTTCGGCGAAGCGCGCGGGCATGGTCGCGATGTCGAAGTCCTGCGGGTGGGCCGAGCCGACCTCGTCCCAGGTCAGGGGCGCGGAGACGGGGGCGTGCGGACGGGGCCGTACCGAATAGGCCGAGGCGATGGTCCGGTCGCGGGCCGTCTGGTTGTAGTCCACGAAGATGCGCTCGCCCCGCTCCTCCTTCCACCACTTGATGGTCACCTGCTCCGGCATCCGGCGTTCCAACTCCCGGCCGACGGCGATGGCGGCGCGCCGGACCTGTGTGAAGGTCCAGCGTGGCTCGATGGGGACGAAGACGTGCAGGCCCCGGCCGCCGGAGGTCTTGGGCCAGCCGCGCAGGCCGCCGAACTCGTCCAGGACGGCGCGTAGTTCATGGGCGGCGCGGACGGCGTCGTCGAAGTCGGTGCCGGGCTGCGGGTCGAGGTCGAGGCGCAGTTCGTCGGGGCGGTCGACGTCGTCGCGGCGTACGGGCCAGGGGTGGAAGGTGAGCGTGCCGTACTGGGCGGCCCACAGGACGGCGGCCTCCTCGGTGGGGCACATCTCGTCGGCGCTGCGGCCGCTGGGGAAGGTGATGTGGGCGGTGGGGATCCAGTCGGGCATGTTCTTGGGCGCCCGTTTCTGGAAGAAGGACTCGCCGGTGACGCCGTCCGGGTAGCGCTCCAGGGTGGTGGGGCGGTCGCGCAGGGCGCGCAGGATGCCGGGGCCGACGGCGATGTAGTACCGGGCGAGGTCCAGCTTGGTGAAGCCGGGTTCCGGGAAGAAGATCTTGCCCGGATTGGAGAGGCGCACGGTTCTGCCGCCCGCCTCCAGCTCCACCGCTTCGCCCATGCGAGCCACGGTAGGCGCAGCACGGGCACCTCGCACACCGGGCGTTCATGGTCGTGTGCGAGCAGAATCGGACCATGGACCTGCCGGTGATGCCGCCCGTGAAGCCGATGCTCGCCAAGTCGGTGGCGAAGATCCCGCCGGGCATGCAGTACGAGGCGAAGTGGGACGGGTTCCGGGCGATCGTGTTCCGCGACCGGGACGAGGTCGAGCTGGGCAGCCGTACCACCAAGCCGCTGACCAGGTACTTTCCCGAGCTGGCGGCGGGGCTGAAGGAGCGGCTGCCTGAGCGGTGCGTGCTGGACGGGGAGATCGTCATCGCACGGGAGGGGCGGCTGGACTTCGACGCGCTCACCGAGCGCATCCACCCGGCGGACTCCCGGGTGCGGATGCTGGCCGAGCGGACCCCGGCGTCGTTCGTGGCCTTCGACCTGCTGGCGCTGGCCGACCAGTCGCTGCTCCAGACGCCGCTGGCGGACCGGCGGGCGCTGCTCACGATGGCGTTGTCCGGGGTGACGTCGCCGGTGCATGTGGCGCCGGCGACGACGGACATCGAGACGGCGCGGGGGTGGTTCGAGCAGTACGAGGGGGCGGGTCTGGACGGTGTCATCGCCAAGCCGCTCACCCTGCGCTATCTCCAGGACGAGCGCGCCATGTTCAAGATCAAGCACGAGCGGACGGCGGATGTGGTCGTCGCGGGCTACCGGCTGCACAAGAGCGGACCGATCGTGGGTTCCCTGCTGCTCGGCCTGTACGACGACCAGGGCACGCTCCAGCATGTGGGCGTGTCGGCCGCGTTCCCCATGAAGCGGCGGGCCGAGCTGATCGAGGAGCTGGAGCCGCTGCGCATGGCGGACGCCGCGGGGCATCCGTGGGCGGCCTGGTCCGACGAGGCGGCCCATGAGTCGGCGCGGCTGCCGGGCGCGCCGAGCCGCTGGTCGGGCAAGAAGGACCTGTCCTGGGTGCCGCTCCGGCCGGAGCGGGTGGCCGAGGTGGCCTACGACCACATGGAGAACGGCGTGCGCTTCCGGCACACGGCCCGCTTCCGCCGCTGGCGCCCGGACCGCACCCCGACCAGCTGCACCTACGCGCAGCTGGAGGAGCCGGTGCGCTACGACCTCGCGGAGATCTTCGCGCCGCAGGCCTGAGGGCCACGCGGGGCCGACGGCCACGGGGGGCCGACGGACACGGGGGGCCGACGGCCATGGGGGGCCGCACGCACCGCGGGCCCGACGCGCAGGCCGGGTCACGCCAGGAGGCACGCGGCCACGGCCACGGTCACGGCTGCATCAGCACCTTCACCGCGCCGTCCTGCTTGTGCTGGAACATCTCGTACGCGTGCGGCGCGTCCGTCAGCGGCAGCCGGTGGGTGGCGAAGTCGTCCACGCCGAGGGGGTCCTCGTCGGTCAGGTACGGCAGGATGTCGTCGCTCCAGCGGCGCACATTGGCCTGCCCCATCCGGATCTGGAGCTGCTTGTCGAACAGGGTGAGCATCGGCAGCGGGTCCGCGGTGCCGCCGTACACCCCGGACAGGGAGATCGTGCCGCCGCGCCGCACCAGGTCGATGGCGGTGTGCAGGGCGGCGAGCCGGTCGACGCTGAAGCGTTCGGCGAGCGGTGCGCCCAGCCTGCGCGGCAGCATCGCCGAGGCCTGCTGGGCCAGCCGGGCGGCGGCGCTGCCGTGCGCCTCGGTGCCGACCGCGTCGATCACGGCGTCGGGCCCACGGCCGTCGGTCTCGTCACGGATGGCGGCGACGAGCTCCTTCTCGTCGTGGAAGCTCCTCAGGTCGTACGTCTCCACGCCCCGCTCCCGGGCCCGCTGAAGCCGGTGGGACACCAGGTCCACGCCGAACACCCGCCCCGCGCCCAGCACCTGGGCGACCCGGCAGGCCATGTCGCCGATCGGGCCGAGGCCGAGCACGGCGATACTGCCGCCCTGCGGGACCTCGGCGTAGCGGACCGCCTGCCAGGCGGTGGGCAGGACGTCGGAGAGGTAGACGAACCGGTCGTCGGGCGGGCCGTCGGGGATCTTGATCGGGCCGTACTGCGCCTGCGGGACCCGCAGATACTCCGCCTGGGCGCCCGGCACGGCACCGTACAGACGGGTGTAGCCGAACAGGGCGGCGCCCATGCCCTCGCCGGTGACCTGGGTGGTCTCGCACTGGGTCGGCAGCCCGGTCAGGCACATCCAGCAGTTGCCGCAGGCGATCTGGAACGGCACCACGACCCGGTCCCCCGCCTGCAGATCGGGCACCCCGGCGCCGACCTCCTCGACGATGCCGATCGGCTCATGGCCGAGGATGTCCCCCGGCGTCATGAACGGCGTGAGCACCTCGTACAGATGCAGGTCGGAGCCGCACAGACCGGTGGACGTGATCCGGACGACCGCGTCCGTCGGCGCCTCGATCCGCGGGTCCGGCACGTTCTCCACGCGCACCTCGCGCTTGCCCTGCCAGGTCACAGCCCTCATCGCCCCGTGCTCCCTCCGTCACGTGTGCGTCCGCTGCTGCGGTGGGCGCCGGGTACCCGCGCGCTCCCCCGCCGAACCGTCGCCACGGGCCATGGGCCGATCGATGGATTCGCGCGCGCCGCACCAACCGATCGGGTATGGGCACCTATGAACTTATAAGCGCACAATTAGTGAAATGGACTGGGTGGGTGGTGGCGGGTGACAACGGTGGGCAGACAGCGAGGGGTCCGCACGAGAGGCACCACGGCGACAGCGGCTCTGCTGGCCGCCCTGATGACGGCCTCCTTGGCGGCCGGCTGCACGACCTCCGACGACTCACGCGACGACGGCCGCGGCAAGCAACAGCCCCCCGCGCCGAGTGAGAACAAGAGCAGGGCGAAGTACAAGTCGATCCTGGCCGTGAAGATCGACAACGTGCGCGCCGCACGGCCCCACACGGGCCTGAACGAGGCGGACATCGTGTACGTCGAGCAGGTCGAGGGCGGGCTCAGCCGGCTGATGGCGATGTACGCGCAGAAGCTGCCGAAGGTCGTCGGGCCGGTACGCAGCGCCCGCGAGAGCGACCTGGAGCTGCTGCGCCAGTTCGACCGGCCGACGCTCGCCTTCTCCGGGGCCCAGCGCAAGCTCCTGCCGCTGATCGACAAGACATCGGTGCGGGCGGAGCCGCCCGAGAAGGCGACCAACGCGTACTTCCGCTACAAGAAGAGGCCCTCACCGCACAACCTCTATCTGCGGCCCCGCCGGCTGATGTCCCCCGCCCCGGGAACGGACGTCCTGACGACCGGCTTCCGCTTCGGCGCCGCCCCCGCGGGCGGCAAGGCCGTGCACTCGCGGTCGGTGCGCTTCGAAGCGGCCCGGTACTCCTTCACCTGGTCCAGCAGCCGGAACTGCTGGCTGGTCGCCATGGACGGCCAGGCCGCCAGGACGACGGACGGGCGGCGGGTGACGGCCGGGACGGTCGTCGTGCAGTACGTGAAGGTGCGCGAGTCCAGGTTCCATGACTTCCTCGGCAACAACACGCCGTACTCCGAGACGGTCGGCGCCGGGAAGGCGACGGTGCTGCGGGACGGACTCGCCTACGACGGTGTGAAGTGGAAGCGTCCGAAGGCGTCGGCCGGCACGACGTTCACGACCCGCAACGGCAAGCCGATGAAGTTCCAGCACGGCCAGGTGTGGGTGGTGTTCGCCACGGCGCACTGAGCGTCCGGGCGGCGGTCAGGGCTGCGACCAGAGCTGCGGTCAGAGCTGTGTTCAGGGCTGCGCGACGAGGGGTTCCGCCGGATTGCGCAGCCCCTCGGCCGCGTCCGAGACACGCCGGATCAGATCGAAGAACAGCGTCTGTTCCTCGGCGGACAGCGGGGCCAGGAAGACCTGGTTCATCCGGGCCGTGCGCACGGTCAGCTTCTTGTGCGTCCGCAGCCCCTCGTCCGTGAGGCGCAGCAGGAAGCGGCGGCCGTCCTGGGGGTCGCGGACCTTGTCGAGCAGCCCTCGGCGACCGAGCCGGCTGATCACCTCGGCGATGGTGGACCGGTCGAGCCCGACCCGCTCCCCCACCGTCCGCTGGTCCAGGCCCGGCTCGGCGACGAGCGTGTTGAGGACGGCGAACTGGGGCGAGGTGATCTCCTCGGACACCATCGTGTTCCACAGCAGGTAGTGCGCCTGCTGGAGCCGCCGGGCCAGATGCCCGGGGTGGGTGGTGAGATCCACGGCGGCCATGCGCGCTCCCCCTGGTCGGATTCGTCGGTGTCATTCGTCGGAGTCATTCGTCGGTGCACTGAACAATACCGGACCATCGCGGGCCTGGCTTCGAGATGAGCGGCACCCTGTTCTCGCATTTACCGAGGCCTTGACGGCTTCCGGCTCCGATGGCAGCGTGAGAGCCAACCTCGCTGAAATAATCAGTGCCCTGACTAATCCAGGTGCTGAAGGCTCGGAAGAGATGGGGCTTCTCGGATGGACAAGGTGGTCGCCACGGCCTCGGAGGCGGTGGCCGATGTGGGTGACGGGGCGTCGCTCGCGGTGGGTGGTTTCGGGCTGAGCGGTGTGCCGAACGTATTGATCCAGGCGCTGTTCGAGCGTGGGGTCGGCGGGCTGCGGGTGGTCTCGAACAACTGCGGAGCGATGGAGTCCGGCCTGGCGGTGCTGTTGTCGGCGGGGCGGATCGCGCGGGTCACCGGTTCCTACATCGGGGCGAACAAGGAGTTCGCGCGGCAGTACCTGGGCGGGGAGCTGGAGGTGGAGATGATCCCGCAGGGCACGCTGGCGGAGCGGTTGCGGGCCGGCGGGGCCGGGATCCCCGCCTTCTACACGCCGGCCGGCGTGGGCACGCAGGTCGCCGAGGGCGGGCTGCCCTGGCGCTACGACGGCTCCGGCGGGGTCTCGCTGGCCTCGCCGCCCAAGGAGGTACGGGAGTTCGACGGCACCGAGTACGTGCTGGAGCGCGGCATCCGCACCGACTTCGCGCTGGTCCGGGCGGCCAAGGGCGACCGGCACGGCAACCTCGTCTTCAACAAGTCGTCCCGGAACTTCAACCCGCTGGCGGCGATGGCCGGGCGGGTGACCATCGCCGAGGTGGAGGAACTCGTGGAGCCGGGCGGGATCGATCCGGACGCGGTGCATCTGCCGGGGATCTTCGTGCAGCGGGTGGTGGCGCTGACCCCGGAGCAGGCCGCCGACAAACAGATCGAACAGCGCACGGTTTCCGCGCCTGCGGCACGAGGGACGGTGAGCGGCTGATGGCCTGGACCCGCGAGGAGATGGCGGCGCGCGCGGCGCGTGAGCTCGAAGACGGTCAGTACGTCAATCTCGGCATCGGTCTGCCGACGCTGATCCCGAACTATCTCCCGGAGGGCGTGGAGGTGGTCCTGGAGTCGGAGAACGGCATTCTCGGCACCGGCCCCTACCCCACCGAGGACCAGGTCGACCCGGACCTGATCAACGCCGGGAAGGAGACCGTGACGGTCCTGCCGGGGGCGTCCTTCTTCGACTCGGCGCTGTCCTTCTCGATGATCCGCGGCGGGCACATCGATGTCGCCGTGCTCGGCGCGATGCAGGTGTCGCAGGGCGGTGACCTGGCGAACTGGGCCATCCCGGGCAAGATGATCACCGGGATCGGCGGGGCGATGGACCTGGTGCACGGCGCCCGCACCGTCATCGTGGTGATGACCCACACCGCCAAGGACGGCTCGCCGAAGATCCTCAGCGAGTGCGCGCTGCCGCTCACCGGCAAGGCGTGTGTGAACCGGATCATCACCGACCTCGGTGTCCTGGACGTCACGGACGACGGTCTGGTGCTGACCGAGACCGCGCCCGGTGTGAGCGCGGACGAGATCATCGCGAAGACCGACGCCAAACTCACCGTCACGGAGGGCCTGTTGTGAAGACCGCGAAGACCGTCTATCTCGTGGACGCGGTCCGCACCCCGGTCGGCCGCTACAACGGCGGCCTGGCGGGCGTGCGCCCGGACGACCTGGCCGCCCACGCCGTCCGCGAACTCCTCGCCCGCACGCCCGACCTGGACCCGTCCCGGATCGAGGACGTCTACCTCGGCAACGCCAACGGCGCCGGCGAGGAGAACCGCAACGTCGCCCGCATGGCCGCCCTCCTGGCCGGCCTGCCCACCTCCGTGCCCGGCGTGACGGTCAACCGGCTGTGCGCCTCCGGCCTCGAAGCGGTGATCCAGGCGGCCCGCGCCATCGCCGTCGGGGACGCCTCCATCGCCGTGGCCGGAGGTGTCGAGTCGATGACGCGGGCGCCGTACGTCCTGCCCAAGTCCGACAAGCCCTTCCCGGCCGCGCACACCGAGCTGTACTCCACCACCCTGGGCTGGCGCATGGTCAACCCGCGGATGGAGCCGCAGTGGACCATCCCGCTCGGCGAGTCGGCCGAACTGATCGCCGACAAGCACAAGATCGGCCGGGAGCAGCAGGACGAGTACGCGCTGGCCTCCCATCAGAAGGCCGCGCAGGCCCAGCAGCAGGGCCTGTTCGACGCCGAGCTCGCGCCCGTGTCGATCCCGCAGCGCAAGGGCGACCCGGTCGTCCTCGCCGCCGACGAGTGTGTACGCCCCGATGCCTCCCTGGCCGCGATGGCCAGGCTGAAGCCGTCGTTCCGCACCGAGAACGGCACCGTCACGGCGGGCAACGCCTCCCCGCTCAACGACGGTGCCGCCGCCCTGCTGCTGACCGACGAGGAGGGCCTGAAGGCCACCGGCCGCGAACCCCTCGCCCGGATCTCCGCCACCGGCGTGAACGCGCTCGACCCGCACTACTTCGGCCTCGCCCCCGTCGAAGCCGTCAACCGCGCCCTGGCCAAGGCGGGCAGGACCTTCGCCGACCTGGACGTGCTGGAGCTCAACGAGGCCTTCGCCGCCCAGGTGCTGGGCTGTGTCGCCGAGTGGCCCGAGTTCGACCCGGCGGTCCTCAACCCGCAGGGCGGCGCCATCGCCCTCGGCCACCCGCTCGGCGCGTCCGGTGCCCGGCTCGCCGGCACGGTCGCCCACCAACTCGCCCGCAAGGGCGCCGGCGTCGGCGTCGCCACCCTGTGCATCGGCGTCGGCCAGGGCCTCGCCCTCGTCCTCGAACGCTGAAGACCCCCGAGGAAACCCCATGACTCTCACCCAGCACGACATCGACCAGGAGATCGCGGCCGAGCACGCCGCGTACGAGAAGCGGATCGCCGACGGGGCCCCCGTGGAGCACCAACCGCGCCGCGACTACGCGCCGTACCGCTCCTCGGTCCTGCGCCACCCCAAGCAGCCGCCCGTCTCCATCGACGTCAGCAAGGACCCGGAGCTGGTGGAGCTGCACTCCCCCGCCTTCGGCGAGCGCGACATCACCGAGATCGACAACGACCTCACCCGGCAGCACAACGGGGAGCCGATCGGCGAGCGCATCACCGTCGAGGGCCGTCTCCTCGACGCGAACGGCCGCCCGATCCGGGGCCAGCTGGTCGAGATCTGGCAGGCGAACTCGGCCGGCCGCTACGCGCATCAGCGTGAGCAGCACGACGCGCCGCTGGACCCGAACTTCTCGGGCGTCGGCCGCACCCTGACCGACGACCGCGGCTTCTACCGCTTCACCACCGTCCAGCCGGGCCCGTACCCGTGGCGCCAGCACGTCAACGCGTGGCGGCCGGCGCACATCCACTTCTCGCTGTTCGGCACGGCGTTCACCCAGCGGCTCGTGACACAGATGTACTTCCCGAGCGACCCGCTGTTCCCGTACGACCCGATCATCCAGTCCGTCACGGACGACGCGGCCCGGCAGCGGCTGGTCGCGACGTACGACCACAGCCTGTCGGTGCCGGAGTTCTCGATGGGCTACCACTGGGACATCGTGCTGGACGGGCCGAACGCCACGTGGCTCGAAGAAGGGCGCTGACCTGCCATGACGAAGATCGACCCGAGCCGTCCCGAGACCGTGCTCCCCACCCCGTCGCACACGGTCGGCCCCTTCTACGGCCACGCCCTGCCCTTCCCCGGCGGAGGTGACATCGCCCCCGTCGGCCACCCGGACACGATCGCCCTCCGGGGATACGTCCTGGACGGCGAGGGCAACCCGCTTCCGGACGCCTTCGTGGAGCTGTGGGGCGCCGACCCGGACGGCAATGTCCCGCAGGCCGACGGCTCGATGCGGCGCGACCCGGCCAGCGGCGGCTTCCTGGGCCGCAACGGGGTGGAGTTCACCGGCTGGGGGCGGATCCAGACGGACGCGAACGGCCACTGGACGGCGCGGACGCTGCGGCCCGGGGCGCGCGGGCAGAGCGCGCCGTATCTCAGCGTGTGTGTGTTCGCGCGCGGGCTGCTGGTGCACCTGTTCACCCGGATCTACCTGCCGGGCGACGAGGCCGCGCTCGCCGCGGACCCGCTGCTGTCCCGGGTGGACGCGGAGCGCCGCGACACGCTGATCGCGGTGGAGCAGGGCAACGGAACGTACCGTTTCGACATCCGCCTTCAGGGCGAAGGCGAGACGGTCTTCCTGGAGTTCCAGTGACGCCACCCGCCGAACCCGAGACAGAAGCCGACACCGACGCCGACCCCGGCCTGCTCGCCCCGGGGTGGGCAGGCTCCCCCGCCGCCTCCGCGACCGGCGACACGGCCTACCTCCAGGCCCTGCTGGACGCGGAGGCCGCCCTCACCCGGGCCCAGGCGGCCCTCGACCTCGCCCCGGCCGAGGCCGCGTCGGCGGTGACCGGGGCGGCCGACGCCGGCCGCTTCGACCTGCGCTCCCTCGCCGGGCGCGCCCGGGCCGGCGGCAACCCGGTCATTCCGCTGGTCGGCGAGCTGACGACGGCCGTCGGCGAGGAGTACGGCCCCTATGTCCACCGGGGCGCGACCAGCCAGGACATCATGGACACGGCGACGATGCTGGTCGCCGCCCGCACCCTCGACCTGGTCCTCGGCGACCTCGGCCGCACCGAACGGGCGCTCGCCCGGCTGGCCGCGGAGCACCGCGACACCGCGATGCCGGGACGGACGCTCACCCAGCACGCCGTACCGACGACGTTCGGGCTGAAGGCGGCCGGCTGGCGGTCGTTGGTCCTCGACGCACGGGACCGAGTGTCGGCCGTACGGGACTCGCTGCCCGCCCAACTCGGGGGCGCGGCAGGGACGTTGGCAGCCTTCGGGGCGTACGGAGCGAGCGATCCGACCGCGCTTTTGGCGGCGTACGCCCGCGAACTCGGCCTCCGCGCCCCCGACCTGCCCTGGCACACCCTGCGCACACCGATCGCCGATCTCGCCGGGTGCCTGGCCTTCACGGCGGGCGCGCTCGGCAAGGTCGCGGTGGATGTCCTCACCCTGTCCCGCACCGAGATCGCCGAGGTCGCGGAGTGCAGTGGCGGGGGCTCGTCCGCGATGCCGCACAAGTCCAATCCGGTACGGTCCACGCTCATCGCCTCCGCGGCGCGGCGGGCGCCTCAGCTCGCGGCCACGCTGTACGGGTCGCTGGCGGCGGAGGACGAGCGTCCGGCGGGGGCCTGGCATGCCGAGTGGGAGCCGCTGCGGGAGCTGCTGCGGCTGGTCGGCGGAGCCGCCCGGGACGCCGTGGAGCTGGCCGAGGGGCTGCGGGTCAGGCCCGATGCGATGCGTGAACACCTCGATCTCACCCACGGGTTGATCGTCTCCGAGCGGCTGTCCGCCGAGCTGGCCCCGGTGCTGGGCCGGGCCCGCGCCAAGGAGCTGCTCACCCGGCTGGCCGCCGGGGGACGCCCGCTCGCCGAGGCGCCGGAGCTCGCGGACGTCGACCTCGACCCCACCCACTACACCGGCTCCGCCGGAGCCCTCACCGACCGTGCCCTGGAGCGACGTTGACCCACCACCTCCTCAACCACCGCGCCGAAGGGCCCACTTCCGCACCCCCGCTGCTGCTCGGGCCCTCGCTCGGCACGTCGTATGCCCTGTGGGACAAGGTCGCACCCGAACTGTCGACAACCCATCGCGTGGTCCGCTGGGATCTGCCGGGGCACGGCGGCTCGGCGGCCGATCTCGTCGGGGCCGGTGCGACGGTCGGTGACCTCGCCGGACTGGTGCTCGCGCTCGCCGACTCCCTCGGCATCGAGCGGTTCGCGTACGCGGGGGTCTCGCTCGGTGGCGCGGTGGGCCTGCATCTGGCGGCGCACCACCCTGAGCGGGTCACCTCCCTGGCCGTGATCTGTTCGTCGGCGCACTTCAACGGTGCCAAGCCGTGGGAGGAGCGGGCCGCCCTGGTGCGCGGCGAGGGGCTCGCCTCGCTGGCGGAGAACGCGAACGCCCGCTGGTTCACGCCCGGCTTCACCGTGCCGCGGCTGGTCCAGGACCACCGGGACGCCGACCCGGCCGCCTACGCCGCCTGCTGTGACGCGCTGGCCGCCTTCGACCTGCGGGACCGGCTCGCCGAGATCTCCGCGCCGACGCTGCTGATCGCCGGACGCGAGGACCCCGCGACCCCGCCCGCCCACCTGCGGGAGATCGCGGACGCCGTGCCCGGAGCCGCGCTGGTCGAGATCCCGGGCGCCTCCCACCTGGCGCCCGCGCAGTGCCCGGAAGCGGTGCTGACGGCGCTGCGGGCGCACCTCGACGGCGGCGCCAAACGCGGCATGGAAGTGCGGCGCGAGGTGCTCGGCGACACCCACGTCGACCGCGCGCAGGCCCGGCAGACCCCCTTCACCGCACGCTTCCAGGACTTCATCTCGCGCTACGCCTGGGGCGAGATCTGGACCGACCCCACCCTCACCCGCCGTGAGCGCAGCATGATCACCCTGACGGCGCTGGTCGCGCACGGTCACTACGACGAGCTGGCCATGCACGTCCGGGCGGCCCGGCGCAACGGGCTGACGCCGGACGAGATCGGCGCCGTACTGCTGCAGACGGCCGTGTACTGCGGGGTTCCGGCGGCGAACTCGGCGTTCGCGGCGGCGCAGCGCGTCCTCGCGGAGGAGGAAGGGTGACCCTGCTGGTCGTAGCTTCAGCAGCACCTCGCACATGTCCGCGCCCCGTGCCTACGGTGGAGGCATGTCCACCATTCTGATCACCGGCGCCACCTCGGGTCTCGGCCGCTACGTCGCCTTCGAGCTGGTCCGTGCCGGGCACCGGGTGCTCGCGCACGGCCGGGACGCGGGCCGTACGGAGCAGCTGGTGGAGGAGCTGCGCGGCGAGGGCGAGGCCGAGGGGTTCGTCGCGGATCTGGCCTCGCTGGGGCAGGTGCGGGAGCTGGCCGCCCATGTCGCCGGGGAGCATCCGGAGCTCGATGTGCTGATCAACAATGCGGGAGTGGGCTTCGGTTCGCCCGGCGCGGGGCGTGAGCTCAGCGTCGACGGGCATGAACTGCGGCTGGCGGTGAACTACTTGGCACCGGTCGCGCTCACCCGCGCCCTGCTTCCCGTGCTGCGCGCGAACGCCCCCGCCCGGATCGTGAACGTCGGCTCCGCCGGGCAGGAACCCCTCGATCCCGACGACCCCGAGCTGACCCGCGGCTACGACGGTGTCTCGGCGTACTGCCGCAGCAAGTTCGCCCTCGCCGCCCATACGTTCACTCTCGCCGAGGAGCTGGAAGGCACCGGCGTCTCGGTCAACGTGCTGCACCCTGCGACCTACATGGACACGGGGATGGTCCACGAGGGCGGCATCACGCCCTGGAACACGGTCGCCGACGGCGCGCCGGGGGTACTGGCCCTGGCGACACAGGACCTGGGCACGGGCAGGTACTTCGACGGCACGAGCCCGTCCCGGGCGCTTGACGGCACGTACGACCCGGATGTGCGGCGACGACTGGCCACCGTCACAGACCAACTCCTCAAGCTCTGACGCGCCCCTTTAGGGGCGCGGGGCTGTATCGATGTGCGGCTCCGCCGCGTGGGCGCGACCAGCCCCCACGGCGCAGCAGCCGAACAACGCCCCTCCCGCCCCCCTAGAGGCGCGCCAGCGCCGTCTCCGCCTGGAGTACCAGCCCGTCCGCACCGCACGACCGCGCCAGGGTCAGCCCTCGCCGGAGTTCCGTGGACGAGCGGGCGGCGATGCCGTACTCGACGCGGGCGGCCGCGTGTTCGTACTGGCAGGGCGAGGCCTCCAGATAGGTGACCGCCTGCTCGGCCAGACGCACCGCGCGCTGCCCGGTCTCCAACGCGGCAGCGCACCGCAGGGCCTCGCCGATCGCGGTGTCGGTGCCGAAGCGCTCGGCGTGCCGTCGCACGTCCCCGGCGAGCCGGGCGGCACGCGCCGGGTCCTCGCCGGCGAGGGCTCTGGCGAGGTCGACGGCCCAGGGGACGAGCACGGGGTTGTGGTGGCCGCGTACGGCCGCCGCCTTTTCCGCCGCCTCCAGTTCGTTGATGCCGTCCTTGGTGCGGCCGACGGCGAGGAGCAGACGGCCGCGGACCGAGCGCGGGTCAGGCAGGACGATGGTGGACGGGTAGGGCGGGGCGAAGCCGTACTGCTCGGCGATCTCCCAGGCCTGATCGACACGGCCGCGGGCGATCAGGGTGTCGACGAGGTTGCAGGTGGCCGACCAGTGCAGGGGCAGTCGGCGGCCGACGCGCTCGGCGAGCGCCAGCGACTTGCGCAGGGAGGACTCCGCCTCACGGAGCCGACCGCGCCTGCGCAGACCGAGTCCGACGTAGGCGTGGGCCAGGGCGAGGTGGCCGCCGCTCCAGCCGGCGGACTCGTAGGCGCGCAGCGCCTCGTTGTAGAGGGCCTCGGCCCGGTCGAGCCGGTCGGTGTAGGCATAGGCGCTGGCCAGCATCATCGGCAGCTCGATGCCCCACTCCGGGTCGGTCCAGCCGAGTCCGGGGGCGAGCCGGCCGTTGACGAGGGCGCGGTCGCACAGTTCGACGACCTCCTCGGCGTTCTCGCCGCGGGCCATGGCGTCGAAGCCGCGCAGTATCAGCAGGGCGCGCTCGGAGTTGTCGCGGCCGCTGCAGGTCCTGGCGAGTTCGGCGAGACGGGCCGAGCGTCCGGGGGAGGCCGCCTCGCCCGCGTGGAGGCCCTCCCACATGAACTGCACGGCCTGCAGCCGGAGTTTCGTGGGCCCGGCGCCATGCTTGGCGGCCTCCGCCTCGACCGTGCGGACGGCCTCCTCCAGCTGGTCGTTGTGGAGGAGGGCCTGGGAGAGGCGGTAGACGGCGTCGACGCGTTCGTCGCCGTCGAGGCCGGGCATGGCGAGGGCGGTCTGCAGGTGGTCGATGGTGGTCGCGGGCGCGGTGAGCAGGGTGACGCAGCCGAGTTCATGCAGCACGCGCGCGTGGACCTCGGGCAGCGGCGGTTCCAGCAGGGCGCGATCCAGGCAGCGGCGGGCCGCGTCGGGGGCGCCGACGGCGAGGTGCTCGCGGGCGGCCTCGCGCAGCTGCTCGACGAGTTCCTCGTCGTTGTCCGGGTGGACCTCCATGAGGTGGCGGGCGGCGACCGCGGCCCCGCGGCCGTTGTCGGTGACGACGCGGGCGGCGATGCCGTGCATGGCGGTGCGCAGGGCGTCCGGGATGGAGTTGTAGACGGCGGTGGCGATCAGCGGGTGGACGAACTGCAGGTCGCCGTCGTCGGGCTGGACGCCGGCCGGGTCGGACTCGGTGAGGATACGGGCGGTGCGCAGCAGGTCGGCGCAGCCCACGGCGTCGTCGAGGCTCATGGTGGCGAGCTCGGCCACCAGGTCGACGGAGATGCCGGCGCCGAGGATGGCGGCCGCCCAGGCGAACCGGGTGGCCTCGATGCCGAGTGTCTCCAGGCGGGCGACGAGGCCGCCGCCGCGTGCCGCGCGGTTCAGGGCGCGCAGTTCACCGGCCGAGGCCTCGGTCGGCTCGAACTCGCTGTCCTGCACCTTGGCGAGGAGTTCGACGGTCTCGTACGGGTTGCCGCCGGTGACGGCCCAGACCTCGCGGCAGAACGGGGCGTCGGCGTGCGCGCCCAGGGTGGCGCGGGTGAGGCCGGCGGTGGCATCGGGGGTGAGGGCGCTGAGGTTGGCGACGGAGGAGCCCGCGGCGGCGACCGTGTCGAGATGGCGGGCGGCGTCGCCGCTGACACCGCCGGGGCGGCGGGCCACGACGACCAGGACGCTCTGTTCGGCGAGGCGCTCGGCGAACGCGGCGAGCCAGCGCAGGGTCTCCTGGTCGGCCCAGTGGGCGTCGTCGACCAGCAGCACCAGCGGCCAGTCGCGCCGGGCCAGTCGGCGTACGGCGGCGACCAGGCCGTCGCACACGCCCTGCGGGTCGGCCGGGCGCTCGCCGGGGTCCGCTATGCCGAGGGCGGGTCCGGCGATGTCGTACCAGTCGCCGAGGTATTCGCGTGCCTCTTCCGGCATCAGCGACAGCAGCGCGGGCTGCAGCAGCTGCCGTACCACGTTGAACGGGACGGAACTCAGGGTCTCGCTTCCGCGCGCGGACCACACCGTGCAGTTGCGGGCCTCCGCGATGCGGCGTGTCTCTGCGAGCAGCGCGGTCTTGCCCAGTCCCGCCTCGCCCCGCAGCACCAGCAGACCGCCCGACGAGGACTTGTCGGCGCACAGGGTGTCGAGGGCCCGCTCGACGGCGGCGAGTTCCTCGCCGCGCTCCCACAGGGAAGCCGAGGCGGCCTGTGTGGGCCGTACCTCCGTCATCCCGATACCTCCCCAAGTCGCCCGAACGACGTACAGAGCTTGAGCGTAGCCGTCCGATTGCCTAAGTGGAGGCCGGTCCGGGCAGCTCTTGCCGTGATGGGTGAATCCGGGTGCGGGCGGGCGACGCGCAGGGCCCGTGACCTGCCTTGGGAAACCCGACGGAGAGTCAAGAACCGACGGCCGAACCGACAGTGAAGAGGCGCGGGAATGACGCTGACGATCCATGAACGGGGCACGGTCCGGCCCCGCAGGGCCCTGCTCGCGGGCTCGGTGGGCAACTTCATCGAGTGGTACGAGTTCGGGGTCTACGGCTACTTCGCGACGATCATCGCGGCGCGCTTCTTCACGCCGGAGGGTGGCAGCGAGGTCGAGGCGCTGGTGAGGACGTACGCGTCGTTCGCGCTGGCGTTCTTCTTCCGGCCCGTCGGGGCGGCCCTGTTCGGCCGGCTCGGCGACCGGATCGGCCGCAGGCCCGTGCTGATCGTGGTGATCCTGCTGATGACGGGGGCCACGACGCTGATCGGCGCGCTGCCGACGTACGCCACGGCCGGCGCCCTCGCCCCCTGGCTGCTGACGTTCCTGCGGGTGCTGCAAGGGCTGTCGGCGGGCGGGGAGTTCGGGGGCGCGGTGGCGGTGATGACCGAGTTCGCGCCACCCGGGCGGCGCGGGCTGTACGGGGCGTGGCAGTCGTTCACCGTGGCGCTGGGGCTGCTGGGCGGTGCGGGGGCGGCGGCGCTGCTGGCCACGGTGCTGACGGAGCATCAACTGGACGCCTGGGGCTGGCGGTTGCCGTTCCTGCTGACGCTGCCGATGGGGCTGGGCGCTCTGTGGCTGCGGCTGAGGCTGGACGAGACACCGGCGTTCCGGGAGGAGCGGGAGGCCGAGCGGCCACCCGCGCGCGAGGTCGTGGGGGCGATCGCGCTGGGCGCGGGGCGGATCATGGGGTGGGCGGCGGCCGGATACACCTTCCTGGTGGTGCTGCCGTCCTATCTGCAGTCCACGCTGGACGCCACCTTCCAGCAGGCGCTGGTCGCGACGGTGCTGGCCAACCTGGGTTTCGCGGTGACGATCCTGCCGGCGGGACTGCTCAGCGACCGGTTCGGCCGGCGGCCGGTGATGCTGACGGGGGCGGTGCTGGTGGTGGTCCTGGCGGTGCCGTTGCTCAACCTTCTCCAGGATCCCGGCGTTTCCCTCACCGTGAAGGGGGCAGCCGTGTGGGGCGCGGGCGCCGTCGTGGGGCTGATGGCAGGGCCGGGGCCGGCGATGCTCGCGGAGCTGTTCCCGACGAAGGTGCGGTACACGGGCCTGGGACTCGCCTACGCGTTGTCCAATGCGGTGTTCTCGGGGTGTGCCGGGCTCATCATCACGGAGACGATCGAACGGACCGGGAACGTGGACATCCCCGCGTACTACGCGGCGGCGACCTGCGCGGTGAGCATCCTCGCGCTGGCCAGGTCCCCGATGAGGAAGGCGAGTTGAGCGGATGCGGGTGATCGGCCTGATGTCGGGCACGTCGTACGACGCCATCGACGCGGCCGCCGCCGACCTGAGCCTCGTCGGCGACAGCCTCGCCCTGAAGCCGCTGGGCCTGGTCAGCGAGGCGTACGACGACGGACTGCGCGAGGCGCTCGCGCAGGCGCTGCCGCCGGGGAGGACCTCGATGGCCGAGGTGTGCCGGCTCGACACGCGAATCGGGCAGGCGTTCGCGGCGGCGGCCGTCCGCGCGGACCGTGAACTGTGCGACGGGCGGGCCGAGTTGGTCGCCTCGCACGGGCAGACCGTGTATCACTGGGCCGAGCAGGGGCAGGTCCACGGCACGCTCCAGCTCGGGCAGCCCGCCTGGATCGCCGAGGCGACCGGGCTGCCCGTGGTCGCCGACTTCCGGCCGCGCGACATCGCCGCCGGAGGGCAGGGCGCGCCGCTGGTCAGCCTGGTCGACCTGCTGTGGCTGCGCGGCCGGCCGGGCACCCCGGTCGCCCTCAACCTGGGCGGCATCGCCAACCTCACCGCGCCCGACGGCACCGCCTTCGACACCGGGCCGGGCTGTGCGCTGATCGACGCGGCGGCGAGCGGCTTCAGCGGCGGACGGTTCGCCTACGACGTCGACGGGGCGCTGGCCGGTCACGGCAGCGTGCGTGAAGCGCTGCTGGAACGGCTGCTGGAGGAGCCGTACTACGCGCTGCCCGCTCCGAAGACGACGGGCAAGGAGCTCTTCCATCTCGGGCATCTGCGGGACGCGCTGGCCGGGTTCGGGACGCTGCCCGCCGAGGACGTCGTCGCGACCCTGACCATGCTCACGGCACGGACGGTCGCCGATGCCGTGCGTACGGTGGGCGCCACGGAGGTGATCGCCTCGGGGGGCGGGACACGCAACCCCGTGCTGATGCGGATGCTCGGGCAGCAGCTGGCGGGGGTGGCGCTGCGTACATCCGACACGCTGGGGCTGCCGGCCGCCGCGAAGGAGGCGTACGCCTTCGCCGTGCTGGGCTTCCTGACCGCGCACGGCCTACCGGGCACCGACCCGGCGTCCACCGGCGCCCGGCACGCACGCGTGCTCGGCTCCCTCACGCCGGGCCGGGACGGCCTACGGCTGCCGCCGCCCGCGCGGGAGCGGCCGGTGCGGCTTGTGCTGGAGTGACGTCGGGTGGGTTCCGGGGCGGGCGGACATTCCGCAGCCCTCGGGCATTCCGCCGCCGTCGGGCCGGATCCTCTCATCCGGCTTTCACCGACACCTCATACGGTGGGTACATGACGCAGGTGACTCCTCCCGGCTGGTACCCCGACCCCGGCCGGAAAAGTGACGGTCCGCCCACCGAGCGCTGGTGGGACGGCAAGGCATGGACGGACCAGGTCCGGCCCACGGGGTCGGCCGCCGAGGGGGCTCCTCCGCAGGAGCCGCCGGCGGAGGGGGCCGTGCCCGCGTATCCGGTGCAGCCACCGGCCGACGGGGCTCACCCGGCGTATCCCGTGCAGCCGCCCGCCGACGGGGCTCATCCGGCGTATCCGGTGCATCCGGGCTACCCCGGGCAGGTGCAGTCGGGCGGGCGGCGCGGTCTGCGTACGGGCATAGCCGTGGGAGTGGCGGCGGTCGTCCTCGCGAGCATAGGCGTCGGCGTGTACGCGCTGACCGCCGACGGCGGCTCGGGCGGCGGCGCCAACTCCCAGCAGGGCCCGGGTGGACAGGGCGGACAGGGCGGGCCCGGCGGTGGTCAGGGCGGGCCCTTCGGTGACTCCGGGGGCGGCAACGGCGGTCCCGGCGGCGGCAGCGGCGGTTCCGGCGGGCAGTCTCCCTCCCCCGAGGGCTCCGAGGCACCGAAGATCGACAGTGGTGCGGTGACCGACCCGGTGAGCGGGATCAGCATTCCCATCCCGGACGGCTGGTACGGCCAGCAGATCAGCTGGGGCGCGCACGTGGGGTCGGACAAGACGTACAAGTGCCCCTCGGACACCTCCCAGACCTGCATGAAGGGCGGCGCCTACTCGGCTCCCGCGCTCGCGCTCGGCACCAAGGGCGAGACGGCCGAGGAGATCGCCAAGGCGGACATCTCGAAGAACGCCGACGAGTCCTACGGCAAGGGGTACGGCGAGATCACCTCGCACGAGGTGCTGGCCTCCAAGGCGGTGACCGTGGCCGGACAGAAGGGCTATCTGGTCCGCTGGAAGGCGGTCACGAGCAAGGGCGCCGACGGTTACGTCGAGTCGCTCGCCTTCCCCTCCCCCGTCAGCGAGAAGCAGATGGTCGTGGTCCGCATCGGCGTCGACGCCGGGGAGCAGTCGGTCATCGACAGGATCACCGAGGGCATCAAGGTGTCCACGGGCGGCGGCAACGGCCAGGACGTCTGACCCGGCCCGGAACATGATGCGGCCGGGTGGGGTGCCCCTCCGCTCAAGGGGAACCCCACCCGGCCGGGGGGTGCGCGCCGCCCCCGTCCCCACGGTGCGGCGCGGAACAGGTCACCGTCCAGTCATCCCGTGGACGGCGGCCTGAGTCTCAGGTCAGGCCCAGTGTCGGCAGCACGGCGGCCTCCACGAACCGGACGATGTATTCGGGGTCGGCGTCCTGGCCCTCCAGGACGGGCCGGGCCCGCAGCACGCCGAAGATCTGCGCCGGGATGTACTCCAGCGCCGGATGGTCCCCGGCGACCTCGCCCCGCTCGACCCCGCGCCGGAGGATCTCCTTCAGCGCGTCGATCTCGGGGTCGATGAGCGCCTCGCGCAGCGCCCGCTGCAGGTCCGGGTCCTGCATGACGGCATGGCCGAGGGCCTGGAACAGCCGGGTGTCCCTGCCCGACCACGCCCCGGCGGCCCGGGCGGCCTCGCGCAGGTCCCCCGCGAGCGTGCCGGTGTCGATGCCGTCGAAACGGGTCTGCCGGCTGGCGCGCAGGGCGGCGGCCACGAACTGCGGCTTGGTCTTCCACTGCCGGTAGAGGGTGGACTTGCTGCAGCGCGCGCTGGCGGCGACGCCCTCCATGGTGACGGAGTCGTAGCCGCACGCGCGGATCTGTTCGAGCACGGCGTCGAAGAACTCCTGCTCACGCTCGGGCGTGATCTTGGAGCGGCGCGAGGCGGCGACCGTCTCCGGTCCGTCCGCGGCCTGCGACGTCATGACTCTTCTCCTCACTCGGGGAACGGTGCCGTGCTTCCAGTGTGTCGTACGTCTACCGAAACGCCACTGTACCGGAACGCCAGCGTATCGGTACAGTGTCGTATCGGTACAGAGGCGTTTCGGTACGCCGACGTGTCGATGCACCACCCACCGTTCAGCGAAAGGGCCGGGGGAATGAATGCCCGCACCGAGCCTGCAGAGGCGGAGACCGACGCGATAGCGCGGCCTCCGCTGGTCCGTGAGCTCCTGCTCGTCGCAGGGCTCTTCCTCGTCTACAAGCTGGGCCGGCAGCTGGCCACCGGCCACACCGGCGAGGCCTTCCGCAACGCCGACCGCGTGTGGGACCTCGAACGTGCCGTCCACCTGCCCGGCGAGGGCTCGGTGCAGAACGCTCTGCTGCACAGCGACACGCTCATACACATCGCGAACACCTACTACGCGACCGTCCACTTCCCGGCCACCGCGGCCTTCCTGGTCTGGCTGTACCTGAGGCGCCCCGCGCACTACGTCTGGGCCCGGCGCGTCCTCGCCGCGGTCACCGCCGCCGCGCTGGTGGTGCATCTGACGTTCCCGCTGGCCCCGCCGCGCATGCTCGCCGCGGCCGGTCTGATCGACACCGGGCAGCTGTACGGCCCCTCCGTGTACGGCTCCCCCGAGACCGACCACCTGTCGAACCAGTTCGCGGCGATGCCCTCGCTGCACTTCGGCTGGGCCCTGATGGTGGCGATCGGCCTGATCATGGCGACCCGCTCCCGCTGGCGCCCGCTGTGGCTGCTGCACCCGCTGCTGACCCTGCTGGTCATCGTCGGCACGGCCAACCACTACTGGCTCGACGCGATCGTGGCGGCCGCCATGCTCGGTATCGCCCTCGCGGTGATCCGGCTGCCGAAGCACGCCGCGGCGACGGCCGGAAGCGGCGCCCGGAGGTCCGTGCCGGCGGGCCGGGACGAGGAAGCGGTCGGCGAGGATTCCGTACTCGTGGGAGCGGCCCGATGAACGCCACCGTGCTCGCCATCGTCCTGTCCCTGTTCTCCGCCGTCGCCTATGCCGCCGCGGCCGTCGCCCAGGAGCGGCTGGCCTCCCGCGCCCCCGGCTCGGGCCTGCTGCGGCTGCTGGGCTCCGGCGCCTGGTGGGGGTCGGTCCTGCTCAACGGCTCCGGCGCGCTGCTGCACGTGGTGGCCCTGAAGTACGGCCCGCTGACCGTCGTCCAGCCGCTCGGCGCGCTCACCCTCGTGGCCGCGGTACCGCTGGGCGCGCGGCTCGCGGGGCGGGGTGTGAGCGGGGTCGAGTGGCGCGGTACGGCGCTGACGCTGGCCGGCCTGGGCGCGCTCCTCGTCACGGCGTCCGGGCCCGCGCCCGAGGAGGTGCTGAGCACGTCCGAGGCGCTGGCGGTCGCGGGGGTGACGGTGGCACTGATCGGCATGCTGTCGCGGCCGGGCGCCCGGCCGGGGCTGCGGCACGCGACCGCGTCCGGTTTCGCCTCCGGTGTCGCCTCGGCGCTCACCCAGACGGTCACGGTCGCCGCGACGGACCACTCGGCCCCGCTGCTCAGCCCGCAGGTGATCGGGGTGGCGTTGCTGGTCGCGGCCCTCGCGGCGAGCGGACTGCTGCTGTCGCAGACCGCCTACCGGGGCGGGCTCGGCGCGCCGCTCGCGGTGGTGACGCTGGCGAACCCGCTGGCGGCGGTGGTGATCGGGCTGGTCCTGCTCGGCGAGCGGCTGCAGGGCGGTGCGACGGGCGTCCTGCTCGCGCTGGCCGGGGCGGGCCTGGCGTCCTGGGGTGTGGTGCTGCTCAGCCGCGCGACACCCGAACCGACCTCGCCCGCCCCCGCACCCGCGCTCACGCCCGCCGACCCCGCCACGGACGACGAGCACCCCGTGGCCGCCGTACTGGCGCTGGAGCCCGCGTCGGCGGCGCCGGAACGGGTGTTGCTGCCCGGGTCGGCCGCGCCCGGACCGGCGTTGGTGCCCCGGCAGCCGGGGCCGGGGCACCTCACACCGCTGTGAACAGCCCTGCACTGCGGGCTACTCCGTCATGGACTGCTCCGTGATGGGCTACTCCGTGATGATCGCCGGGTCGCTCACACCCGGCCGCCCGTTCTCGACGCGCCCGGCGAACCGCCGCAGGAACGCCGGGTCGCCGTCGGCGGTGACCGTCAGGTCGTACCAGCGCCGGCTCGCCAGCAGGTCGATGCAGCGCCGCACCGTGGCGCCGGGCGCGACCGTCACCGTAGTGGCGCGACCGCCGTACCCGTTGGCCACCTTCAGGCGGACGCTCGCCGTCCCCTTGTTGGTGAACATCAGCTCGATGTCGTCGCCCTTGTGCCGGGCGGTGACCTCGGGACCTGCCGTCTTGTTCGAGCCCTTGAAGTAGCGCACGAAACCGGCCGGGCCGTGCACGGTCAGGTCGTACGAGCCGTTCGAGTACGCCGAGTTCCAGGTGTCCGTGAGGGACTTGCCGGCCTCGGTGGTGTACATCCAGGGGCCGTCGGTGCGGTTGCCGGACGTGATGTGGAAGGCGGCACCGGCCTTGGCGCCGGAGGCGAGGGCCAGCGTGAACCGGCCGGCCGCCGCGTCCACCGAGCCGTCCACGTACGGGGCGTACTTCAGCGGGCGCGAGGGGCGCAGACCGCGCTCCTGCTTCGGCATGTCCGGGTCGGCCGGCGGCGTCGGCTTGTAGTCGGGATGACGCACGCGGTCCGGCGGCTCGTACTCGTCCGTCCCCGGCAGCGCGGCCGGGCGGCTGTCGTTGCGCGAGAAGTCGAAGGCCGAGGTCAGGTCGCCGCAGATGGCCCGGCGCCAGGGAGAGACGTTGGTCTCCTTGACGCCGAAGCGGGCCTCCATGAAGCGCAGGATGGAGGTGTGGTCGAGCGTCTCGGAGCAGACGTAACCGCCCTTGCTCCACGGCGAGACGACCAGCATCGGCACCCGCGGGCCGAGGCCGTAGGCGCCGGCCGGGCGGTTGCTGTCGCCCTTGTAGAGGTCGAGCGAGACGTCGACGGTGGACTTGCCGCGGGAGGCGTCCTTCGGCGGCAGCGGCGGGACGACGTGGTCGAAGAAGCCGTCGTTCTCGTCGAAGGTGATGAACAGGGCCGTCTTCGACCAGACCTCCGGGTTGGAGGTGAGGGCGTCCAGGACCTGGGCGATGTACCAGGCGCCGTAGTTGGACGGCCAGTTGGAGTGCTCGGAGAAGGCCTCGGGCGCGGCGATCCAGGAGATCTTCGGCAGCTTCCCGGCCTTCACGTCGGCCTTCAGTTGGTCGAAGTAGCCTTCGCCGCTCTTGGCGTCGGTGCCGGTGCGGGCCTTGTCGAACCAGGGCTCGCCCGCCTTGGCGCCCCGGTACTTGTTGAAGTACAGCAGCGAGTTGTCGCCGTAGTTGCCCCGGTAGGCGTCCTCGATCCAGCCCCAGGAGCCGGCCGCGTCCAGGCCGTTGCCGATGTCCTGGTAGATCTTCCAGGAGACACCGGCCTGCTCCAGGCGCTCCGGGTAGGTCGTCCAGCCGTAGCCGAGCTCGTCGTTGCCGAGGACCGGGCCGCCGCCGGTGCCGTCGTTGCCCGTGTAGCCCGTCCACATGTAGTAGCGGTTCGGGTCGGTGGAGCCGATGAACGAACAGTGGTAGGCGTCGCAGACGGTGAAGGCGTCGGCGAGGGCGTAGTGGAAGGGGATGTCCTCGCGGGTCAGGTACGCCATGGTCGTGGTGCCCTTGGCGGGGACCCACTTGTCGTACTTGCCGCCGTTGTACGCCTGCTGGCCGTCGGTCCAGCCGTGCGGGAGGCCCTCCAGGAACTGCATGCCGAGGTCGTCGGCGTCCGGGTGGAACGGCAGGATGTCCTTGGTGCCGTTCGACTGGTGCCAGTTGGACTTGCCGTTGTCCAGCTTCACCGGGCGCGGGTCGCCGAAGCCGCGGACGCCGCGGAGCTTGCCGAAGTAGTGGTCGAAGGAACGGTTTTCCTGCATCAGGACGACGATGTGCTCGATGTCCTCGATGGACCCTGTGCGGTGATTCGCCGGAATCGCGGCGGCCCGCTGGATACTGCTCGACAGAGCCGTGAACGCCGTGGTCGCGCCCGCGAGTTGGAGGAATCTGCGGCGATTGACTTCGGGCATGAGTGAGGGACCTCTTCCCATTGAGGGTGGTTTGACCGAACGGCATGTGACGGAATGCGCGCGGAAGGAGTGTTCCAGGAGCACCAAACGTCAGGGAAGGGTCCGGTGGCGCTCGTG